>CAIMZS010000165.1 GCA_903846015.1 uncultured Anaerolineae bacterium | reverse complement strand
CGCGGCTGCTCAACAGTTGCTCGATATCAGGGATGCTCAGCGACATAGTCGGTCCTCCTAGGGTCACACATTTAGAGCGCCCGCTTGCCAATGATGGCAAATCGCAGGCGGGAACAGGCCAGATCAATCAGCGACACCGTCAGCCAGATCAAGCCAATCATGAAAGACATTTGGCCGAACTCCAGGGTTCGAATCTGTTCGGATAGAACCAAGCCGACACCAATACGCAAAATCCAAGATGTTGTTAGTGGAGGGGGTTGGCTAGAAATTGGGCGAAACCGTTATGGCGAGTTGTGCCAGGCGATTGAAATCAGGCCTGCAGGCAGGCTGGGAATATCGCTCATGCTGGATTCTAATTTTTACAAATCCTGCCCCGAATAAACCCGGGTTCTGGTAAAATGACAGACGGGCCGTTGAAGGCCCGTTTATTATATGTTGGGAACTTTAATGGTTTTCCAACCAACCACAAGGATCGCAAGGCCGCATGATGTACAATTTTCGCCTGTTCTGGCGCATCGCAGTGCACTCTTTTTTCCAGTCAAAAGACACTTATGGAAAACTAACCCGCAAACGAATCACATTTTTGCTCATTTTCTACACCATCTGGCCTGTTTGGACGCTTTTTACCTGGCTGTGTTTTCTTCTGGATGATGTATTATTCCCGGATTATAAAAAACAACCCGTCGAAAAACCGTTGTTCATTTTGGGGAATTTCCGCAGCGGTTCCACTTTTCTACACCGGCTGCTTTCGCGTGATTCGGCCACCTTCACCAGCCTGCGTACCTGGGACATTTTCCTGATGCCATCCATCACCCAACGAAAGCTCTTCCGCGGGCTGGCAAGCATCGATCGCGTTTTCGGCAGCCCATTGGTAAATGCCCTCAAGGGGATTGACCAACGATCGCTTGGACAGGTACGCATCCACAAAATCAGCCTGTTCGAACCGGAAGAGGATGAAAACATCCTGCTGCATGCCTGGTCGACATTTTTTATCAGCCTGCTGTTCCCATTTTTGGAAGAACTGCCACCCTACCAGTTTTTCGACGATGCCTTGCCCGCGAATGAAAAAAAACGCATCATGGGCTTTTATCGAAGCTGCATACAACGCCATCTATACGCAGCCCGTGGCAAACAGCACTTTGTGGCTAAAAACCCAGCCTTTAGCGCAAAAATCGAAACCCTGATGGAGTTTTTTCCAGATGCGCGTATCTTATACCTGGCGCGCAATCCTTTGGATATGCTGCCATCAACGATCTCCTGGTTGAGCTATGCCTGGCACATCTTCAGCGAACCAAACGAAAAATACATGTACCGGGATCAAGTACTGGCCCTGACCAAGTACTGGTACCATCATCCACTGAGTGTTTTGGACCAGAATCCTTCTTCCAACCGTATGATCCTGAATTATGATGATCTAATCCGCTGGCCGGAACATGTCATCCGCACCTTTTACAAGCAATTTGGATACACAGAAACCAACGGACTGGAGAAGATCATCCAGGATGCAATTGATGAGACGCGCACACACCAAAGTGATCACGCTTACAAATACGAAGAGATGGGCTTCAGCCGTGAAGAGATATTGCACGAATTTGAGGAAATTTTTGACCGCTTCAATTTTGACAGGCGTGATCCCAAAAATCCATCCCAGCATAATGCGATGGTATTCCCGGTCATTGCGGCCGAATTACCCCTGACAGGGGATTAAGAACAAAAGACCCATTTCTGTCATGAAATGGGTCTTTTGTTTGATAGCCTGGCGTTAATTATGGCCTGGCTGGTTGATATTCATCCGGGAAGGGCGGGAAAGGCAGCTTAAGCTTGCCAAAACGATGTGCAAGTAACAACAGCCCGGCCAACGCCATCAGGATGGTGACAACCTGGGTTGTGCTGATCCACGAGCCACCCAGGTGAGGTTGATCCGGGCGAAAAAACTCGATCAAGAAACGTCCAACACCCGCTGCCACGAGCCAGGCAGAAAATACAGCGCCGGGTTTTATCTTACTGGCAAAACGACGAGACAGGTAAATGATCAACGCAAAGAATAGGAAATTCCAGATCATCTCATACGCAAATGTTGGGTGAAAACGAGTGGTGGCTAGCGGGTACTGCGCCAAATCCTGGTATGTACCAATACGATGCAGCGAGTCGATAGAGATGCCCCACGGGAGAGTGGTGGGCTGCCCGTATAGTTCCTGATTGATAAAATTGGCCGGACGGGCAATAGCCTGGCCAAGCAGGGTAACCGGAGCGATAGCATCCAAGAATAACCAGATATCCATTTTATATTTGCGCAAATAAAAATACATGGCCACAGCGCCAAAAAGAAGACCGCCATAAAAATGCAGCCCACCTTGTGGGATATTCAAAATCTGGGCCGGATTCTGAAGGTAATACGCATTGCCACCCAGGGTGGCGTTGACTACGTACCACAGGCGCGCGCCGATGATCCCAGCAGGTAGTATCCATAACAGGGCGTCCCAGACAGCATCAGCCTTTTCACCGCGGCGGCTTACTTCCTTTCCCGCAAACCAGGCTCCAACAGCGACCCCCGTCATCACAAAAACCCCATACCAGCGCAAGGCGAACTCAAAACTGCCGATGTGAAACGAAAAAATTACCGGATCGATCATTTTCTTCTCCAGAAACAATAACAAAAGGGTTATGAGACAGTCCAGACCTTGCCGGCCGGGACTATGGCCCTGGCTGGCACATCCGCCAGTAATATTGCGCCATTGCCGATACGCGCGCCGCTACCGATGGTGATACCAATGGCAGTGGTGACCCCCATGCCCACCAGGGCTTTTTCGCCGACATGCACATGGCCGGCCAACATGGCACCCGGCGCGATGTGGGTATATGAGCCTATCTCGCAATCATGCGAAACTATGGCGCCCGTGTTGACCATGCACCTTTCATGCAGCAAGGTTGAAGAACCAACATAGGCATTGGCAAAAACCTGGACACCATCAAAAATTTGAGCAGATGGTTCCACCGTTGCGCGAGGATGGCGCAGAATGGGGAAAGCAAAACCGTATCCGGCCAACCGGTCAAATAGTTTCACACGAGTATTGATGTCGATGATACCACCGACGCCGTTGGCAGCCAGACGAATGCCCTGTTCAAAAAGATCGGGGAGCAGATCACGCGTTCCTAGCACTGGAATTCCGAGTACAGATGTACCGGTGAGAGCCTGGTTGTCATCGATAATGCCAGCGATCCGGAAAGCAGCGATGGCTTGCGCCATCTCCATGACAGCCTTGGCATGCCCGCCAGCTCCGTAGATGATGATAGTGGAATTGGTTTGGCGGGAACGATCACGCTGAGGAGATTGACCCGACAATTCGCGCAGAATGGATTCCGTGATGAGCCGGTCGGTGGGCAGCCCAGCAAGATCAATACCAAGCGATTCCGCCAGGATGCGGGCAGGCCGGGTGATGCGCAGCCCCGCAGAAACAGGATCAATGGATGACGAGGCCTGTGACCCGGTTGAATTTGGATTAACGGCTATAGTTTGCTCGAGAACCTCGTCTGCGACCTGAGTGATAAAGGCAAGCGTATCGCCCACTGAAAGTGTGTCACCAGGCTGAGCCAACATACGGAAAAAGCCCGCAATGGGAGCTTCGACATCTGCCGCGGCCTTGGTAGTTTCAATTGTAATGAGCAAATCACCTTTTTTAACAGGCTGACCGTCTGTGACGTGCACAGCAACGAGGCGGGCCTCAGGCTCGTTGGCATTAAGCAGGGGAACAAGAATGGGGGTAGGAGACATGATTTTCCTGTTGTTACAATAAACGGTTGCAATTTTACCCGTTTTGAACCATAATAGGCCATCTCATTTATTGATGGAGGATGAAGTTATGGAATTTGGTCGCGCTTTTACTTTTGCTTTTCAAGATCCGGATTGGTTAAAGAAGGTTGGCATTGCAGCGTTGGTATCGTTGATCCCAGTGATCGGAGGAATTACGCTGATGGGATGGGGGCTGGAAATTACCCGCCGTGTTATTAACAATGATCCTGATCCACTGCCCGGCTGGGATAATTTTAGCAGTTTTATCTCAAAAGGCTTTCAGGCGTTTGTGGTCAGCCTGGCCTATGCACTGCCCATCATTCTGGTGGTTATGTGCCAATATGGCGTATCCTTTGCCTTGATATTTGCATCCAGCAACAGTGATTCCAGCACGATGGGCGGGATCGCGACCGTGGTCGGCGTGTGTATGACCTGCATTGTCATTCTGTTCGCGATTGTGGCAGGGTTTTTCATCCCGGCGGCGTTGGGCAACCTGGCTGCGACTGGCGAGCTTGGCGCGGCTTTCCGCTTTAATCAAATTTTCGCACTGCTTCGCGCGGCTCCAGGGCCGTACGTGATGGAAATCCTGGGCGTGGCGCTTGCCAGTATGATCCTGTCGCCACTCGGAATTTTGATCTGCGGTGTAGGTTTATTATTTACCACAGCCTATACAACCACTTTGAGCGCTCATCTCACTGGGCAGGCTTATAAAGTTGCCATAGCTGCCGCTCCGGCAATGTAATCCACCACAACCAACAGAGGCGGGATTGACCCGCCTCTGTTTTTATTTAATCAGTTCAAGCGCCATTTGGATGATCTTTTCCTGAGATGGCAAAATGGCGTCTTCAAGTGACCTGGCGTTGGCAACCGGTAAATTGAGCGCCGCAACACGGCCAATTTTCGCCTGCGGCAGCACAGCGGCAGACTGAGATGCCACTTCTGCGCCCCAGCCCAGCGTCAGGGTGCCTTCTTCAACCGTGAGCAGGCGTTTAGTGCGGCGAAGCGAGTCAAATAAGGGGGAAAGCTCAAATGGACTGATCTGGCTGAACAGCACAATTTCAGCAAAAATCTCATGTTCATAAGCCAGCTCCAGGGCAGCCGCGCGGGCAAGCTCGAAGTTATATCCGTATGTGGCAATGGTAATGGCAGATGACTCAGCGGGCGAGATGCGCAGTGTAAAGGTCGGGAAGGATCCCTGGGACCTGGTGACAACCCAATCCTGCAAATCACCATGACCAGATTCCAGCATGGGGCGAGTGTAGAGCAGTTTATGTTCAACAAACAGGATAGGAGTCTCATCCTGTTGAATGGCAGCTTCCAACAATTCAGCCGGATCGCCCAGGGAATTGGGGGCAAGCACGGTTAACCCAGGAATACCCAAAAATAACTTTTCCAGTGATTGCGAGTGGGTGGGGCCATATCCGCGCCGTCCGCCCATGGGGGTGCGCACAACAACCGGCACACGCACCTGCTCGTTGTACATCCAGCGGAACTTGGCAGCATGGTTGATAAGCTGATCAGCAATCAGTGTGACAAAATCACCAAACATGATCTCAGCAACCGGATGCAGCCCGCGCAAGGCCATACCATTGCAAATACCGATCAGGGCGGATTCGGAAATGGGCGTGGTAAGAACACGTTCCGGAAACTGGCTGGAAAGCCCGCGTGTGACCTTAAAAGCGCCGCCGTACGGGTCGAGGATGTCTTCACCGAGGAGATAGACACGCTCGTCTGTTTGCAAGGCATGCTGTAGGGCGTAATTGAGCCGTTCGAGAACAGTTGGCATGGGGTTGAAAGAGTTAACAAGGCGGTGCAATTTTCGATACCTTGCTAACCAAGCTCCTGTAAAACCGGGAATGGATCGGCGGATGCCCGTATAAACGCATCTTCGATGATGGCTGAGACATCCGCTTCCGCCTGGGCTAATTCTTCGAATGAAAGACGGGCGGCATGAATGGCGAGCGGATCGAACCTGGCACGAATCTGGGCGATGGTTTCACGGTCGCGAGGGTCGTCTCCCTTGCTGTGGGCAGCGAAACGGTATGTATGCAGCACCAGGGCAGCAGGCTGAGCGTTCTCACGTACATGCTGGAAGGCCTGAGCAGCAGCCGAGTGGATCTCGAGCACATCGCTCGAATCCACTTCCCAGGTCTTGATCCCGAAAGCCTGGAAGCGAGCCGGCATGGAACCGCTGACCCCTTTTTCAACCGGCGTGGTCTGGGCGAAGCGATTGTCTTCAAGGATGAAGAGCACAGGCAAATGCCAGAGCGAAGCAATGTTCAGACTTTCATAAAGTACGCCTTCGCCAAGTGTGCCATCCCCGAAGAACACAAGCGTGATAGCAGCGCTTTTTTGCACTTTCTGGGCCAGCCCCATCCCTACGGCGATCGGAATAATGCCCCCCTGGATGCCGTTGGAATAAAAATTTCGCCAATGGATGTGTTGACTGCCGCCCCGCCCCGCCACCAGGCCGGTGGATTTGCCCATCAATTCTGCGGCGAGCCGGTAGGGATCGCCGCCATAGGCTAAAAAATGACCGTGGCAGCGGTGATTGCTCCAAACAATATCATTGGGACCAGCAAGTGAAAAAACCGCGGCGGCATCGGCTTCCTGGCCAATATAGGCATGGGTGGTGCCAAACAACTTACCGGTAGAAAATTCAGCCAGGGCGCGCTCTTCAAACCGGCGAATAAGCAACATGCAGCGGAAGATATCATAATTTTCATTCATAACAGCCGAATTATAGCAGAGGTACGAAAAACAACCGAAACACGAAATGGAATGAAAATGTGACGGTGTGACGGGGCCGCTTTTTGTGCTAAATTTTTGCATGGTATAATCCACACCCGTATGAGTCCAGAAACCACATCCACCCCCAATACGAAAATTTGCCCAACCTGCGGAACACGCCTGGCCGAGAATGCCACGCGCTGCCTGGTGTGCGGCACAGAACTCCACCCCACGGTGGAAGTCAAAAAGTCAGGCGCTGTCCAGGCCAATCGGATGCCCGAGATCACCCTCAGCCTGCCAGCGGTTCTCAGTCTGCTGGTACTGTTCCTGGTTGTTGGCGCAGCAGCAGTTTTTGTTGTAATGCGCATGACTGGTGGCGTCTCAACGGTCACCTCGGCACAGGGCACCGCAACGGTCACCGCCACGTTGACCGTTACACCAACTTCCACAGACGCAATGACAGCAACGCCGGTACCAACGAGCACCACGCAGCCACCGCTTGAATACAAAATAGCTTTAGGCGATACCTGCACATCCATCGCGGTGAGCTTCGGGGTATCGGTGCAAAGTATCATCATCCTGAACAACCTGCCGGTAGCCTGCAACACATTAAGTGTTGGGCAAGTTCTCAAGGTGCCCCTCCCCACACCTACAGCCCTGCCACAGGCCACCAACACGTTGGAACCGGCCCAAGCCACGTTGGCAGCCTGCGAGAGGGTCGTGTATACCGTCCAGGCGAATGACACACTTGGCAGCATATCCGCAAACTATGCGGTTCCGGGTGAGGCGATCAAATCTTATAATGGCTTGCCAACCGACACAGTCTACCTGGGAATGAACCTGACCATCCCGCTGTGCGAACGCGCGGCCACCCCAGGCCCAACCCCGACTCCCACCACCCCGCCTCCCTATCCGGCCGCAAACCTGCTGCTGCCGGCAGACGGGGCCTCGTTTACCTTAGCCAACGATAACATCACCCTGCAGTGGGCTTCCATTGGAACCCTGCGCTCAAACGAATCCTATTCCATTGTCATCGAAGATGTGACCGAGGGACAGGGCCGGCGCCTGGTTGCCTATGCAAACGATACGAAATTTATTGTTCCAGCCTCCTTCCGGCCAAAAGACAGCGCTCCACATATTTTCCGCTGGTATATCTCCACGGTGCGCCAAACCGGAACGGATGAACAAGGACTACCCATCTGGAGCAGTGCGGGAGAAGATTCAAACCAGCGGGTATTCTCCTGGCAGGGAGTAGCGCCCGAAGCGACACCAAAACCATAGGCAGTTCAACTCCCCGTGCAGACGGGGAGTTTTTCATTTCAAAATTACAGGGAACCTGGACGCGATCAATGCACCAGGAACAACTTGCCCTGAAAAAACATAAGGAATAAATAATGGCAAACAACACTCCACAAATTAATATAAAAAAAAACATAGCGCTTGTAGCGCACGATAATAAAAAGAAAGACCTGCTCGACTGGGCCAGGTTCAATCGAGGAACACTCTCGCATCATCATCTTTTTGGGACCGGCACCACCGGCAGCCTGCTGGAAAGGGAGCTGGATCTACCCATTACACAATTCAAGAGCGGCCCGATTGGTGGCGATCAGCAAATTGGCGCAAAAATAGCTGAAGGCGAGATCGATTTTCTCATTTTTTTCTGGGATCCGCTGGAACCGCAGCCACACGACCCGGATATCAAGGCTCTGCTGAGGCTGGCCGTTTTATACAATATCCCGACTGCGTCCAATCGCGCAACGGCCGATTTCCTGATTTCATCCCCGCTTATGACCCGCGAATACGAGAATCCGAGACCTGACCTGGAAAGATACAAGCAAACCCACAGAACTTTTTAAAAATAAACAAAACCGGCGCATCGAATTGATGCGCCGGTTTTGTTTTGAATCACAGCCTGATTAAGAATTGGCCGCTTTGGCCAGATCTTCAAGCATTTTGGTGGAAAGGGATTTGGGGCGCTCGATGGGCTGCCCAAGGGCACGCGCCCAAACATAGTTGGGGGTAACACCCAGAGCGCGACCAACACCGAAGAGCACGGTATAGAAATCAAAGTCGCGCACACCATAATAATATTGCAGAGTACCAGAAATGGCGTCCACATTTGGGGCGGGGTTCTTGGCCTTGCCCTGTTCTTTAAGCACAGCAGGAACCACATCAAAAACCAGGTCAGCCAGGCGAACGAGTTCATCCTGGGGGAAAAGATCTTTGGCAAATGACATTTGAGCAGTAAAACGTGGGTCGGGAACACGCAAAACAGCATGGCCATACCCAGGGATAACCTTGCCACTATTGAGCGTGTCCCATGCGAATTTATACAGATCTTCGCGAGAAGGAACGCCCCCAAACATCTTATGCACGTCAAGCAGCCAGCCCAGGCATTCCTGGTTGGCAAGCCCATGAAGTGGGCCAGCCAGACCATTGAGCGATGCGGAAAACGACAGGTATGGGTCAGACAGAGCAGAACCAACCAGGTGCATGGTGTGGGCCGAAACATTGCCCGATTCGTGATCACTGTGCAAGATAAAGTAGAGACGCGCGAGATCAGCATAACCCTTTTGATCGGCAACGCCCATCATTTTGGCAAAATTGGCGCCGTAATCGAGCCGGGCACTGTATTTTGGCTTTCTGGTCTCACCGAAATATTTCATCCGATAGATGAAAGCGGCAATGACTGGCAACATGGCGGTAAGATCCATGCTATCTTCCAATGCCGGTTCCCAATAAACATCCTTCTTCATACCTTCATGGTATTTTCGGGCAAAAGCCGAACCATTCTGAAGGGCCAACACCGCCTGCGAGAGCAGTGTCATCGGGTGAGTTTCCTTCGGCATGGACTTGAGCATCTTGTAAACATAATCAGGAACAACGGCGCGCCTGGCCCATTCGGCTTCCACTTCGAGGGCCTGTTCACGAGTAGGAACTTCACCAACCATTAACAGGTAGTAAAGACCACCGACATAAGGAATCTTTGCACCGCGCGGCCTGGGTAAAGCTTTCAGCACTTCCGGAATAGACATGCCTCGAAGCCGAATACCTTCGGCAGGATCAACAAAGGATATATCAGTTACAAGTGATTTAATATCGCGCATCCCACCGATAATCTGTCCAATGGTCACTTTATCGACAACCACTTCAGCCTGTTCTTTTGAAAGTTTTTTATAGCGCTCACGCCAGTTCGGAAGTTGTGCAGCAATCTTGTCGTGCAAAATCATTTTTATCTCCTATTAAACGAATTTTCGGCGGCCCTTACGGGCGGCGCTTTAAAAATTTTTATAGTTTTATCAGGTTGTTCAGCGCATTGATGGTATCTTTGACTGAGGCAGCTGATTTATCGAAAGCAGTCTTTTCATCGGCTTCCAGTTTGTACTCGACGATGCGCTCAATACCCTTGCGACCAAGCTGCACCGGAACACCAAAGAACATATCGGTCAGACCATATTCTCCCTGCATATAAGCAGCGCAAGGCACGATCAGGTGCTTATCTTTAAGAATGGCATCGACCATCTGAACAATGGCGGCTGATGGCGCATAGAATGCTGAACCAGTCTTAAGTAAATTAACGATCTCACCCCCGCCTTTGCGCGTGCGGTTCAGAATGGCTTCCAACTTATCTGCAGGAAGATAATCACACAGCGGGATCCCGGCGATATTGGATTGCCTGGTGAGTGGAACCATCTCGTCGCCATGGCCGCCCAAAACATAGCAGTTGATATTTTCGACACTGACACCGGTCTCAAGCGCCACGAAAGCGCGCATGCGGGCCGAATCGAGGATGCCAGCCTGGCCAATAACCCGATGTGCCGGGATGTTACCAACCTTCATAGCAAGATACGCCATGGTGTCAAGCGGGTTTGTCAGCACAACATAGATGGCATTGGGGGAATATTTCAATGTCTCGGTGGTGGCTGTCCCAACAATAGCGGCGTTGGCAGTCAGAAGATCGTCACGGCTCATGCCTGGTTTGCGAGGCAGACCCGCTGTAATAACAATGATGTCAGAGTCACGGGTCGCTTC
This sequence comes from uncultured Anaerolineae bacterium, assembly GCA_903846015.1. Taxonomy (GTDB): domain Bacteria; phylum Chloroflexota; class Anaerolineae; order Anaerolineales; family Villigracilaceae; genus UBA5195. The sequence continues at coordinate 33,145 of CAIMZS010000165.1, read as the reverse complement.
ATAGCTGTTCGCGCCAACGATTTTCACATCCTTGCCGATAATGGGCATCGCTTCGAGCAAATCGAGTGCCTTTCCCTGGGGCATACCTTCAAGTACGTCAACCAAAACCAGGTCTGCCAATTCACGTTCCGCCAACCAGTGGGCGGTTGTGGCGCCAGTCATACCGGCACCAATAATAGAAACTTTAGCCATTATTCCTCCATATTTTAACGTATAGGAATCCACATCTCATCCGAAAACAAGAATATCAGAGAGGGATGGATTTTAATTCAACGAACCAGACAACAATAGGGGCTTTTGTCATAAATCACCTATCGGATTGTAACTAAAAAAACAAGGCATTCAAAATTGAGGTGCGACAGCGGATATCCATAGCCTATTTCCAGAAATACCGCAGCTTCAGGCACTCACAAGTTCTTTTTCAAGGAAATGGGTGACCTGTATGGCGGCAGAAGCACCCATGCCCGCCGATGTAATCACCTGGCGAAAGTGCGAATCAGCGACCTCTCCAGCGACAAAAACACCAGGAATATTGGTTTCCATCAAATGATTGGCATGAATATACCCGAGTTCATCCATATCCAATTGACCCTTAAACATTTGTGTATTGGGTGTGTGCCCAATAAAAATGAACAAACCATCAACCGGCAGCATGGATTCGGTGCTGTCAAGGGTATCCTTTAGCTTAAGAGAGGTTACCTTGTCAGATCCAACAACCTGGGTGACAATCGAATTCCAAATGAAATTAATCTTGGGGTTGGAAAGAGCGCGGTTTTGGAGTACCTTGCCGGCCCGCAAGTTGTCGCGGCGGTGGATGATGGTTACAGAAGTTGCAAAACGGGTGAGAAACAGGGCTTCTTCAAGAGCGCTGTCCCCGCCTCCAACTACAACAACCTTCTTTTCCTTGAAAAACCAGCCATCGCAGGTGGCGCAATACGAAACACCCTTACCGGTTAATTCAACTTCTCCCGGAATCTCGAGATGATTCGGGCGAGCCCCTGTGGCAACGATCAGCGTATCCGCCAGGTATTGGCCATTGTCCGTACCCACCTGAAAAGGGCGCTGTGATAAATCAACTGTGTTGGCTGTATCAAACTCAACCTTCGCGCCAAACCTTTCGGCCTGCTTTTGGAAGAGTTCGCCCAATTCCGAGCCACCAACGCCATCGGGAAAACCAGGGTAGTTCTCGATGGTGTGCGTCAGGGCAGCCTGCCCGCCTAATTCGATACCAGTCAACACCACAGGTTCAAGTTCTGCCCGCGCTGCATAGAGTGCAGCAGTCAGCCCAGCAGGACCGGAACCGAGTACCAGCACTTTTACGTGTTTGGAGTCACTGGAATTGGATGGTGTGGATATACCACTAAAAGTAAAAGTCATCGTGAGCCTCGTATATTATAGGATATTGCACTTTGTCAGATGCAGAGTATGGTTGAAAGTTGCATTCTGCTGGACCATACGTCACCAGTGCTGATTAATTTGGGCCGCTGAGGTATTTTCCCAGGAAGAACAGGAGTGGGTGTAAGCCAGAATCGGGCAAACTGACATCGTCCAACTGCGCCTGGAAATTACGGTCGCCATTGTTAATCACCAGTGTGTAAATAAAACAATCTACGCAACCAGATGGCTCAGATGGTGCATGGTATTTGGAAGATGCCACCAACCGGACAAGCTCGGCAAGTTTATCGGCAGGCAAACGGGCCACAATCTGCTTATTGGTACGCATGTCGAAAATTGTCAAATCTCCGCTTCCGGATATTTCGAGTGTGCGCGATGTGCCTGCAATTCCACCTGACTGGTTAATAGTGATATGCCAGTCACCAACCAGTAACGGAAGTTCCTGAGCAGATTCTGTCGGCAAAAGAATTTGCTCGGGAGTAGGGGTGGCCGAATAATAAAATCCACAACCCATGAATGCCAAAGCCATCAATGGCAAGAAAACAGCGGCTATTTTTTTACTCATAAGGTAATCTCCGCTATAGATAAATGTATTTATAGTATATGCCCAAAATGTCAACTTTGCGAGATGGCGTGAACTAATCTGGATAGCTCTTGAGAGCACAATCCGGTAAAATGAGAGCAGAAGTTACCCGGGAGAATTTTATGCGACCTGTTGCAATATTGGGAATCGGACAAACAATCATTGATGAACACTGGGATAAATCGCTGCGCGAAATCGCAGGCGAGGCCGCCTTTGCCGCCATGCAAGATTCAGGGGTGGAGCATCCAGAAGGGCTTTTTGTAGGCAATATGCTTTCTCCTTTAATAGGCGGACAAAATCAACTGGGCGCATTTATTGCCGATTGGGTGGGAATGTGGCGGGCAGAGGCCGTAAAAATTGAAGCAGCGTGCGGTTCGGGCGGTGCGGCTTTTCGTGCTGGGTTGATGGCAGTAGCTTCAGGTGAAATGGATTCGGCACTTGTGGTGGGCGTTGAGAAGATGACTGACAAAGCCGGGCACGATGTGACCGCAGCACTAGCGACCGCGGCAGATGCTGATTGGGAATTGGAACAAGGGATTTCATTCGTAGGGTTAAACGCATTGGTCATGCGGCGTTACATGTACGAATTTGGCTGGAAACATGGCGATTTTGCGCCTTTCTCGATCAATGCCCATGCCAATGCAATGCACAACCCCTATGCGCGACTACATAATAAGATCACCGTCGAGCAGTTCGAAAAATCTGCGATGGTGGCAACACCGATCAACCTGCTGGATGCTTCGCCGATCGGGGATGGGGCCGCCGCAGCGATCATCGTCCCTGCGGAACAGGTGAGCACACATCCATCACGTCCACGGATAGTGGTTGCAGGTTCAGGTGCCGCTACAGATACCCTGGCAGTTCACAGCCGCAAAGACCCGCTGTTTCTAACAGCAGCTTATCTTTCTTCAAAACAAGCCTACCAAATGGCGGGCGTGGGCGTGGATGATATCGATGTATTTGAACTGCATGATGCCTTTTCGATCATGTCGGCATTATCGCTTGAAGCATGCGGTTTTGCGGAACGTGGTCAGGCTCCACGGCTTGGACTGGATAACCAGATTCAGGTGGCAGGCGGACGCATCCCAATCTGCACACGCGGTGGTTTAAAAGCCAGGGGCCACCCGGTCGGCGCAACCGGCATGTATCAAATCGTGGAAGTGGTTCAACAATTGAGACGGGAATGCGGCAAAACACAGGTGGATGGCGCAAAAATTGGGATGGCGCAAAATATTGGCGGAAGCGGCGCGACAATCCTGACCCATATTTTGAAGGCAGGGTAAGCCATTCAGGCCAATTTCCGTCCAAGGCCGAATATCACCACCTACTTTGAAAGCATATTTTTAATTTCACGCTGATTCTCATCCACCAACTGCTCCAAATCATCGATGCGTTTCAGCATCAGACCGACTTCAAGTTCGGCCTTGGTATTCACCTGGTGATCAATTTCAGCGGCAATACGGTCCTTGGATGCCTGACGGTTCTGGCTCATCATAATAAAAGGTGCGGAGTAAGCAGCCTGAAAAGACAGGGTAAGATTGAGCAGGATAAACGGGTAAGGATCCCAATGATTGACCCAGGCAGTGACATTAAGTACGATCCAGATGGCCAGGATGGTGCTCTGGAAAATAATAAAACGCCAACTACCCATTGTATCCGCTACCGAATCGGCAATACGCTGGCCCATGGTCAGGCTTTCTTTATCGACGACATTCGCGTTGCGACTGACACTGCGCCGCAGGATGGCATCCATTTCCCGCAGGCGGCCACCCAGTTCGATCAGCACATCGATGGCAGCTGAAGGCCGTTTTTGCAGAAAACTAAAAAACTCATCACGTTCCAGCGCCAGGACGGTAACATTATCCAGTGCACGTACTCTGGCTGAGCGTGGCTCACTGGTCAACATGGAAAGCTCGCCGAAAAAGCCACCCGGGCCCAGGTCGTGAAGCACAATATCATCCCCACCTGCATCACGAATGGTGACCTGAACATCACCTTCGGTAATAATATAAAACAGGTCACCAAGTTCACCTTCATGCACGATGGTCTGCCCGGCTTTGAACTTCAACTCATCCATCAAGACTCGAATTTCAGCCACTTCATGTTCATCCATCTCGCTAAAAAGGGCTATCTCGCGTAATTCAATTTCTGCCATTCCATCACTCTCCGAAGAACTAAGAATTTATGTTGCTGTTTTTAGCCGCGAAATTCAGATGAGCACTCGACTTTATTCTCTATTTCGCATCCGCCAAAGGTAGAGCCGGTATAACAACGGCAGGTAGACTTTATCCAAAGCTTGCGCAGCGCGCCAGACGGTTCCGCCAAATCCGCGCTTGAAACGATAGACGCCCCACAACCCATCCTGACGAGTCTCGAATTGAGATTCCAGGGTCATTTCTTCGACATCAGGAACACCCCACAAATCATAATGGGTGCAACCACGCTCCCGGGCCCATTTTATAGCCTGCCACTGCAGCAAATAAGTGGGCATACGGTTGCGTTCTTCATCGTTTGATGCGCCGTATAAATACCAACTATTGGCGCCATTGGCAAAGATCATCAAAGCTGCAAGCGGTTTGCCTTCAAATTCAGCAACCAGGAGTTCCGCCAAACCCACGGGATGAAACAATTCATATGCTCTGCGGTAATAAGATAACGAATGTACGCCAAAGCCATCCCTGCCGCCGGTAACTTGCATCAAACGATAGAAACTATCCAAGTCGTCCCAAAAACGGACAGAGACCCCTTTTTTTTCAGCCAGACGCACATTGTAACGACATTTCTGTTTCATGCGCGCCAGGATGTCTTCTTCGCTTCCAGCAAGTGAGATGATGATGGTTCGTGGTGGTTGGATGTTGTGAGGGGAAAGGATGAATGCTGGGGGCCGATAGGTGGATAAGTGTGATTCCGGGCTATCAGAAAATTCCCAAACATCAGGCTCTATCTTGAGAAATACAGTCCGTTTTTTTGCGCAGATTGCATCAAGCTCGGTCCAAAATGGGTGATTGTCGGGTGGCAAGCGCTCACCAAAAACTGGCTTGGGGATATATGCAAGCGTGAACCCCAACGGGAGCTTGCGAAATAGAATTTGCGCTCCGACTTCATCAGAAATAATTCGGATGGGCTTCCAGTCATAGGCAGATTTCAACTCGCCCCATTCAGCAGTCTGCAAAACATGGGCGTTAGGGTATTTATTATTCAGGAAATTTCGCCATTCAGAAAAAGAAACAAGGGGCATGACTTATAACCTTCAAACGTGGGGGCTAAACCACATCCGTCAAATCCACGGGGGGTGGGGTTGCGCGGATGGCCGAACCAGGAACAACTTGATCAAGAAGAGACACGATTTCATCAGGTTGGCTTGCGAGCACCAAGGATGAAAGACTGGTAAGACAGGATTGAAGCGTGGCGCTGTCGGTATTATCTTCGCTTGTTGAGCGGAAAATATCCGGATGACCGGTGGGATCATAGATCTTGCCGGGCTCCCACAACTCTTCGCGCAGCTTTTCACCAGGACGCACACCCGTGAAAACGATCTCGATATCCCGGCCTGGTTCCAACCCAGAAAGACGAATTAGATCTTCAGCAAGATTGAGTATGCTGACCTGGTCACCCATGTTAAGCAAAAATGCGTCCCCGCCCTGCCCCATCGCAGCCGCCTGCAAGACAAGATGAACGGCCTCGGGTATAGTCATAAAAAATCGAAACATTTCTGGATGAGTAATTTGAAGAGGCCCCCCATTGGCGATCATGCGCTTAAATAGCGGAACAACGGAACCCCGACTACCCAACACATTGCCAAAGCGGACAACTGAAAACGATTTGCCCGTACGCCGGGCAGCATCCAGGACAACCATTTCAGCCAGACGCTTGGTGGCGCCATAGACATTGGCAGGATGGACAGCTTTATCAGTGGAAATAAGCACCAGCCGCTCTACGCCACTCATATCAGCAATATCGACAACATTTTTGGTGCCAAGCACGTTATTGGCAACCGCCTCTTCTACGTTGACCTGCATCAAAGGGACGTGTTTATGCGCGGCGGCATGGAAAACAACTTCCGGATGATAACGATCGAACACAGCCCGCAAGCGAACGGCGTCGCGCACATCCGCAATGATCGGGATCAACTCAAGATTGGGGTAATCTTGCTTGAGTTCAAGCAAAGCTTCAAAAATGCTATTCTCCCCATGCCCAAGTAGAATCAAGCTAGAAGCATTCCAACGAGCGATCTGGCGGCATAATTCACGGCCAATGGATCCGCCCGCACCTGTAACCAGTACACGCCTGCCATGAAGTACCTGGCCAATCAACTCTTCATGAATACGCACTGGCTCGCGACGCAAGAGATCTGTGATTTCGACTTCCCGCAAACGGCTGACACTGACCTTGCCGCCGAGAAGTTCATAAATACCGGGCATGGTGCGAAAAGGAACGCCTTTAAGACGGCAAATATCGGCAACAAGGCGTACCAAACGGCCAGGCGCAGAAGGGATGGCAATGATGACTTCGTCAATGTGCCGTGAATCGAGGGCATTGGCAAGATCGTTGAGCGTACCAATGACCGGCACACCCAGCAACGAATGTTTTTGTTTGGCGGGGTCGTCATCCAGAAAGCCAACTGGCTCCAGGTTGATCTGACGGTTTTTCTGCATTTCCTTGACTACTAATGCCCCAGCATCGCCTGCGCCAATAACAATGATCTTGCTGCTTTTGCCAATACCACGCGGAGAAGCAGATTCTGCGATAATGCGCATGGCAAAACGCGTCCCACCCACTAACAACATGGAAAGCAGCCAATCGATGGCGAGCGCTGTTTTTGAAAACCCAGGCCCAAACAATCCTAACCCATAAAAAGTCAGGGAGACCACTGAAACAACCAGGGAGGCAGACGTAACAGCCAATGCAATCAGCTTGAGCTCATTAATGCTGGCATAATTCCATAAACGCCTGTACAAACCGAAGGAAAAATAGATCAGCGGCTTGATAACCAATGAAATACCGATCCACCACAGCGCCCCCTGTAGATAAAAGCGCACAAAATCAGGAGTATATTCAAGGCGCAAAGCATAACTGCCCAGCACCGATGTAATGATGAGCAGAATATCAACGAAAAAGACAAACCGGTTGCGCAGATTAACCACGTTCAGGCTGCTTTCATCCATTCCACTACGGCCCTAAGGCCATCGAGGATGGATGTTTGCGGATCAAAACCCAGCACTTCTTTTGCTTTGCCAGGATTGCCAACAGAGCGGTAAATATCCCCAGCGCGGGCAGAGGAAAACACAGGCTCTTGAGCAGACGGGAATAAAGTCATCAGCAGTCTGACAAGATCAAGCACGCGAATCTCCACCCCGCCGCATATATTGAAAACCTGTCCTGGAGCTGCAGGGTGCTCGGATGCAACCAGGTTGGCTCGAACAATATCGCCCACATAAACCAGGTCACGTGTTTGGCCTCCATCCCCATAAATTGTGATCGAGTGACCATCCATCAACCGGCGCGCAAAAATCGGGACAGCAGCGGCGTACATACTATCGGGTCTCTGACGCGGACCGAAAACATTAAAGTAACGCAGGGCAACTACATCAAGATCAAAAGCACGGGTGTACATCTCGGCATAGAGTTCATCAACTCGCTTGGAAACGGCATACGGGGAGAGCGGGTGAAGCGCAGCAGCCTCGTCGAGCGGCATATCGTCAGAATTTCCATAAACAGCAGCAGATGATGCCAAAATAACACGCCCAACCCGGGCCTTGCGCGCTGCTTCCAGCAAGATTTCGGTACCGTGCTGGTTGATCTCAAAACATGGCAGAGGGTCTTGCATAGATTGAGGCACTGAGACAAAGGCGGCTTCATGGAAGATAATATCAATATCCTGAACAGCTTGCGCAACAATGGCAGGGTTACGCAGGTCACCTTCGATGATGTCAAGCTGCAAGCCAGCCAGATTTTCACGCTTGCCGGTTGAGAAATTATCCAGGACACGCACAAAATCGCCCTGCTCGTGCAGGGCGTGTGCGATATGAGAGCCGATAAAACCGGCGCCGCCAGTTACAAGATAACGCTTCATAACCTATCTACCCTTTCGACCGAGAACAGTCCCAACGGTACGCAAAATGATGACGAAATCCATGGCAATCGAACGATGCTTGATGTAATACAGATCATATTCAAGTTTGACGGCTGTATCTTCGACGGTAGAAGCATAACCATAATTGATTTGCGCCCAACCTGTGATACCGGGTTTAACCAGCAAACGCGCCCTGTAAAAGGGGATTTCCTGTTGAAAAGTGGCAACCCATTGGGCACGTTCAGCCCGTGGGCCCACGATACTCATTTCACCTCTCAATACGTTCCAGAACTGAGGAACTTCATCAAGGCGAGTGACGCGCATAAAGTTACCAACGCGAGTAATGCGCGGGTCATTCTTACCAGCCATTTGTGGCTGACCCGCTGTTTCAGCATCCTGGCGCATGGTGCGGAATTTTATAATTTTGAACTCACGCCCACCCCGTCCAAGTCGCTCCTGCCAGTAAAAAATTGGCATGCCGCTATCAATCAGGGTGGCTATCGCCAGAAACGGCAAAATAATTATCAGGATAAGCAAGCCCACAATCGAACCGATGATATCAAGAAGACGCTTCCCAATTTCAAAAAAGCTGCTGGAACGGGCCTCATCCACGAAAGAGCGGAGAACCCAATCGGATTCAAGGTGGTGAATGGGAACTCGTCCGAGCAGTTCTTCATAGAGTGTGGCCATTCGAATAATCTCTATGCCATGCTCCTGGGCATCCAGCAATGTCTGAAAAGTTTCTCCAAGCATTTCCCCAGTAATTGACACAATCAGCTCAGAAACATTCAATTCATCAATCAGGCGCAGAAGTTTGTCGCTTCCTGCCAAGATTCTGTATCCTTCGATGTAAGTTCCTATCTTTTCAGGATCGTCATCGATGAAAGCCACCAATTTGAACGGCGCCGGATTGATAGTTTTGTATATTTCGGCCAGGCTGCGACCATTGCCCCCTGCGCCAACAACCAATACGCGCCGTAAATTGCCCTGCGAACGGTACATACTGATATATACCCATCGCCAGAGCATTGTCAGCAAAGCTGCAAGAACGATAAAAACTGCGATCGCGCGGCGGTTGATCCTTTCCGGCTCGGAAGAAGTAAAATAAATCAAAAGATAAACGATACCACCAACCATCGCTGCCAAAAAAACAGCTCGGATGGTACGTTTCCAATTAGCGGCACGATGCAGATCATAAATTTCAATCAGTAAAGCCATCCAAGCCAGGGGCAGTAAATAAAACCAGAAATCTACACGCAGCCTAAAAAATTCCAAAGAAAATTTCAGCCATTTATCACCGGTAGACCAGGCATAAATACCTGCCATAAGCGCCAGCGACGCCATCAGCAAATCGCCTATAATTAACAACGCACGCTGCTCTCCAGGACGTAACCGCCAGGGTATTTTTGTAGTGTCAGATGCCATATGCTATGAATTCCATTTTCCTATCAGGATACTCGACAAAAAACCGCTCCCCCAGGCGAAATGCATCACCGCAATAGACATGGGCACCCCCAAAAAATAGTATATTTCATGGCGTTTAATACTTAACATTAAACCAGCCAGTCCCAATAAGCCAACATAAGCCAAAATTTCAAGAACCAGCAACCAGGCAAATACAGAAATAAAAGGTGCTGCTAAAATTGCAAAGAACAGACTGACAACAAATAGCGGGGGCAAGGCCTGACGCCAGCGCAGTGTGTTGGGGTATCGGCGCAACATCTTAAACTTCCAAAACCCGTAGCGAAAATACTGGCGCGCCAACGACGCGAAGGTCGAGCGGGCAAAATAGACCGAGTTGATAGCCGGGTCGAGCCAAATCTTGCCTCCAGCCTGGCGAATACGGACATTAAACTCATAATCTTCATTCGCCCACAAAGACTCATCATACCCGCCAATTTTATCGATCAGCGCACGTCGATAGGCGCCAAATGGGACAGTATCCACATAAGAGGCTTCTTGGGCGTAACGATATTGGGCATCCCCCACTCCAAAAGGATGCGCAGCGGCGGCAGCAATGGAGCGCGCCACCCAGGTTTCAGATCCAGGCTGGATGTTCCAGACCCCGCCAACATTTTCACCTTTTCCATCCAGAAGGGCGGCAACCGATTTCTCCACATAATGCGGTGATGGCCCAGAATGAGCATCCAGGCGCAGGATGATCTCACAATCTGATGCGCTGATTGCGCGGTTAAGCGCTGCAGAGATGTTGCGAATATCGTTGTCGATTACCTGTAATTGGATATCGGGATGTGCAAACTTGAAGGCTGCGATTACTTCACGTGTATGATCAGTGGAATGACCATCAGCGATAGTCACAGTCAGCAGCGAACGCGGATAGGTTTGCGCAAAAATCGCATCCATTAAAAAACGGATACGTTTTTCCTCATTAAGACAGGGGACAATAATTGAGACGGTCGGAAGCATCCGGTTTTAGGCTACCAATTTTGCCAGGTATTGAAAAGGGAGTAACCGAAGATCATTTTTTTCGGCGAACGACTGTACTTGCATTTGCGCTGAAAGGCGGAAGCCATATTATAAATTCGCTTCCCTGCCCCATCGTACTACGAACACTTATTTTACCACCATGCGCACGGACAATTTCATAAACGATTGCCAGTCCCAGGCCGGCACCATGCTTTTTACCCCCCTGACGTGAGATATCAGCCTGATAAAAGCGATCATAAATACGCGGCAAGGACTCAGATGGGATGCCGGAGCCGTTATCAATCACAGAAATTTCAACTGCCCCCACAGCCTGGGTGGCTATTACAGAAACTTGCCCGCCCGACTCGGTAAACTTTAGCGCATTATCGACCAGGTTGGAAATAGCCTGAGAGAGGCGATCGCCATCCCCGGTTATGACCGGCACCCCAGCCGCCTTGATTTCCAAGGTCACACCTGCAGTGCGTGCCTGTGGTGCAAAACGCTCTCCCGTACTGTTCAGCAAGGCTTCCAAGTTTACTGGTAGATGCTTAAAATCGGCAATGCCAGCATCGAGACGGGCCAGGTCCAGCAAATCCAGAACCATGCGATGCATACGCGCGGCTTCATTAAAAATTACCTGGGCAGATTGCTTACTTTGTTCAGGCGTTGAGGCAGTTCCATCCAAAAGGGCCTGAGAAAAACCTTGAATGGAAGTCAGCGGGGTTTTGAGTTCATGTGAAACATTGGCAACAAAGTCACGCTGAGCCTGCTGGCCGGCCTGCACACGGGCAGTCATCTGGTTAAATGCGCCGACAAGTTCTTTGACCTCCTTTGGGCCATTCAAAGGGATGGGCTTTGAATCAGCGCCAGAAAACTCCTGGGCTGCATTGACGACACGCTGAAGCGGGTCCGCAACCCAACGAGCCATCCAAAAAGCGATGAAGAGCGCGAGAAAAAGGCCCAGCACGCCGGCACCAAGCAGGGGAGGCAATAATTCATCGGTCAAAATATTCCAAAAGGAGACTCTTGGGCGTGGTACTGCAATTACAAGAACGTTTCCATTGTCAAGTTTGCGCGATGTGTAAAGCCAGGGCTGGCCCTGTGCATCGGTTACCACCTGGTTGAGCCGAAAAAGGCGAAAAAAAGGCCTGGTCTCCAAGGATGCGGCAGTGGTAATACGCGAATCTGCAATGATTTTACGTTCTGGATTAATCACCAGCAAGCGGGCGTCGAGCTGCTTATCCTGTTGTTCCAGGGTGGACTGTATGGATGGGATTGGGAGATTTGACCAGGTTGACTGGGTGGCAATCATTTCAGCCTGCACTACCACCAGCCGCAAACGAGTTTGGCGATAAACAAGCGGATTGCTGAGCAAGTAAACAATAAAAATTACCGCCACAACAAAAAGAGCAGTTCCGATCGAAAGAGCATAGGTAAGCCAGAGACGCGAGCGAAGTGATGAAAACATAACCTGCGATCTTTTCCGCTGTGACTTCTCAGACCGTCAGCTTGTAACCGACGCCAGTCACGGTTTCAATTTTAATTTCGCTGCCAGCAAGGCGCTTGCGAAGTTGAGCAACATGGACATCCACAGTGCGGGTCTGACCATAGAAATCAAATCCCCAGGCTTTCTCAAGCAGCTGCTCACGGGTAAAAACGCGTCCGGGTTGTCCAGCCAAGATTAGCAGCAAATCAAATTCCTGGGTTCGAATACTGACAGGTTCGCCGTGCACCAACACTTCCCGGCGAACCTGGTTAATGATCAGATCAGCGAAACGGATACCTTCAGAATTTGAAACAGATGGACGATCAGTGCGTCTTAAGATGGCCTTAACCCGCGCCACCAATTCGCGCGGGTTAAATGGCTTGGTCAGATAATCATCAGCGCCGAGTTCCAAGCCGATGATTTTATCGATATCCTCATCACGAGCTGTGAGCATAATAATAGGAACCTGGTTTCCGGCGCCGCGCACACGGCGACAGACTTCGAATCCATCTGCGCCTGGGAGCATTATATCCAGGACAACCAGAGACGGGCGCAGCCTGTCAATTTTTTCAATTGCTGCCATCCCATCGCCAACAGATTCAACTTCAAAACCATCACGCTCAAGATACATCCTGGCGAGGGAAATGATGGAAGGTTCGTCGTCGACCAAAAGGACGGATTCCAACTTATTTCAGGGCAATAGCTTCAATTTCAACAATACAGTTTTTAGGTAAACCCGCAGCCGCAATGGTGGAACGCGCAGGCGAGCTGGATGAGAAATACTGGGCATAAATGGCGTTCATTTTGGGAAAATCGGCCATGTCACGCAAAAAAACAGTTGTTTTAACCACTTTCTCCAGGCTGGAACCGGCTGCTTCCAATACATTCTTGAGATTGGTCAATACCTGGTGGGTCTGAGCTTCCAGGTCGGCGCTAACCAGTTCGCCGGTGGCGGGGTCAAGCCCGGCCTGTCCAGAGCAAAAAACAAAACCGCCGCTTTCGATGGCGACAGAATAGGGGCCGATTGCCTTTGGCGCTTTCTCGGCATAAATCACTTTTTTTTCAAAGCCAGTCATATTTTCCTCTTTTTTATAACGTAGAATGGATATTACTTCGTTAACAGGGTTACAAACGACCTCATCAGCAAAAAAATCCCAATACAACCGAATTTATAACACGGTTCATCGTGGAATCAATCTCGGCTTTTTGAGGATTTGAGAATCGAGAGCATTGCATTGTAGAATACCATTACCATTTGCCCAACCGAATGGCTGGCATTCAGGTTCAACCACTGGACCATAAATAACACCGCCACCAGACTGAAGTGATGTATTGGAGGGTATTTCGATGCTCAAAAGCATCCCATTGGCAGATGGGGTTTCAGCGATTTTTTGGCGCTGCTCGAAGTAAGTAACCACAGCGCCAATCAGAAATCCGATCGAAAAATGGATATCAAACAACCAACGTCCGGCATCCATATCATCCTGATTGCCTGAAAACCAATAGTTTTTTCACGTTACAAACGTGCAAAACAGTTTTTTCGAACCGGAATAGCGGTTAATTATGATAGGTCGCCCGCTGTCTTCAATCCACAGCGGACGACCTTGAAACAAAGGGAAAAACGCGTTATTGGGTAATCACCAATTGACCTTGCAACAGCGCAGGCTGGACGAACCGCCTTATCGAAACCTTATTTTGCTGCTGAAACTTTGATATCCGTGATGCCGTTACCCGAAGGAGTAAAGGTAATATCCACCGGCACATTTGTGCCGCCATCACAGGCAATCGTCCACTTTTCCATCCACATACCACTGGAATCAGGTTCCTGAGTCACTTCAATTTTGGTATCCTTGGCAACAGGGGTACACCCGGAAATTATAGTAATGGATAGAGATTGGGCCCAAGCCTGGGCTCGCTGTAATTGGTCACCCCGCCCGCCTTGAGGAATCGTATCTGCTGGGATTTCTGGAATAGTTGGATTTAATGGGTCGATGGTGGCCTCTGGAGATGATGGTTCCTGTGTCGCATCAGAAGAGGATGGCTCCATGGTTGCATCAGATGATGAAGGGATTGCTGGCATAGCAGTCAATTGCTGATTGATGGATGAAAATACCTTGTTGACCGATTGACTCATTATGGCTGCGCCACCGAGGACGACAATACAGCAGCAGCATAATAAAACAGCAACCACAATTCCGATGATAAGGGGCGTGTTGGACTTTTTGGGTTGTTCGTTATAGATGACTTGCGGGTTGGGGTTCTGCATATATTTTCTCTCTCCTGAAAAAAATAATATGAAAGACTGACTTCACAATCGAACAGTCATTGATAAATAATATCATAAATGTCCGACAAGGAAAATACAGCGAGAAAAAATATACTGACATCAGCATGCCTTCAATTGCTGACATTATTCAAAATTTCCGGCGATAGGCCTTAAAAAAATAGCAGGACGGGTTTTTTAGTTCCGTCCTGCGCCGAATCAACTACTATTTGTTGTTTAGTGCCGCCACCCCGGGGAGTTCCTTGCCTTCCAAGAACTCCAGGGAAGCGCCTCCACCCGTGGATACATGCGTCATTTGCTTCGCGAGGCCAGCTTTTTTGACCGCACTGGCACTGTCACCTCCACCAATTACGGTGACGGCGCCAGATTCGGCCAGCAGCTTTGCCAGGACGAAGGTACCTTCGGCAAATTTGGGGAACTCAAATACACCCACAGGCCCATTCCAAACAATGAGCTTTGCCCCAGCCAGTGTCTTTTTGTACAGATCAAGGGTTTTGGGGCCCACGTCCAGCATGCGCCAGCCAGCCGGGATATTATCCACATCGACCACCTGACTGTTGGCTTCGGCATCGAATTTATCAGCAATAACAGCATCGATCGGGAGTACCAATTTTGATGCAACGCGAGACAAAATGGCTTTGGCAGTCTCCAGTGATGCGATTTCCACCAGGCTATCCTGCATATTCAAACCACTGGCTGCCAGGAAAGTGTTAGCCATACCACCACCAATAATCAGATTATCACATTTTGAAAGCAGCGTTTCAACCACCAAAATTTTGTCACTGATCTTGGCACCGCCTAAAATGGCGATATAAGGATGCTCGGGGTTGCTGACTGCACGTCCCAGGTATTCCAATTCCTGTTCCATCAAAAAACCGGAAACGGCGGGCAGGAAGCGTGCGATTCCTTCTGTGGATGAGTGCGCACGATGCGCAGAGCCAAAGGCATCATTGACATAAATATCGCCCAAGGCAGCCATTTGCCTGGCTAATTCAAGATCGTTTTTCTCTTCGCCAGAATGGAAACGTGTGTTTTCAAGCATGAGCACATCACCCGGCTTTAAGGCAGCAGCCATTTTTTCGACTTCAGGGCCGACGCAATCGGGAGCCATGGCAACCGGTCTACCAAGATGACCTGCGAGCACCTGAGCAGCAGCCCTCAGGCTGAACTCTGGATCAAAACCACCCTTGGGCCTTCCGAGATGACTCATAAGCATCAGCGAAGCGCCTTGTTCAAGCACATACTTGATGGTCGGCAGAGCTGCTTTGATACGCTTGTCGTCAGTAATAACCCCTTTATCCATCGGAACATTAAAGTCAACACGCATAACAACACGTTTGTTTTTTAGATCGATGTCACGTACAGTTTTTTTATTCATAAACGCCTCGGTAAAATGGGAAATCAGCAACCCTGGCAGAACAAGGTAGTGCTGCTCTGCCAGGGTGCCAGTTTACCGATTATAGGCTCTTCGCCATCAACGCAGCCAGGTCGGCAGTACGGCAGGAATAGCCCCATTCGTTGTCGTACCAGGTGACAACCTTGATGAAATTACTCTTATCCTTACCAAGAACAGAAGTAAACGGCAGGTCAACCGATGAGGAATGCTCATCGCCCTTGAAGTCAATCGAGACGAGCGGTTCGTCGATTGCCGCCAGAATTCCCTTAAACCGGGGCAATTTAGCAGCAACGCGAAAGGCCTGGCGCAGCTCTTCGGTGGTGGTTTCTTTTTCCAATTCGGCAGTGAAATCAACAACCGAAACCGTAGGCGTTGGAACGCGCAAGGCATAACCATCGAATTTCCCTTTTAGATCGGGAATAACCAAAGAGATGGCCTTGGCAGCACCTGTGGTGGTTGGGATGATGCTGACGCCGGCTGCGCGAGCGCGACGCAGGTCTGAATGTGGTAGATCGAGAATTTTCTGATCGTTGGTGTAAGAATGAATGGTTGTCATGAAGGCGCGTTTGATCTGCCAAATATCATGGACGACCTTGGCAGCAGGCGCAAGACAGTTGGTGGTGCAGGAAGCATTCGAAACGACATGGTGAATTGTCGGGTCATACTTTTCTTCATTGACGCCTAACACGATGGTAAGGTCTTCACCTTCAGCGGGGGCGGAAATGATGACTTTCTTGGCGCCACCTTTGGTGATGTGATTTTCAGCACCCTTGACAACCTTGCCCTTCTTGTTTACGCCATCCGATTTGACCGTAAAAATTCCGGTAGATTCGATAACGATATCGATGCCGAGGCTGCCCCAGGGAATATTAGCCGGGTCAGTTTCCTTAAAAACTTTTACGGCCTTGCCATCGACAATGAGCGCATCGCCTGCAACTTCGACAGTTCCATCGAAACGGCCATAGTTTGAATCATATTTAAGCAAATGCGCCATCGTAGGGACATCACCGATGTCGTTGAAGGCAACTACCTCAAGTTCTTCGGGATACCGATCGCGGATCGCCTTAAGAACCTGGCGGCCAATTCTGCCAAATCCATTGATACCAACTTTTATTGTCATGATAAACCTCCTAGGGGTTTGTTTGTGAATTTTTACACAATTAGATATTTTACCACAGCGTCCTTATTAAGCAATACTTTAACAAAAAAATTGGTTTACTCGCCTTGAAATATTTCCTAATTAATCGTTTAAAGGACCTGTACGCTCTAACAGTAGATCCATCAATGATTTGGCCAATTTTTCTGAGTCATGCCGCCAAGGATGTTCGACTTCGACCAGGTCGGCACTGTAAACGGGATGATTCAAAGCCCGTTGGTCAATGTTCACCCATTCTACCCCATTTGGGAGCGTTCCTTCACGCCGATTATTGCAAACAAAAAGATCAAATAACCCGGCGCCAACATGCTCATCCAACACAGAGATATGGTCCCCCACTTCAAAAGTGCTGGTCTCGCCTGGCTGAGTAGCAATATTGACTACGAAAACCTTCAAGGCCCGGGTGGAACGCAGCGCCGCCAACAAATCCGGGACAAGCAAATTTGGCAAAAGACTGGTATACAGACTGCCCGGGCCAACAACTACCATATCTGCCGCGAGAATAGCCTGGATGACAGGCGGAAATGCTGGGGGGTTATTCGGTTCCAGATAAACACGACGAACCCTTCCGGGCATTTCAGGGATGCTGCTTTCTCCTATTACGCGAACCTGGTTAACCACATGGGGAATCTGAACATCCGCCACGAGTTTGACATCATGAAGCGTAGCTGGCAATACCCGGCCATGCACAGAAAGAACCCGGCCAGATTCAGCCACGGCTTCTTCGAAACTGCCAGTAACATCGGCCAGGGCGGAAATGAACAAATTTCCAAAAGAATGCCCGCCCAACCCAGAAGCGTCATTAAAGCGATATTGAAACAACTGCGCCAGCAGCGCCTCATCATTAGAGAGCGCGGCGAGACAATTGCGAATATCACCAGGAGGTAAAATACCAAGACTCTGGCGCAGCCGGCCAGATGAACCCCCATCATCAGCCACGGTCACAATGGCAGTGAGCTTATTGGTGTAATTTTTTAATCCTCGCAACAGGGTAGCCATACCATGCCCCCCGCCCATCACGGCAATCCGTGAACCGTGTTCACGACGCCGGAAGTCAGCGATCTGATCGACCAGGCGCCTGTCTTTACGCAAAAATGGGTTTAATAACGCGTGGTTAAGCCCCCATAACCCAACCGCAATCAATACGGTTCCAAGCAAAATAAAGATAAACACCCGCATAGGGCGTGGAAAAAAACGAAGGCTGGCAACATCCAGAACAGGCAAAATGCTGTCTTGTGAAGAATTGCGATAAAAATCCAACAAATAATAAGCCATCCCCACACCAAGCAGAGTAATGCCCGCCAGCAGGAGAGCAAACCACCGTTTAACACCCAAACCCGGTATAAACCAACGAAGAATGCCCAATGTTTCGTTCTTGATGGTTTCGATCCACGTGAGTGATTTTTTCATAAAAATGATGATAGCAGTATTTAAATCATCCGTCAACGCCAAATATCCAGGCAGAAGGTGCGTTTCGTCACATTTGCAGACGGGCTGTTTACGATATAATCAGATCATGTCTATTATTATTGCCGTTGATATCGGTGGAACACAAATCCGTGTGGCTGCATACCGGCGTGGAAGCCTTGAACCAGTAGATGTGCGCCGCACGCCAACACGTGGTGAAGGGGCAGCTTTTGACCGGATGTGCGCAGTGATTCAATCCATTTGGCCGGAACACTCAACGGTCGAAAAAATTGTAGTGGCGCTGCCAGGCCCGCTTGACCCCGAAACAGGTGTAATTTTTTCTGCGCCGAATATCCCAGGTTGGGATAATTTTCCAATCGGCCCAGAACTGGAAAAACGTTTCGGTGTACGTACCCTGATTGGCAACGATGCCAACCTGGCTGCGCTTGGTGAATGGCGTTTTGGAGCAGGACAAGGACACCATCATTTGCTTTACCTAACCGTCAGCACTGGCATCGGCGGTGGGGTGATCAGCGATGACCGGCTTTTGCTGGGCGTGCGTGGGCTTGCCGGAGAAGTAGGTCATATTGCGATTTTACCAGACGGACCTTTATGCGGCTGCGGTCAACGTGGTCACCTGGAAGCACTCGCATCCGGCCCGGCGATAACACGTTATGTTCAGGAACAATTATCAAGCGGAATAGAATCTACGCTCAGGCTCAAACACAAGCTGACAGCAAGAGATATTTCAGAGGCGGCTGCGAAAGGCGATGCGCTCGCCATACATGCTTTGGAACGTGCGGGAACCTATATCGGACAGGCACTGGCAACATTTGTGCAGTTGTTAAATCCTTCGGTGGTGATATTTGGCGGTGGGGTCTCTTTCAGTGGCAAATATCTGCTTGATCCAGTCAGAGCATCACTTGAAAAACAAATAATGGATAAATCATATCTTAAGAACCTGCTGATCACCCATGCCGAATTGGGTGATGATGCTGGACTGATGGGCGCACTCGCACTGGGACTGCTGCCCGACAACTGACCAAATGCCTGCATCCCCCAGGCCGTCATTTCAATCTCGGGGAAAGATCAAGAATTTGCGATGTTTGATTGATGAAATTGATCAAACATCACAGCACTACTGTCTTCCCCAAAAGGTATCATAAGTTCATTTTTCTGGCAAAGCATCTGGCATCTCCAGAAACTGACCGTTTTTGTTTCTGGCAAATTCACTTCAAGGAGACTATTATGGAACCAATGAAATTACCTGGGCCGAAAGCCCGAGCGCTGGTCAAACGCGATTCAGCTGTCATTTCCCCATCCTACCCGCGCGATTATCCATTCGCCATGGATCACGGCAAAGGTTCGTGGTTGTGGGATGTGGACGGAAATAAGTTTCTGGATTTCATGGCTGGGATTGCGGTTAATTCCACCGGCCACGCACACCCAGAGGTAGTTAAGGTAATTCAGGAACAGGCTGAAAAGTTCATTCATATTTCATCCGATTTTTATCATCAAACAATGATTGAAATGGCTGAAAAATTGGATGAAATTGCCCCCATGCAAGATGCAGCAGTATCTTTTTTGACCAACTCGGGCACTGAAGCAGTTGAAACAGCGCTAAAGTTGGCGCGTTACCACACTGGACGAACAAATTTCATCGGTTTTACTGGCGCTTTTCACGGCAGAACCATGGGCGCAGTCACCATGACGGCCAGTAAAGCGATGTACCACAGCGGCTTCTACCCTCTGATGAACGGCGTTGTCCACGCGCCCTTCCCCAATCCTTACCGCCCGATTTTGGAACGAAAAACGGGTGAGGATTATGGTGAAACAGTGGTGCGTTATATTGAGGAGCAAATTCTAAAACAAATCGTACCAGCAGATGAAGTAGCTGGCATCCTGGTTGAACCGATCCAGGGTGAAGGCGGTTACATTGTTCCCCCAGCCGGTTTCTTCCCGGCTTTGCGAAAATTGTGTGATCATTACGGCATCCTGCTATTGGCAGACGAAGTACAAAGCGGCATGGGGCGTACTGGCAAGTGGTGGGCAATCGAAAACTTTGGCGTTGAACCCGATATTTTCACCACCGCTAAAGGCATCGCCAGCGGCGTTCCATTGGGAGCGTGCGTAGCTCGCCGCGATGTCATGGATTGGAGCCGCGGGGCTCACGGTAATACGTATGGCGGCAATCCGCTCGCCTGCGCTGCGGGACTAAAGACGATTGAATTAATCGAACGCGAGTATTTGCACAATGCCGCCGAAGTGGGGCAATATGCCCATGATGCCCTGGATGAGATCGCCACGCGCCATCCATCGATTGGCCAGGTACGAGGAATTGGCATGATGATCGGTGTAGAGTTTGTAAAAAACCGGGAGAGTAAGGAACCAGCAGAAGATCTGCGAGATGCAATCGTCCACAAGGCTTTTGAACGCGGGTTACTGCTATTGGGGTGTTCAAAATCAGTCATCCGCATTGCTCCGCCACTCAGCATGAGTAAAAGCGAAATGGATGAGGGCCTTCTCATTATGGAAGAAGCAATGACCCTTGCGGAAAAAGAATTCGCGCGGTAAACACCAGACACCGTTCTCAGGCCGAGAACGGTGTCTGGTGTTTAAAGCTTCGCCATTGCCCCACCTGCCAACCAACCTGTTGTCCAGGCATTCTGAAAATTAAAACCACCTGTCAATCCATCGATATCCAGGATTTCCCCGGCAAAATAAAGACCCGCAACCAAACGACTTTGCATGGTCTTGAAATCTACTTCATCCAGGTTGACCCCGCCACAGGTCACGAATTCATCCTTAAAAATACCCTTCCCTTCGACATCATAGCGACCCATTGTGAGCTCTTCAGCCAGGCGGCGCATACACAACCGGGAAACATCGGCCCAGTTTTGCGTTTCTGAAATCCCCGCTGCTTCTGTCAGCCGTTTCCACAAACGAACGGGTATTTGAGGGAAGACCGAATGTGCCCCTGGTTTTTTTCGATTGTTTTCGGGCAAATTGCGGTGCTTGCTCAGGTGCTCATACACCAGCTCAACAGATAATGGGTGAAGCCAATTCACCAACAAACCCGCCTGATAATTGCGCTCATACAACCAACGCGCGCCCCAGGCCGAAAGCCGCAAAATAGCCGGGCCGCTCAAGCCCCAATGGGTGATCAATAAAGCACCTTGCTGAGGCGGAAAGGGTACTTTCTCGGAATCAGGATCACCCACAAATCTCAGACCAGCGACTGGCACCGAAAGTCCTGCCAATTCGGCGATACGTACATCTGTTATCTTGAATGTAAACAAAGATGGTACTGGCGGCTCAATGGTATGCCCAAGGCGAGCCAGAATATTATGGCAGAAGGATTCGCTACCGGTTGCAAATAAGACCGAATGGGCCGAAAGAACCTGCTCACTATCGAGGGTATCACGTCGCAGGGTAATACGAAAACGTGCTGCCTGTTCTGGAAGTGCGGAGATTCGGTCGATATTCAATAAACTGGCTTGATTCCATACCGTGACGCCAGCCCGCCGGGCAGCATCTTCCAGACAGTCAACAATCGTCTTGGATGAGTCCGTGACCGGGAACATGCGTCCATCTTCTTCGGTCTTCAGAATGACGCCACGCTTTTCAAACCAATTAACGGTATCCCGTGGTTGAAATCGGCTGAAGGCGCCGCGCAGGGCGGCTGAGCCACGCGGATAATACGTTACAAGCCGGGCGGGATCGAAACAAGCATGGGTTACATTACAACGTTCACCACCAGATATGATCACTTTCCCCAGGGAGCGGCGAGCCCGCTCTACAACCAGAACCCTTAAAGGACTGCCGTTATCAATTGCAGATTCGGCGCATCGAATGGCAGCAAAATAACCAGCGGGGCCACCCCCAAGAACGATCACATCCCATTCCTGCTCCACCTGTTCATCCACCATATTGCATTCGCCTCCAATGTCTGGTTGAGATAAGACTCAAGCTCAGAAAGCCTGTTTCATTCTTCTATACCCGTTATTTTGATTGAAAAAGATACTGGCCGAACTTGTTCTCGATACTGCTATCATTATAAGACACCGTTGATTGAGACGGGCCATTAACCATCCTCCAACACCGCTCTTATACTCGATTATCAAGCCAATGATAAAATACAATTCAACCCTTAAATCGTTTCAACAACCAACTGGCAAATCAGAATCCAAAATCACATGCTCCCTGACTTCCGCGTCCGGCAACGCGACTACCTACTCGAAATAACCCGCGCCATCACCCAGGAACTTGATCTACAAAAGGTGTTGAAGCGCATTCTACGCATTTCCATCGAGATGCTGGCAGGGCAAGCCGGCCTGATCGCCCTTAAAGAAGCCAGCACCTGGCGTGTTGCCGCAGCACAAGGGATTCCGGCAGCATTTTTACGCTACCTTGAGCCATTACTGGCTGATGAGCAGGTTTCAGAGCTGGATGTCGAAGAACTTAATCGCATGTTAAAGGAACTTACCTACACTGCCAGCCAGGGATTGCTTAATGGTACCGCCATCCCACTCATTACACATGGGCAGGTAATCGGGGTTATTTTCATCTTTCGTTCGTATACAGATCTTTTCTCAAGCAACGATCAACAACTATTGCAATCCTTTGCAGACCAGGCCGCAATTGCAGTTTTTAACGCCCGGCTGTATAGCCAGGTCATTATTGAAAAACAACGACTCGATGCATTAATCGACAGCGCAGCCGATGGCATCCTTGTTCTGAATGCCGACCACAGCATCGAACGTGTAAACGATGCCTTCGAACGGATCTGCGGACAAACGGATGACGCAGTACGGGGTAAACGTCATGATGAAGTGATCAATTGGGCGCGCAAGCCTGATGGGATGACGTTGGAAGAAGCCGAAGCAGATGGTTGGCCGCTGACCACAAACGCCCATCTCTACGTGGAAGGCGACCTAAAACGCGTGGAGCCGCCCAATGTACCCGTTGGCATTACGTACGCTCCTCTTCTGACCCCGGATGGCCATGTACGTAATATCATCGTAACTGTACGGGATATCACCCATTTCCGCAACGCAGATGAAATGAAAGCCACATTTATATCCATTGTCAGCCATGAATTAAAAACACCGGTAGCGCTGATCAAAGGCTATGCATCCACGCTTCGGCGAGATGACGCCCGATGGGATAAGCACGTCATCCAGGACAGCCTGGCCGTCATAGAAGATGAAGCAGACCGGTTAACCCACATGATCGAGGATCTACTGGATGCTTCAAGGCTTCAAGCGGGCGGGCTGACTTTGAACAGGACAGATGTTTCACTGCCGGGCATGGCCAAACGTATCACAGAGCGTTTCCAAACCCAAACAAAAAAACACAAGCTTGAAATTGATTTTTCAAAAGACTTCCCGGTCATTATGGGTGACGAGGCGCGCCTGGATCAGGTACTGACGAATCTGGTCTCGAACGCAATCAAATACTCTGCAAAAGGCAAGATTCGTATAAGCGGCGAAATCCGGAATGAACAGGCCATCGTCACGGTCAGTGATGATGGCCCTGGAATTGACCCGCACGATATGCCCCACATCTTCGATCGTTTTTACCGTTCGGATGCCGCAGTGCGCAAAACCAAAGGAGCCGGGTTGGGATTGTATCTGGCCCGTGCCATTGTGGAGGCCCACGGCGGGCGCATCTGGATCGATCCTCAACATGGCGCTGGAGCACGTATTTGCTTCTCACTGCCAAAATAAACATTCAGGGTAAAATAGAACTGTATTGTAAAAACCCATTCCAAACTCAGAAATCGGAAATCTCATGGCTCAAACTCAAATTTCTTGTCCACGCTGCCGCAAAATGATCCCTGCTCAAGTCGAACAACTTTTCGATGTTACCGCCGATGCGGGCGCCAAACAACGCCTGATAGGGCGCGTTTCCAATTACGCGCGCTGCCCGTTCTGCGGGTTTGAAGGACCATTATCAACGCCCATTGTCTATCATGACAATGAAAAAGAACTCCTTTTGACTTATTTCCCTTCCGAACTGGGTTTACCAGTTAACGAACAGGAAAGAATGGTCGGCCCACTGATCACCCAGGTCATGAACCGCCTGCCACCTGAAAAAAGAAAAGGGTACCTGCTGCGCCCACAGAGCTTCCTGACATTCCAGAGTATGATAGAAAAAATCCTGGAAAAAGACGGGGTAACAAAGGAAATGCTCGACGAACAGCAAAAACGGGTCAGCCTGATTCAACGTTTGTTGCAGGCCCCAAGTCCGGATGTGCGAGCTGAACTTATTAAACAAGAACCCGCATTACTGGATGAGACTTTCTTTGCATTATTTGGCCGGTTGGCCCAGTCTGCCGAGGCTTCAGGACAACAACAAACCGCCCAGGCTATGGCTGCGCTGCAGGAGGAACTGCTGGCAAATTCAGAATATGGCCGCAAGCTGCAAGCCCAGATGGGTGAACTTGATGCAGCAGTAAAATCTTTGCAGGATGCCGGCAAAGGGCTGACACGCGAAAAGCTACTGGAAATATTCATCGCTGCGCCAAACGAAGCCCGGTTGCAAGCACTTGTAAGCATGACTCGCAACGGATTGGACTATTCCTTCTTCCAGATCCTGACGGAACGGATCGATAAGACTTCTGGCCCAGAGCGCAAGACGTTGGAAGAATTGCGCGAAAATATAATGGAATACACCAACCAGATCGACAAAGCCATGGAAGAGCAAATGAAACAAGCCGACGCGATGATCGAATCTCTACTGTTGGCGCCGGATGTGATGCAAGCCACAGTGCAAAACATGGCCAATTTCCAAAATGAGGTTGTTGTTCAGGTATTAGAAGCCAAGCTTCGCGATGCCCAACAGAAAAATAATGCCGCGCGCATGCAGAAACTTCAGCAGATTGTGGCTGTATTACAGCAGGCCAACACCCCGCCAGAGCTCGAACTGGTCAATGAATTAGTGGATGCTGCCGGGGATGACGCTTCGCTGGAAAAAGCGTTAAACGCGCACGAGGGTAATTTGGGCGAAGAACTGACCGGTATGCTGGCTTCACTCATGCAGCAAGTGGAACAGCAGGGTGACAAAGACCCCAATTCGGGCGAAATCATGCGGCGGTTGGAGAAAATTTACCGCGCAATCTTAAAGCGTTCGATGCAAAAAAAACTCGGATAGGAAAAAAACGGAATAAATAAGGCAGCGACCAAAAGAATAACTGGTCGCTGCCTTATTTATCTGAAATTTGATACTCGTGGATGGATTTTTTTATTCCCCATTCATGAGATTTTCCAGCTTCATGCCGTGTCCACGAACAGTGATGATGTAATCGTGCGCAGGGTCCATCGCCACCAATCGATCTCGCAAACGACGAATGAGCGCATCCAGTGCCTGGTCAGTCACCCCAGCAGACTGCTCATCGCCCCAGACTGCAGAAATCAGTTCCTGTCGTGTGACAACGTTCCCAGTATTTTGGTAAAGCACCCACAAGAGCTGAAACTGCTGTGCAGAAAGCGGCGGGGCCATTTGTTTTTGCTTGATCCATACCTGGCGGGCGCGCATATCCAACACAAGCCGGTTACCGCGAGCAGGTTCCGAATCCAAAGGCATAGTGGCATCTGAACTTACAAACTGAAATTCCTGTGCAACGGCAATTTGCAGGATATCCCCATCCTGTAAAACTACCTGGCCAGACAATTCAGTGCCGTTGTAGTGTGTTCCATTTTTGCTGCCCAAATCTTCCAGGACAACACCATTGGAACCTGGCGTAAGACGCGCATGATAACGCGACACCTGCCGGTCTGGAATAAGGACTTCACAACCGGGTTCGCGCCCTATCACTAGAGGACGATCGAGCGGCCAGCGTTCCCCCTTGAGCGGACCATTAATTGCTACGAGAATTGGACTATCATTTTCAGTCATGGCAGCTTTGTACACCAGCAATTTAACGCTTTATTTACCAACATTGGTTGATTTGCTGATGCACATACTCTCCTCTACGATATAATATAGCAGAAATACCTATCTTGTGCAATAAACGCCGAAATTTATCCTGCACATACCATCAAAAAACCGTGTATCACCACTCAATGCTGGCTGATTTGATTCATATCAGGCAGAGTCTAAGTACATACAAGGCAAGGAGGCACTAAATGCCGGTCCCGCTTGTAACGGGAGATCTCCTGCGCGAACGCTACCGCGTCCACGAGCGCATCGGTCAGGGCGGAATGGGTAATATCTACCTGGCCGATGATATGCGACTTGAGGGGCGGAAGTGTGCGCTTAAGGAAGTCGAACACGATCGAAACCTTCCTGAAAAATTTTTGCGCGAGGCTCGCGAGCAATTTTTGCGCGAGGCCACCGTACTAGCGCGCCTGGACCACCCCAATCTTCCCAAGGTTTCCGATTTCTTCTCCATCGGCGAGAAAGATTATCTTGTAATGGATTATGTACCCGGCAAAGATCTGCGCACACTTATGCTCGAGGCAAAAGCTCGTAATTCTTTCCTGGATGAAGCGGATGTGCTCGATTGGGCAGCCCAACTTGCAGATGCATTGACCTATCTCCACCGGCAATCACCACCCATTGTACATCGTGATATCAAACCATCCAACCTGAAAATCACCCCGGACGGCCTGTTAAAACTAGTAGATTTTGGGCTGGTGAAAGTGCTCGCGCCTGACGAAGAAACCATCACCATCATTCAGGGGCAGGGTACTGTTTTGTACACTCCCCTGGAGCAATACGGCGGGTCTGAAAGCCACACGGATGTTCGTTCTGATATTTATGCCTTCGGTGCGACACTTTATCACCTGCTCACAAGTCAACCACCAGACGACGCCCGTCAACGGTTTTTGCACCCAGAAGGGCAAATAATGCCACGCCGCACGAACTCATCCATCAGTCCCCGCACAGAAAAAGCAATACTTTGGGCAATGGAGCTACACCCAGATTTGCGCCCCGATTCGATTGAAACATTTCGACAATTTTTATTCGGAACAAAAGAGTTGCCACAAAGACCGATGTCACGATCCAAGCGAGCGCCCACGTTAGATGCTTTGCTTGCTCCACCGGAAAGCATCTTATTTGGTGTCTCAGCAATTTTGCTGTTACTGAGCCTGATTGCCACTTTCGGCCGATAAACGCCAAAACCAGCCGACCGCAAACCCTACTCCCTGGCCGGTCAACACCGCCTGCAAAAACGCAGGTAAACCACGCCCATTCAAAACGATTTCTCCCCACGGAAACCCTAAAACCAAATAGTTATAGGCGATCAACCCACCTGCCAAAACCAACAATGACCAGCGCACAGCCCAACGAGGGTCAACCATCTGGCTTGCGAGCCAATACGTCAGCATAACCCCAGCTACTATTTCCAACAATACCAACAACCACCCCCAGAAGGTGGGGTAACCTTTGATGGTAACCAACGAAGATACCGGGGTGGGCGCTGGTGTTGGAGAAGGCGCTGTGGTGGCGGTAGGCTCCGCTGTTACTACAAACGTTGTCGGAGTAATGATGATTACGGTGGCCCCTTCTTTGGTAGCATTCAATTTCATGGTAACAGAGACCCCAGCCAAGCCACTCGCAGCATTAATTTCAATAAAACCGGGCTGATCCAGGTGGAAGGATGCGGCCGCAACACCAAGTTCAGACTGTGCATCAACGATTTGGACAAGGCCACTTTCACTCTGTGATAAAGTGAACCGGACCATCGTTCCATCAGGAACCGGTCGTTGATTATGGTCAACAATGATGCCTGTGCGCAAAGAAATAGTATCCCCAACACGAAAAAGAGGCTCAACGGTTGGCAAAACAGTCAAGGTAGCGAGTGGGGCAGCAGTCAGGGTAGCATTTGGCGGTTCGGGTGTGGATAATTTGGGCAGGTCAAGGCTAAGCGATATAACCTGCTTGGGATCTGGAGAAAGAGCAGAGTTTAAATCGTAACCACTCCCTGGAACGGAAACGGGCAGCGATCCGGCAGGAGGAATTTCCTGAAAAAGCAAACGGGCGGCAACATCCACAAATGGGTCAGATGCAGAATACATACCATAGAATGCTGTCAGTTTGGAAGTATCGGTGGCGTCAAGATAATACGGCGCACTGAAAGAGAAAAGGATTACCTTTTTATTGATTAACATGCCTTGCTTCTCAGAAAGAAAACGACGCAGTGTCACCATTTGAGGAGAACCTTCGGGCATATCAAGGGTGGAAATCACAATCCAGGTGGCGCGGCCAAGTGCATCCAACATTTCTGTGGTAGGCTGTTTGTCATCCAAAAGCAGATTGATATCATCAAAAGAAAATGAAGACAGGTGGCTGGGGGTTACAAGGCCGCTGGCAACAGGACCGTACAAACGTTGAACTGCGCTGTGCAGGGCATCTTTAGGCAGAATGGGTTTATCGAAACAGGTTGAACATTGGCGAACAGTGCGCGCATCAGTCAGAAAAACAAGGTAATCCGATACATTGGGGGGGGCAGGCAAGACTGTCGCAAAATCAGCGGGAGATGGACTGATAAGCGTAGCAGATTGGCGGGCAATGGTAAAAACATCTTCGTTGGATTGGCCAAGCACGTCGAGACCTGCCGCTGGTGGAACTACTGCCGGCAAAGTAAATGATCCATACATGCGGTATTTGAGGTTAAGAATCCGCAAAAGCGACTCATCCACCCTACCGGCGAAGGCCGTATCTTCCCGATATTTCTGAGCGAAAAGATCCAGCGTACGGACTACGCTCGTGTAGGTGTCAGGCGCATCGGAAGAAGTGATATCGCCCATATAAAGCAAATCATTGCCAGCCAAAAAAGCATCGCGGGCCACAAGTCGGGCAGAGAAACTCTTGTAATCTGGGTCATAGAAACGACGTACAGCCTGTGTTCCCAGGTTATCGCTGACAATGAGACCGCCATTTTGCCGCCAGCCCGCCAACGCCGGAAGAGACAGAATTTGATTCAAGGCTGGCTGGTCAAAGCTGATTGGCCTTGTGGATGCGCGAATGTTGCCTTGAAAACCCTGGTAACGAATATGAGATACAAGCAAACCATCAGTAGACATCTTTGGATCAAGTGCGTTACCAGTCACTCCCCAAAAAGGTGCGAGATCAGTGGACATGAGATCATCCAAAGAACGCCGCACAGTGGGAATCTCCAAATCCGCTTGCCTATCGGAACCACCTCGACCAGGAAAATGCTTGGCAATGATTGCCATACGCCCGTTTGATCCAGTGTGCAAGCCGGACATGTAAGCGCGGCTCAATTCACTCACCCAATAAGGATTTCCGCCAAAAACGCGCGTATTCAAATCTTGACTGATAGCTGCGTTAGGCAGCGTAAGCACATCCATGGACAGCCCAAAATACAGGTTAAAACCCATCGCCGAAAGTTCTCGGCCCATTATGCTTCCCGATTGTTCTGCAAGCCCACGATCCCAAGTAGCACCAATTGCCATTTGATCTGGAATATTGGTCAAGCCGCTCAAGATTTGATCGTTGCTACCCCCGCCACCTTCTTGTGAAATACCAACAAATAATGGAATATAGTCATGGTGCGTGGGTTTTACAGCCGGGTTCGTTATGCTGGTAGAGCCAATCTGTTGAATGGCCGAAATCAGGTTGTAGGCTTCCTGAGTAGTATTATCAGCAACAAAATTGTCATTTGCTGCCGTCAATACGACACCACCGACATGACGGTTAACGATCAAATCATAGATCTGAGAAAGAGCGCTCACATCCGTCCCGGTAAAAGTCACCAAGAATAACTGCCCGACCTTCTCTTCTGGAGTAAGGCTGGTCAAAAGGGCAAGACCGGGGTTGGCACTCTGGGCAGAGACTGATGCTGGGGATGTGAGTGTGGCAACAATGGAGACAAGTAATAGAATTATCAAGAGGCGCGTTGAACTAATCTTCCTGTTTGGAGAGCAGTGCCACTTTAAACGGGGAAATTTGCCAGGTGATAATGACATTGTGTGGATTAATGTGTTTAGAGAAAATTTTCCGAAGCAAGCTTTGGATCATCGGTAAAAATACCATCCACGGCGATCGAACGCAAACGCCGCATATCAGCAGCATCGTTGACGGTCCAGACATGGACACGGCGCCCCTTAGAATGGACATCCTTCACCGATTGGGCGGTAACATCCGTTGTATAAGGATGTTCGGCATCCAGAGAGATTAAGCCAGAGGCTAACCGCTGCCACCAGCCTGAAGCACCTTCCAAAATCAATTGACCACAGGCAACCGTGGGCAGCAGGCGCCTGGCCATAACAAGATTGGTGGGGAAAAACGATGAGAAGATCACGCGCTCCTGCAAACCATACTTCTTGATCAGGGCAACCACTTCATTGACGAGTCCATCAAATGGTGTGGCGTAGTTGGTCAACTCAACATTCATCAACACTTTTTTACCAACCGCTTCAAACACTTCAGAAAGAAGCGGGATCTTTTCATCGCGGAAATCTGCTGAGAACCAGGACCCGGCATCAAGTTCACGTAAAGCAGCCAACGAGTGCCTGGCAACCGGACCAGCGCCATTGGTTGTACGGTTCAAGGTTTGATCATGAATGATAATAACCTGCCGATCAGAGGTTAACTTAACATCAAACTCGATTGCAGGAGCGGCCTGCCTGGCAGCCAGTTCAAAAGCAGCCAGAGTATTTTCGGGGGCATGAGCGGATGCACCTCGATGGGCAAAATAAATAGGGGTTGGAAAGTGTATGATCATAGAATTAAAATCCCCGCGACAAATAGCGATGCGGATTTGGGATTCCGAAAAGCGGATAAACTAAAGTTCGACAAAATAGGATTGGGCGGCAAGATCAAGCAGCTCGCGGGTCATGGATGGTTCCAATCCACGATAACGGGCAATATCGATAATCTGATCACACAGATCTCGAGGATGCGATGCGCGCAGTTTTCGGTTGCGCTTGATATACCATTCCTGCAAAAGATAGGCCAGACCCTGGTCGTTATAGACCACTTTCTTGGCCTGGGCCACCCTTTGGAAAATCTGGCGGAACTCTTCGTAAGAGGGATCACCAATTTCAATCTTGTGACGCAGGCGACGTAAAAAGGCTTCATCTACCAAATCACGCGGAGGTAAGTTTGTGGAAAATACCACCAGAACATCAAAAGGTATTTCAATTTTACGGCCCGTATGCAGGGTCAAAAAATCCACCCGATTTTCGAGCGGCACAATCCAGCGATTAAGCAGATCACGCGGGCGCACCTGTTGTCGACCGAAATCGTCGATCAATAAAATGCCGCCATTGGCTTTGACCTGGAAAGGCGCTTCGTAAAACTTATGGGTATCATTAAAGACAAGGTCGAGGCCAGCCAGGGTCAATTCACCACCAACAACGATGAATGGGCGGCGGATGTGCACCCAGCGTGGGTCACGCCGCTGACCGGAGCGCAGTGAACCTGTACCGGCTGAGGTTGAGTCTTCGTCAGGAGCGCGCAGATGATTAACCGAGTCATACAGCTTTATAACCTGCCCATCCACAAACAAGGCAAAGGGAATGTACATATCCTGCTGCAAAACCATGCTGCCAAAAGCGCGCGCCACACTTGTTTTGCCATTTCCAGGAGGCCCATATAGAAAAATGGATGTACCGGAATTCAAGGCCGGTCCTAGCTGTTCAAAGGTTGTATTTGACATGACCAATTGAGCGAGCAGTTGGCGCATATGACGCTGTGTCACTACCACACGATGAGCGCTTTGCTTGCGAATGGCCGCGTTATACGTTTCGATCGGCACAGGGGCCGGTCCAGCGTATTGGTTACGTTCCAAGGCCTCGCGAGCCCGCTCAATGCCAGCACCGGTAATAGCAAACTGGTATGAGCCTTCACCCAGACCCATGGATGATGATTTAACTTCAACAAGCTTTTCACGCTTGAGGGATTCCAGAATCTGATCGGTCACGCCAGCAAATGGCAAAGCGATCTCTTCAGCTACCTTAAAGCCTGAAAGATAACCCTGGAAATATAAAATCTTAAGCGCCAGATCCTGCAGCCATAAGGGTGAGAGACCGGTGTCATCCAACTTATTAATAGGAGGCGGGACAAAAACCGGGCCTGATGGTTGAGGTGATGCTATTGGTCCCGTAGGACGAGGAGATGAGGTGTTGCTTGCCATAAATACCTGCCTTATGCTCCGATTTAATAAAGAAGTAGATAAGATTATAGCATGTCCAGCGCACAGCGTTAATCATTGGCGTATTACAAATATCCAATTTGTCTCAATGAGTCTGTTCCGGATAATTTTGACGGATGGTTTGAAAAAACAAAAGGTATAATCGATATTATGAATCTTTCAGTACTCATCCCTGTTTATAACGAAAAGAACACCATCCGTGAAATTATAAGACGGGTGCAGGCTACCGGTCTTGTGACTGAAATCGTCATTGTGGATGATGGCTCAAAAGACGGCACTCGCGCTATTTTGGCGGAATACGATGGCGTGGATGGCATACGCGTAATTTTGCACGAAAAAAACGCCGGCAAAGGCGCAGCGCTGCGCACCGCCATTCAGAGCGCCAGCGGTGACGTGATGCTCATCCAGGATGCCGACCTGGAATACGATCCACGCGAATATGCGAACCTGTTGAAACCAATCGAAGAAAATCTGGCTGATGTGGTGTACGGCTCACGTTTTCTGGGTGGGGCGCACCGCGCGACCTTATTCTGGAATATGGTTGCCAACAAACTTCTGACCTTCATGACCAATATTCTTTATAACAACATCTTGACCGATATGGAAACCGGCTACAAAGTTTTCCGGCGCGAGGTGGTTACGGATATGAAACTACGAGCCAACCGCTTCGATTTTGAGCCTGAATTCACCGCCAAGATCCTTAAGCGGCATGTTCGCGTTTACGATGTACCGATTTCTTTCAACCCACGTGAATACTCAGAAGGGAAAAAAATAGGGTTGTGGGATGCCTTTGAAGCGGTATGGGCTTTG
>CAIMZS010000164.1 GCA_903846015.1 uncultured Anaerolineae bacterium | reverse complement strand
TCTCTGGCTTCGAAAAGGGGCTCCATGATCTTGCTGTACACGATCAAAGCTTCAGGGTTTCCACTGATGGTGTTGCCTTCACGTTCCCATTGAGTCGTCACCGGCAGAACAACATCCGAATACTTGGCATTGGTCGTTAAGAAATTGGAGGATGTTACAACAAATTCCACCTTGCGGTGGGCTTCAATACCACGATTCAGGTTCGTGGCCTGGTTTAATGCCGCTCCAAGCCCGAGGTGGGAGATCAATTTAATATCGCAATCTAATTTTCCACGAACTGTGGCCGTATACTTGCCGGTCACAACCGCATCCCAGACTTCATCCCAGACAATGCCATACCATTCTGTGTTGGCGGGATCGGGTCCGAAATAAGTAGGCTGAGCAAATAGTGGGTTCGGTATGCCCTTCAGACCTGTGCCGCCTGACCGCACAAGGTTTGGCCCGCCATAACTGCGGGTGCTGTGCTGGCTGTCGCCCACCATTGCACCTGGCAATCCGACATTACCGGTCATCCATCCAACCGTAAGGAATGCCTGGCAGAACTGCTCACCCATGTGGGATCGGGATGGAGCAGATGAACTGAAGATGCTCATCGGTTTCGTGGTAGCAATTTCCTGAGCAAATGTCCGAATCAAATTGGGCGCTGTCCCACATATCCGGGAAGCCCACTCGGGTGTCTTGGCAACTCCATCAAAAGTACCAAGAATATAGTCTTTGAAATTTTCTTTCGGATCTACACCTTCGGGCATATGGTCGGCATCGAAACCAACAGTATATTTGTCCAGGAATTCCTGGTCTTGCAGCTTGTTGGTGATCATGTAATGAGCAATGCCCAGGAGTAAGGCAGTATCTGTGGCAGGGCGTACCGGGATCCATTGATCACCAAGAGCGACAGCCGAATCGTTGTAATAGGGATCAACAAAGATGATCTTGGCGCCGGCCTTTTTAGCCTGGCGGTAATTGTAGGTTGGGCTGCCACCGCTTGACATGGCAGGATTGCCACCCCACATGACAATCAGTTTTGCATTACGGAGATCGAGACGGTCATTATTGCAATTGCCCCATCCACCGGAATCACCTTGCATTTTCATGTTGACCTGCGGCCAACTGCCAGAAGAAGTTGTGCCCCAAATGGTCAAGTGCCCGCCGTAAGCGGCCAGGAATCTGCTTTGATTCTTGGAGAGAATTGCCTTGTTGCCATAGGTTTCTTTGACACGCTTGAATTCACTCGCGACAATATCAAGAGCTTCATCCCAAGAAATGCGGACCCACTCATCCTTACCGCGCAGTTCCTTCTTGCCGCCACCTGGTTCCCAATTCTTACGCTTCATCGGGTACTTCAGGCGATCGGCGCCAAAGGCTTGCTTTCGCTGAGAACGACCACGAGCGCAACCGCGTTGTTGTGGGAAGTCGGCGCTGTCTTCGTGGGTGTCATCAGTCTTTACACGTGTAACGACACCATCAACCACATGGGCTTTGATCAAACAACGCCCGCCGCAATTATGCCAGCAGGCTGCCGAGACCCATTTACCTTCACTGGCTGCTTTTTCGGCAGCAGCTCCAACAGCTTTTAAACCAGTGTTCACTACGCCCGCCAACACGGCAGTACCACCCAGCGTTGCACTCCATTTCAAGAAGCTGCGTCGGGTCAATACCGTATCAGTCAGAGCTTTGGTGAGGAAATCTTTTTCAGTCATTGCTTTTCCTCCGGGAATTGCATCGGAAATATCATTGTGCTAAAGTTGAGCGGAGCCGGTTGGCTCGGATAGGGTGGAAAGTAAAAAAAATATTTTTGAAATAGGCTTGCTCCTGATAGGGGATAAGCGGCTGAGAAAACCGCAATAGTTATTTTTGTCACTATCAGGATACCGGATAAATGGACGAGGGGCATCGTCATTGTGGACAATACCACCTCATCCTTAAGAGTGATTTCTTTTATTGATGGATCTTTAGGAATTAGCGTGGTTGTGACACCAAATCGTATTGTGGGCACATAAAAAAGGTTATTAACCAATTTAAAGCTTTAAAATATCCGCGTTTTCCACTCTTGTCCGCGTCCCAAAGGGTTTATCACGGAAATTCCCAGAGAACCTTATTGATCACGGGGGGAGATCAGACCATGCTTAAGCGCATAGGTGGCAGCCTGGGTACGATTTTCGAGTTGAAGTTTCTCGAGGATATTCTTGATATGGCTTTTCACAGTATTAACCGAAATGGAAAGCTTCAAGGCAATCTCGTGATTGCTGGCGCCACTGGACACCAGGCGCAAGACAAATAACTCTCTTTCGGTCAGGGCCTGTTCACCTTTATTCCCATCTGCCATCCGATTTGCAACAGCTTTTAATAGTCTTCCCGCCATGACCCTCGTCATCGCCGGTTCACCTTTGGAAACACCTTCGAGTAGATCAAATAATTCATCGGCATCCAGGCTTTTCAAAAGATAGCCGGAAACACCCTGCTGCACCGCTTCATACAGATGGCCATCTTTTTCTGATGAGGTCAGCATAACAATGGCTATCTCGGGAAACCTGTGTCGAATTTCTTTGGCAGCCTGAAGACCATCCATCTTGGGCATATAAATATCCATCAAGATAACATCCGGCTGCAGTTTTTCCGCCAGCAGCACGGCTTCTTCACCTGTCTCGGCTTCACCCACTACCCGCACAAAATCTTCGCGTGTCTTCATCAAACCAATCAACCCCTGGCGAAAAAGTTTATGATCATCTGCGATTAAAACTTTAATGGTCATCGTTTCTACCTTTCATATTAAATACCCATACGGATGTGAGTGGCATAGAACAGGAAGCGCCCAATGATCTCGCCTATCAGGATCAATAAACAGGACATGTAAACCGGTTGCAAGAGGGTCTGCGGGGCCAACCCGAATTTACGCATTCGAAACACAGCGAAACCGAACCAGAGCGGGGCAATGCCTAAAAGGATCAGGCGAATAATGAAGATAGGAAAATAAAGCTGGAAAAGAAGTTGAAGACTGGTCTGCGCGACGGCGTCTCCCTGCGACAGCTCGTATATCTGGTAAAAAATGATCACGAAATTAACCACCACCATCAGGAAAGTGGCCAGAGCCAGCCATGAAATGGAGAATTGAATTACCTGTGCGCGGGTTTCAATGTCATCTGCTTTCTGGACCTCGGCAAATTTCAAATCCAGCACCAATAGAAATGAAATCGTCATGATCCCCAGTTGAAGCGCCGTCGTGTAAAAAGAGACGATCACGGTGGAAGAATTCCAGGCAGTCTGTGTAGGGATCAGGTAAATGCGTGCCATGCAGTAAATAACGGTAACCCCGAATAAAATTGTCATCCATCCCATGATCGTGATCTTCTTGAGATGCTCGTGTTTATACCGGCTGAGAAGCCAGGTCACGCTCAGGGTCAGAAAAAACAGGATTGTGAAAGCAATCTCACGACTCAGCCACGAGGTTCGAAAATTGACAATCGCTAAAAATGAATGCAAGGGTTTACTCAGGTGCAGATGCGAGCCGATCATGGACACAATTACTGTGATTGAAATAACCAGGATTGGGTTCCGGATGATGCGATCTATCTCCGCAGAGCTGAACCGGTAACTGCCAAGCCATCGAATAATCCATAGGATAAATAATGACCCGATTGCCAACTGCATCAGGATCGTATAAACAGGTAAAGCCCATTCACGCACATTCATCGAACGCTCTTCTTTCCTATTGGGCCTGTCAACATCACGGGATCACGACGCTCTGTTTTTGAAACTTCTCATGGCTGAGGCATGGGAGCCTGCAATCAATCTGCGCACCGCTCCCGGCATCGGATGCAATGCTCAGAGTTCCGCCCACACCTTCGGCCCGCTCACGCATGGTTCGCAAACCAAAATTGCGCCTTGAACCAGTCAGAACAAAACCCACGCCATCATCGATAATCTGCAAGCGGATATATTCACTATGATCAATAACTTCTTTGATAACAGTTACTTCAACCAGATGAGCCCTGGCATGCTTACGAACATTTGTCAGGGCCTCCTGTAAAATACAAACCAACTGAACCTCTGCAACCGAAGAAAGGTTCAACTCGCCACTAACCTGAAAAGATAACTTCGTTTTGATATTCGTTTGAATACCAAATTCAGT
The DNA here is from genome assembly GCA_903846015.1 of uncultured Anaerolineae bacterium. Lineage (GTDB taxonomy): Bacteria > Chloroflexota > Anaerolineae > Anaerolineales > Villigracilaceae > UBA5195. The sequence continues at coordinate 2,272 of CAIMZS010000164.1, read as the reverse complement.
TAAATACTCTTCCACAGCAATTGCCAGGCTTTTTTCATCGGCAAGCGTGGTTCTTAAGCTTAAAATATTTTCCCTGACATCTGCGTTCGCAACACTGATCGCCTGGCGCATTTGAGAAAGCTCATCACGAAGTTTCTCTGACTTGCCTTGATTGAGTAGCGATCCCAGGGTTTGTACTTGTAAATTTAGATAGCCCAATACCTGCGCAAGACCATCATGCATCTCCCTGGCAATGCGACCTCTTTCTTCAATAATGGATAAGGATTGAAGCTGAGAAGTCATCAAACCATGCTGAATGGCGATTACGACCTGATCAGCAGTGCTCTCCAACCAGAATAAATCGGTCTCAGAAAATTGCCCATTACCACAACGCGCAACCCACAAAATCCCGATGGTGGTATTCTCCAATTTAAGAGGCACAATCGCAATCGCCTTGCTCCTTGCACCTGTTTCTCCTACATCAACCGGGGTTATTTCAAAAAAACAGATGCCCTCAAATGTCTCGTCAGCTTCATCACCCTGCGACCGAAAAGAACGAGAATTACGAATCACATTCTGGGCTTGAATATTGGTTACCTTAACCGATAAATTTGCGACCACATCAGTATTTTTCTCATTTGAGTAGCATTTCAACTCCAGAGCGGCACTCTCCTGGTCCAGTATCGCCACCCCCACAAAATCGGGATGCAGTAGCTGCCGCACTGTTAGTACAATATAGAGCAAAATATCGTCAACATGCTCCAACTCAGCGATCCGACGACTGATACTGACGAGCGCATTCATCCAACTTTCTGCAGTTCGGCGGGCAATGATCTGAGCTTCAAACGCGGCATGTTGGGCATCATCCATCTCAGCCTGTAGTGCCAGTAACTGGCGCTTGCGAATTGCCTCAAATACATCCAATGCTTTTACGACAAAGAACGTTACGATCACCGCCGAAAACATACGCCATATTTCGATCGGTAAACCGGTGGTATTCAGTACACTTTGATAATCCAACCCGGAACTCAACCCGTAAGAAAATGTCTCACTGGCGTTTTCGCCAATGAAGGCATTGGATACAACACGATCATACGTGTAATAAGATACCGGGCTGTGCGGCGCTGCCGGCACGATCAGCCCCACCACGACGGCTTCGAACAGGAATGCCAGCCCCGCGCCAAGCATCAGGTTGGAAACATCGTACATTTCCAGCCTTCTCTGGATATACCACTGGCGCAGGAAACCGCCCCCCGCCAGCAGGCTGCCTGGCAGGTAAAGCAGGTAACGGGTCCAAATTTCGATTGGGATTTCGAGCGGTGAGGGGGTGATGAAGGTTGTGGCTGCGTAAGTAATGACAAAGGCAATCGGTACCATCAGTATGCCCGGAATAAAAATACTCCAGGCAGGTAATGGATTTAGATTGTTAAAAATACCCCAGCCGAAACGTAAAAGGAGTAACCCTGTCATCAGGTGAAGCGTAACCCGCAAGACGCTCAGAATTTCAGCATAATCCAACAGCGAGCCGCTGGCCAGAAACATATCCACCCAACCCGCTGCCCCCCCCACGAAACCAAAAGCTGCCAACCAGGGCAGTTCGTTTTTTAACGGAAAATTACCTTCACGTCTCAATTGAAGATATGCCGCCAGCCCCAGGCCTTCGAATGCCAATCCATACAGAAAGTACAAGACTATCACAGCAAAACTCAATCAAAATAATGGATTAGCAAATCTTTACTTAATTTGTAAATATTTACCGATTTTCATTTTACTAACCTTTCGCCATAACTACAATTGACAAAGATCATGCATATAACCATATTTAACCATCTCTTTGTTACCAGAGAGAAAACACCCCTTAAAACCAGACAAAATCGGCTTTTCTAACGATGGTACTGTTTCTGTAAACAGCGCTGAAGGCTAAAAAAGGTTCGATTCATCTTCAGGGCAAACGCATCTCAGGTATAGACAAGCTTGGAAAAACCGGCAAGGACCTTTTGCAGGTTGACATTCCAATCTGCGTCATCCTCATAATCAGCGGAAATCTGCGGTTCACACACTTGCTCTTGCTCTAATCTGCGCCATCTTCGTAATCTGCGAAAATCTGCGGTTCAGACACGCAGCCTGAGACGATAGTCCCATTCCCTTACGAATATAGCCACGTAAATTATTCTTGACAACTTACTAGAACATTTGTATACTGATAATATGACCCTGCGCTTAACCACCGACTATCATTCTTCAACTCTCGCGGAAACCGCAGCTCAAACAACCGGGGGCGAAGGCTTAGACG
>CAIMZS010000163.1 GCA_903846015.1 uncultured Anaerolineae bacterium | reverse complement strand
TTGAGAGCGAAACTATTTTGCACAAAATGTCACTTGATCGCCCCTATGAACGCATGAAAATCAATGAAGTTAAAGGTCTAAATCTGGTTGAAAGAGCTGCCCTGATTGCCCTGGGCGCAAGCGAATCGGCGGGATAATATAAAGGGGCTATCCAAAAGAAAAGCGATCCTTGGAACAGCCCCTTTTCTTCTAGCTGTGGAGTATATCTCTAACCGTAAATATCCCATCCAGTCCGTGCGTGGAATCGGAGCCAATCCAGACTTTAAATTCTCCCGTCTCAACCAGATATCGGTTCTCCAGACCATGGAATCCAAGCGTGTTGACCGGGATTTCGAAACGAATTTCACGTTTCTCGCCGGCTTCCAGATGAACTCTTTGAAAGCCCTTCAATTCTTTGACGGGGCGTGTCACCGATGCTACCAGGTCACGGATATAAAGTTGGACAATCTCCACACCAGCTCGACTACTCGTATTTTTAATGACTACACCAACTTGCAGAGTTTCTTTCGGGGACACAAATGGGGTTAGAACCTGCAGATTACTATATTCATACTCAGAATAGCTCATGCCCTCCCCGAAAGAAAACAACGGCGCATTCGGTTCATCAAGATAAGTAGAGCGGAAGGGTTCGTGATACTGGGTCGTACCGGTTCCTTCAGCTGGTCTGCCTGTCAATTTATGGGCATAATACACAGGGATTTGCCCTTCAGCACGTGGCCAACTGACTGTCAGCTTACCAGATGGATTCTCGGCGCCGAAAAGAATATCGGCCACCGCCTGCCCGGCCCGAATGCCAGCGTGCCAGCCAATCAAAAGCGCCGCAGATTTTTCCACGAGAGCAGGCACAACCAGCGGCCGGCCACACATGAGCACGGTGACCAAGGGTTTGCCGGTAGCTGCCAAAGCGTTGACCAATTCCTGCTGTCTGCCGGGCAAACCCAGATGAGCACGCGAGTGGGCTTCACCGCTCATTCCGGCGCTTTCGCCGATAACCAACACAACAATGTCAGAATCCTGCGCGGCCGCAACCGCCGCAGAAATATCCAGCGGATCATCGCCGCTGACTGAACAACCCGGCACACAGTTGAGCAAATTTCCCTGGACATAGTGGCGGAAACCATCAAAAACTGTCTCGACATCGGAGGCCTGACCTGTGACCGCCCAGGTGCCAAGCAGATCAGCGCGGTTGTTTGCCAATGGCCCGATCAATGCAATCCGCTGATCTTGTGCCTGAAGCGGAAGCACATTCTTGTCGTTCTTCAGCAGAACCATGGATTGCCGGGCAACATCCAATGCCAATGATCGGAATTCAGGCGCCAGAATATATTTCTCTGATAAGGTTTCATCGACATATGGGTTTTCAAAAAGCCCCAGGCCGAATTTCAAACATAAAACACGCCGGACGGCTTCATCCAGAATCGTCAAAGGAACAGCGCCATCTTCAACAAGTTGGGCCAGATGTTTGGTATAGGCGCCGCTTTCCATATCAATATCCACGCCCGCCAGGATACTCAAGCGGGCCGCATCACGCAAGTCTTTTGCCACACCATGCTGAACAAGTTCGCCAATGGCATTGAAATCACTCACCACAACACCATTCCAACCCCATTCATCGCGCAGCACGGTTCGCAATAGGAAGGAATTGCAGGTGCCTGGAATGCCGCTAATTTCGTTGAAGGCGCTCATCGTGCTTTGTGCACCATTGTCAAAGGCAGCCTGGAAAGGTGGCAAATAGACATCGCGAAGCGTGCGCTCGGATAATTCCACGCTGTTGTAATCGCGACCTGCTTCTGCTGCGCCATAGCCCACATAATGCTTGGGGCAGGCAGAGATTCGGCGTCCCATTGGCAAATTTCCGCTTTGGAAACCCCGTACCCGCGCCCGCGCCATTTCCGCCCCAAGGAATGGATCTTCACCGGCTCCTTCGGCAACACGGCCCCAGCGCGGATCGCGGGCTATATCCACCATCGGCGCGAAGATCCAGTTGATGCCCATGCAGGCGGCCTCCACAGCTGCGGCATGCGAGGCTCGTTCCAGCAGTTCCGGGTTCCAGGTGCAGGATTCCGCCAGCGGGATTGGGAAGACCGTTCGAAAGCCATGAATGACATCGTGCCCCACGAGAAGCGGAATATGTAGTCGCGACTCTTCCACGGCAGCCTGCTGAAGACGGTTGTTTAAAAGTGGATCTGCGGAGTTGATTGCGCTGACACGCCCTGCGCGAATGTGTTCGCTTGTGACAGGATTTATTTCCAGGGGAATCTTGAAAGGCTCCCCGCGTTCATCCGCCAGTTTCTGTTGCTGGAGCACCTCATGCCAGTTGATTGGCGCAAAGGCATTCTCCAACACCAGTTGACCAACTTTTTCTTCCAGGGTCATCTGGCTCAAAAGCTCTTCGACCTTTGCCTTAAAGAGCGGGTCAATATGTTTATCCATGCTTATTCCTTTGTTACGCGAGTAAGTGACTTAAACTCTGATAACTGATCTCTACAGATTCCATCTCAGCTTTGGGAGTCATATCCTGTTCGACAAAAATATAACGGGCGTTTCCATACGCCCGGCCGGCCGCGACGATGGCCTGGATATCAATTGAGCCTTCACCGATTTCTGTAAAATGACTGGCATTGATGGTTTTTGTAAAGATATCAAAAATTTTCATTTCTGGGTTTGTTTCCATCAACTCAAAGAGATTAACGGGCTTCACAGTTGCAGGCAAATCTTTTTGATGGAGAAGATCACAGCGTTTGCCCAGTTTTTGGAGCCATTTAATAACATCCTGCCCGCCACGCATGGCCCAATAGGTGTCAAACTCCAACATTACCAAATCTTTGTCCATGTTCTCAAGCATGATATCCATAGCCATCTGGCCATCAAACACCTGGAATTCCTGAAAATGGTTGTGATAATAAAACTGAACGCCGCTTTTTTTGCAAATCTCCGCAGCCTGATTAAATGTAGTGCAGAGATTTAACACATCCTGCTTGCTCTCGAACAGCGCAAAAGGACAAACCAGGGAGTTGATCCCGATTTCACCACAATCAGCAAGGATTTTCTCCCAATTCATCTTTTCTTGCAGCATCAGATGACAGCTTACCGCGCTGAGGTCGTTCTGATCCAAGACCTGGCGCAGTTGGGATGCATTCATATCCTTGCCAAAGATTAAACCGTTTTCAGTGACGGTTGTGATCAGTTCCAGGTTTCTGTAACCAATGGCAGCGATCTTCTCCAAGGTGGCCAGATAATCGCGTTGCAATTCGTTTCTTACAGAATAAATCTGCAGTCCAATTTCGGGGTTCATATGCAAGACTCCTTTATTGAATTTATTCAAGATATTTTTTAAACGAGGCCAGCCAGACAACTGCGCTGGCAAGCAGCAGG
>CAIMZS010000162.1 GCA_903846015.1 uncultured Anaerolineae bacterium | reverse complement strand
GGGCATGCTTCCCAGTCGCTTACCTGAGACCGATGGGGTGCTTGAGTACAAAGCTGCGGACGTAACACTCTGGTATTTTGATGCCATCCGAGCTTATTACAAAGAAACAGGTGATATTGATTTGTTGCGAGAACTATATCCACGCCTGGTGGATATCATTAAATGGCACGAAAAGGGTACCCGCTTTCAAATCAAGATGGATCCACAGGATGGGCTGCTTTATGCTGGCGAACCCGGTATTCCATTAACCTGGATGGATTCAAAAGCTGGCGATTGGGGTATTACACCGCGCACTGGCAAACCAATTGAAATCAACGCACTCTGGTATAACGCATTGCTAAGTATGGATGAATTTGCAAGGGTGCTGGGCAAGCCATCCGGGCATTACAAATCGCTCGCCAACCGCGCTCTTGAAGGTTTCTCTCGCTTTTGGAATGAAGAACTTGGATATTGTTTTGATGTGCTCGACACGCCGACCGGGGACGATCCGGCCCTGAGGCCAACCCAATTGCTGGCAATTTCCCTGCCAGACAGCCCATTGACCCCAGCACAGCAAAAAGCTGTTGTTGATATCTGTTTTCGAAAACTATTAACACCCCTGGGGTTACGCAGCCTTTCGCCAGATGAACCGGGCTATATCGGGCATTACAGCGGTGATCAGCAAAATGACAGTTCATATCACCAGGGCTCGGTTTGGGCCTGGTTGATTGGTCCATTTGTCAGCGCTCATTTGCGTGTTTACCAGGATCCGCAGGCTGCTCGCTTATTTTTAGACCCCTTCCTGGATCATCTCTCCGTGCGAGGGATTGGCAGTATCAGTGAGATATTTGATGGTGACGCACCTTTTACACCTCAGGGCTGCATTGCTCAAGCCTGGAGTGTTGCTGAGCTTTTGCGGATCTGGCGGCAAATTGACGTAATGGAAGCTGCCTCGGTATCAAAGAACAGTTCTTGAACCAAATATACTATTGAACTACGTCTCGGGTTATTTTTTTCACCCGAGACGTAGTTTCTAATACATTTAATGGATTTTCCGAGGGGTATTAAATGGAGGCCAAATAACAGTTAATGTTTTTTTTTGGCATCGTACAGATCATGTTCCCACGACGATGCCACCATCCACGCGCAGTACTTCACCAGTGATAAACGATGCCTCATCCGAAGCCAGGAACAGGTAAGCATTTGCGACATCCCTGGGCTGACCCAGGCGACCAAGCGGAGTGTGAATTCGCATCCCATCCAGGATTTTTTCGGGCATGGCAGTCACCATCTCGGTGGCGATGAACCCCGGGGCGATGGCATTGACACGTACACCGAACTTACCCAGCTCACGCGACCAAACCATGGTCATTCCAACCACGCCCGCCTTGGTAGCAACATAATTGGTCTGACCAAAATTTCCATCCAGACCCACAATCGATGTGGCGTTGAGAATAACCCCGCTGCCCTGTTGTGCCATAATCGGAGCCACGGCCTGTGTACAGTTAAATACCCCTTTCAGGTTAACTGACACAACCATATCAAAATCGGCTTCTGACATTTGCCCGGTTAACTGGCCTTCCTTGAATTTAATAAGCTGACCATCGCGCAAAATACCTGCGTTATTAATAAGGACATCGATGCGCCCGTATTTGGAGTTTACAGCTTCAACCCAGGCCTGAACATCTGCCCGGTTGGCGACATTGACCTTGTAATAGGCAGCTTCCGCGCCAAGCAGTTTGACAGTATCCATGCCAACAGCTTCGTTGACATCACAAATGATAACCTTTGCCCCTTCCTCGGCAAAGCGCAGCGCGGTGGCCTTGCTCGGCGTCACGCCCAACCCGTCCTCGTGCATCGTCGCCAGGTTGGCCATCGACTGGTACGCCGCTATGTACTCAGGCCGGCAGTCTGGGTAGCCGCTGTAGTCGAGTGCATTGACGCCGAGGAAGATGTCGGCCGCTCCGAGCACTTCGGCGAACGCCACGGCGAAGGAGAGGAAGATCGTGTTCCTGGCTGGCACGTAGGTAATAGGGATGTCTCCGCCGAGCT
>CAIMZS010000161.1 GCA_903846015.1 uncultured Anaerolineae bacterium | reverse complement strand
GGCTTGTAATAATAGCCTTTTCTTTGGTACACTGTCGTTGAGGCATTTTAGCGATTCTCTTGGTGGAGTTTTTGCTAATTTTGCCTCATTTTTGTCAAAACCACAAATTCAATTAGAACCAGGAATTTTCAATAGCAGATCAGTTCTCTGGATGAGTCGAACTATTGAAATACCAATTGGATTCGGCCTGCGGTAAAAGCGAGTGGCGAATATGCCGTGAGTTTTATCATCCAAAAATGGTTTCACCATTAATTCACTGCTGTTCAACGCCGCATGAAATACATATATCAGAATTAAATGCGAGAGACCATCGATACTCTCAAGTCCGGCTTCATATTCCGGAAACACTTCTATTTCTCCGAAAGCCGTGGAACGCGAAGCCTGGATCGGCATACCTGACATTTCTTTGAATGGGGTGTGAATCACCCCAATAGGTTTCATACAGAATTCAGTCATCATGATTAAATACTCCTATCAGATATACTCACTAAGTGAGTATATCAATTTACGCAATATTACACAAGGATTACGAATCTCTTGTTAGCGAATCTCTCGATCGCTTTCAAATCACCGCAACACTATAAGTTGCATCAACCTGGGTCCGATCTCTGGCTATCGAAACGGTAGATCACTCATCAACCCCGCTCTTCACCTTGCTCTTCAATCATCGACTCCACCCAAATATCCAAGAAAACAATAAACTCTTATCCATATTTTCGGCATCCGATTGGTTTTCTCAGCAGTATAGTAAGACACCCAGGGATCCTGATTTCTAAACAAGATCAGTGTTTGGATACCAGCCGCTCTTAACCTTCAATGTTCTTTGCGTATATTTCGTGGTTCATGTGACCATACTCCCGGCCCGTCCAAGACATATAAATCTTTAATCTGTGGCTCAGACAGCGGGTTATTGAAACTGCTGTTGACAATCATCCAACCAATTCAACACGGTATTTAATTGTTTAAGGCGCAAATCCAGGCTCATTCGGTTATAAACTTGCTCAAATGGTAATTCTGTGCGTTCATTTTCCAGCCGTTCAATATGCCCCTTGGCCTCCGCTCTTTGCCGTTGGAAAGCCTCTGGCAGTCTTTCAGGCATGTACATACTCAGAAAATATAAACGTGTGACAAACTCCATCCGAATGGCGCGAGTGCTGCCGCCGCTGGGAGCGTCCAACCAGGCTAAAAAGCGGGTGCGCCCTTGGGCAGTCATGCGCAGCAGTTGGCGGGATGGCAGTTTTTCCTGGGTGATTTCCTCCACCGAAATATCCCCTTGAGTCTCGAGACGTTTCAATATGGAGTAAGCCTGGCTCTGGCTGAGATGCCAAACCTGTCCAAGTTCACTGATCACTTTGCGGTGCAAATCATAACCATGCCCTGGCTCGCGATACAGCAGCCCCAACAAAGCCATCTCGGGTGAAAGCGTGCCAATATGATGTGGTTTCCGATGGAAACTGTCCCTTAATACCATCCTGGTGATCTCCGTGGAACTCTCTTAATGGTGAAGTTGGTTTTAGGCCTGATCTTCAATCTAAAATCCCGTGAATGAGTGTATCAAGTTGTCTGATTTTGAGCAAGATGTGTACGAATCCCGGGGCTCTATCAAAACTGGATGGAGTGCTCTTGCTCTAAGTATGCTCATCCTTCGAGATAGACCCTGGATTTTGTGGGGGAAATCCGGACAATCATGTGCATCAGGCATCAGAGGATAGGATGTGTTAAAAATATCTCACCATCCCAAAATCAGTGTATGATTGAGAGAAGTTTAAACGTTCTTTCTATCGGACTGGAGTTGCGCTTGGATCAACACAACATCCTACCTTTCCCGATTGCCGGGATAATCCTGGCTGCCGGAGCTGCCTCACGCATGGGCCAGCCAAAGCTGCTGCTGCCCTGGAAAGGCGAGGCGCTCATCCGGCACGCCGCCCGCACCGCGCTGATCGCCGGGTTAAATCCAGTTATCGTTGTGACTGGCGCTGGGGCCGTCGAAATACAGACAGCCCTGGCCGGTTTGAGTATACAATTGGTTCACAACCCTGATTGGAAAACCGGACAAAGCACTTCCGTCCGGTCAGGCATCCAGGTGCTGTGCTCCCAACCTGGAAACAGGGCTGCTCCGCCCCGTGTCGGAACCGGGACTATTCCGCAACAAACGGCCGTGGCCGTGCTAGAACCGGCACTATCGCAGGCTGTCATATTTCTACTCGGCGACCAACCTTTTGTTTCCCCGGAACTGATCCAGGCACTGGCAAATACCTACGTCCAAACTCGCCCGACCATCCTCGCGCCGTTTGTTGGCGAGAAACGAACCAATCCTGTCCTGTTTGACCGCTCCATTTTTGAAGCTTTATGCCAACTGCAAGGTGATGCCGGTGCGCGCAGCATCTTTACGCAATATCCCCCTACGCCCATGCCCTGGCCCGACGAGCGCTTACTTTTTGATGTCGATACCCCGGAAGATTACCGCAAGCTAATCGGGTAACATTCGCTTTCCAATAACATCATCAGCGCTCTTCCAATCCCTGCACGGGATGACTGTCACTACGAAGCGCGTTCTTTATGCCGTGACAAAGCAATATCCGAACCCAGGCATATCGCTCTTGATCTAACCTGTGCTAATCTGTGGTTCAAATGATGTCGCCGTCTTCAAATACTCCCGGTCCTTCACAAAAAATATATCTTACAGGATTGCCCATGCCCCAACAACTCTCAAACCATCCGCAAGTCTCCACATGGCTGGAACACGTTCGTGTCCTATCTGTGGATATCGGCCCGCGCGGCTCCACCCGTGAAGGCGAACGCCGGGGGGCAGCATATGCCAAGACTCAATTTCAAAATATCGGACTAAAACCAACTTGGGAAACATTCCAAAGTGCTCGATCAATCTTCCTGCCGCACCTGATCGGCAGTGTCTTAATTCTGATCGCGTTCGCCATTCATCCCCTCGCAGGCAAAGCCGGCCTGATTTTTTCTGCGCTGCTGAGCATCCTGGTTTTGATTTCTGAGTTACAAGAGCTTGGGTTTCAGAATAATCTGTACCGTCTCGTGATGCCAAGAGCAGAGAGCCAGAATGTACACGCAGTAATTCCCCCTTCAAGTGATCACAAACAAGATTTGGTGCTTGTGGGGCATCTTGACAGCCAGCGTACACCCTTCATTTTCCGCAGTCCTCTCCACGTAAAGGTATATGATAAATTCACGACCGTGGTTTTCATCACCTTTTTTGCGCAGGCCTTGCTCTACACGCTTTCAATCTTCTTTGCTTGGTCGTGGGTTTGGTACGCAACCATCCCGACAGCAGTATGTTCCATACTATTAGCTGCGATCTGTATCGAAGCGGATACCACGGCCTTCACCGCCGGCGCGAATGACAATGCAACAGCGGCCGGCATCGTTCTGGCGCTGGCGCAGTATTATTCCAAAAACCCGCTTCAACATACGCGTATACTGGCTGTCTGCACTGGCTGCGAAGAGGTCCAGCACTATGGAATGATCGACTTCTATAAACGCCATCGTGCTGAACTCAAAAAACCACAAGCGCTTGTCTTTGAAATGCTGGGCTGCGCTGGGCCATCCTGGTTGACAAAAGAGGGGATTATCGTACCCTTTAAGGCCGATGCCGGACTGGTCAATACACTCGAGCAGCTGGCTGGCGAACACCCCGAATGGGGCGCTTTTCCATCAAAAATCAGCGGTGGAAATACAGAGATGGCCGATGCTGTTCGCTTCAACGTGCCGGCTGTAACAATCTTCGGCATGACCCGGGACGGCGTCGCCCCCTATTGGCACCAACAAGCAGACACATTCGACAAAATGGATGTGAACATTATGGAACGCAACTGGAACCTGATTACCGCACTGATCCAAAAAATCGATCAGTAAATCTTGCTTTTAACCTTCAATCATCTTTTTCGTGCCCTGCATGTATTTCGTGGTTCACCTGACCTTGCTCTATCCAATGCCCGTGCAGAACCGGGTACCATACCTATCCTGACACAAGGAGTAAAACAATGCCTGACCTGAAATACCTCAGTCCGGAATGGACAGCGGAGGCAGCCGGACGCCTGCGCAGTCAATTGACCCCCGATCAAATGAAGAACCTGACATCATCCATGCTGACGATCTACCACAACTGCCCGGATGGGGTCGAGCGCGCCCTCTATTACGCCATCGAAAAAGGCACATTCACCGACATCTCGGTGCGCCAGGAGCCTTTTCCAGAAGTGGAGTTCGTGATCAGCGGCGACTATGAAACCTTTGCGAAGATCTCGCGAGCCGAGATGGGGTCACGCTCAGCGCTAATGAACGGAAAACTGCGTCTGAAAGGCAACATGGTAAAAGCGCTCAGTCTGGCTTCGATCGTTGACCGTTTCAACAAAATCCTTTCAGAAATTCCCTGCGAGTATTAAAATGAGCAATGACCCATATTTCATCGATTTTCCCGGGCGCATCAAGGCCATACAGGCCGAAATGGCAAAGAATGGGGTGGATGTGTACTTGGGCTCGCGCCTACGCACCATGTCGTGGACAACCGATGCCTTTTGCCCGTGGCGTAGTTTTATCGTCATTCCACCGGAAGGGCTGCCAACCGTCTTCACCTTTGTGATTGACGCAGCGCGCATCGCGGATGAGTCCTGGCTTGATTTTGATCATGTGCTTGGCTATGCCCCCATGGGTGGGCAGGATCAGATCACTGCCGTCTCGGACATGGTCAAGGAACACCTGAAAGGCGGCAGGGGCGTGATAGGCGTGGAAGCCGGCATGTCGAATTATTTACCGGAAGGCAACTTGACCCACTTTGAATACCTGGCCTTTGAGGCCGCTATGCCGGATGCCAAACTGGTGAATGCGCTTGACATCATCGACCGACTCGCGCTGATCAAAGACGAGGGCACGATCAACCGTTTCCGCAAAGCAGGACTCATGGCAGACGCCGGACATGTAGCCGTATTGGAGGCCATCCGGGACGAAGGCTTTAAGAAATACACCGAAACCGATATCGCCGCGATCGCCACAACCGGCATGCGCAGGGCTGGCAGTCTGTGGGAATGGTCCTTCACCGGCGGCAACGAAATTGCATCCGGCTACCGCACCGGGTTGATGGGCGGCGCCTGCACCCCGGCCTCTGAGCGCAAGCTGCAGGCGGGCGAGCCGCTGATGGTGGATCTACACTCCACCTTCCGGCTCGCGCCGGGAGATCACACCCACAATTACCTGCTCGCCCCCGCCACGGAACGCCAGCGCTGGCATGCCCGTAATTTTGTTGACGTTGTAAGCCTGTGCTTAAAAACCTATAAGGCCGGGATCAGCCCATCCTCGCTTGCAGATGAAATGTTGATCTTTTGCGAGCAGCGCGGCTTTGCAGAATACATGGTGCCGGGTTTTGAGCACGGCATTGGCATGCTCGGGGATGAGTGGCGCATCGGCATGAATGACGGGCCTTTCCCTTACTGGACCAACCCGGATCATATCTATCAGGTCGGCGAAATGGTAATCTGCGCCATCCAGTACGCCTGCCCGGAGGAAAAGATCGGCTTCCGCTACGAGAATGCCATCCTGATCACCCAAAACGGCTGTGAGACCATGTCAAAGACCCCGCTGGCAGTCGAAGAAATCGAATAAGACCGGCGAAATAATGCTGCCAAACAAAAAACAGCTTCTCTGTGCCCGTGCAGAACCGGGTACCATGAAGAAGCTGTTTTTTGTTAACATAAAATCCCGAGCTGTGCAATGCCCGTGGCCGTGCTAGAACCGGCACTATCGCAGAACCGGGTACCATCATCCTACACATCCTGTTAATTGGGGCCTTGATTACATTGGACCTGGGCAAAAAACACCAGTGAATAACCTGGAGTTACTTCAAGGCGTCGAAGACACTGAAAGTCTTCATGAACTCAGACATGGCCTGGTATTCGGCATTAAAGGGCGCATTCTCGATGTGTGGAGCGCCCGAAAAAATCATCGTAGGCTGGGTGGCCGCATCAAAAGCCGGCCATTCGGGCAGATCGCCGCCGTTTGGATTACCCGTCTTGGCAAAACTGCTCCAAGCCAGGATCATCTGATCCTGCAAGTGTTTCCGCAAGGCCTCATCGCTGGCATCGCGTGGCTTGCCGATGAAATCGTAACCGGTCTGCTCATCGATCTTACCAAAAACAAAAGGCAGCTCCGAACCATGCGGCGAGCGGTTATCCTGGCAGGGCTGATCCGGCAGGTTGACCGGATAATCCACACGGTAATACCAGGTTCTGGCAACGGTAGTCTGCTGCGTGGCGATCTCCAACGCCTGGGTGCGGAAGGCGTAATCGTCGCCCATCGCCAGGAGGATATCGCCTTCCTTCTTCCAACGGCGATTCGGGTTTTGAACATACAGATCATACAACCTCTGGATCTTTGATTCAAATGCTGGATCGATGTTTGTAAAAAGATTCTTCTGAATGGTTTGTTCGCACATATGGCTGGTGGCTGTATCATAAAAAGACCAGTAACTCAACTCATCAGCCATATTGCCAAGCATCAAATCAATCCCCTTGGTACTCCCGGCGGCGATCGCCTCCAGCGGGCTGCGCTTGACAACGTAATCACTGCCATACGTAGCCGAAAAGATCAAATCCGAAAGCGGCTGACCAACCGCATCCAGCACCTGTTTCTGGATGTACATCAGCCCTGCAGTGGGCATGTACTTCCAGACCAACGCAGAACTGATGCCCGTTTCCTTCTTGAGCAAGTTGCCAATATCGCTGGTGTTTGTCGCCGTGTGCAGGGGCGAACCACTCATCACTATCATACGATTGAAATAATCGCGCGGGTTGTCGATCCCGAGCAGGGCCAGTTCGCTGGCGGCGCCCGCCGATTCACCAAAGATCGTGATATTCTCAGGGTCGCCTCCAAAAGCAGCAATATTTTCCTTGACCCACTTCAAAGCCAGGATCTGATCCTGTATGCCGTTATCGGCGCTGCCGGCATACTCTACCCCACCAATGGTAGAAAAGTCAAAGAACCCAAGCAGCCCAATCCGATAGTTGATAGTCACGACGACCACATCCCCATTTTTCGCGATCACATCGCCGTGATACAGGTTCTCTTTGCTGGAGCCAGCCACGAACCCCCCGCCGTGAATGTAAACCATCACGGCGCGTTTGGCTTGCGCCGCTGCTTTGGGAGACCAGACGTTAAGCGTCAGGCAGTCCTCATTATTCAACTCTTCTTTTGGATCATCGACCACCACGGCATCATAACCCTGCGGGCAAAACGCCCCGAAGGCATAGGCATCGAAAGTATCCTGCCAGGGCTGGATTGGAAGCGGGGGCTTGAAGCGCAAACTTCCCACTGGCGGCTGGGCATACGGAATACCCAGGTATACGGCCAGACCGTTTTGATCGTAACCACGCAGCGCACCGCTGCTGGTCTGGATGACGGCTGTAGGCGGCCCTCCAGGCGTGACTGCTTTTTTTACAGACAGCAGCCACCATGCAGCCAGCAAGATTAACACGCCAGCAACGATGAGAAATATCTTTTTATTCATACTTTCCTCCACTATGCAAATTTGGTACAACATCTCCCATATGATATTTTAGCAGTTATTTTGCAAGGCCGGACGTTTTTTTATATATACAGTTCTTACACATTCAAGCTTGACAGCACTGCCTACCCTTGATATTATTAACTTACTAACCGGTCAGTAAGTTAATAATATCAAGGAGAACAACAATCACCATGGACGATAAAACCCGCAACAAAATACTCTTACTACTTTTTCTCGGCGTTTTGATGGGCGCGCTTGATATCGCCATCGTTGCCCCCGCCCTGCCCTCCATCCAAAGTTTCTTTGGAGTTGGCGATCGTATCCTGGCATGGACCTTCACCATTTATGTACTCTTTAACCTGATCAGCACGCCCTTGATGGCGAAGCTATCAGACATGTTTGGCCGCCGTTCCATCTATACATTGGACGTGGCCCTCTTCGCCCTCGGTTCATTAATCGTAGCGCTTTCGCCCGCCAACCTGTTCGCCATGTTATTGTTTGGACGCGCGCTGCAAGGCTTTGGCGCAGGCGGCATTTTTCCGGTCGCCAGTGCAGTAATCGGTGACACCTTCCCGCCTGAAAAACGCGGCGGCGCACTCGGATTAATTGGCGCAGTCTTTGGATTAGCCTTCCTGGTTGGCCCCATCCTGGGCGGCATCATCCTGACCATTACGGGCTGGGAGTGGCTCTTCATCATCAACCTGCCCATCGCCCTGATCGTCATCGTTATGGCCTGGCAGCTGCTGCCCGCCACCCGTCCCGCCTCAAAACGTCCCTTCGACTGGGCCGGGATGCTTGTCCTCGGCATCATGCTGGCCTGCCTGGCCTTCGGTCTCAACCAAATTGACACCCAGAACTTTTTCAGCAGCCTGGCTTCGCTCAACGTCTGGCCCTTCCTGTTGACCGGTTTCGTCCTGATCTTCGTCTTCCCACGCGTAGAAAAGAAAGCCAGTGATCCTATTCTGAATCTGCGCTTGTTCAAAAGCCGCCAGACTGTACTCGCCAGTATGCTATCCGCTGGGGCCGGCCTGGGCGAATCTGGCATGGTCTTTATCCCCGCCCTGGCAGTGGCCGCCCTGCCAAATATCATCAATACGCATAACGCCAGTTACCTGTTGATGCCAGTCGTGCTGGCGATGGCGATCGGATCACCCCTGGTTGGCCGCCTGTTGGATAAATTCGGTTCAAAGGTGATGGTTTTTGGAGGCACACTCTTGCTTGCCATCGGCATGATCATGTTAAGCAGCGGAAGCCTGATCTCGGGGCTGTGGGGCTTCATTGCCTCGGCAGCCGTAATTGGATTGGGGCTCTCATCTCTGCTGGGAGCGCCGATGCGCTACATCATGCTCAACGAAGCCTCAGCCGCCGACCGCACCTCTGCCCAAGGTCTGATCTCGCTCTCTACCAGCGTTGGCCAATTAACCAGCAGCGCACTCGTCGGCGCAGTAGCGGCCTCAATGGGCGGCGGCGTAAAAGGATATGGCACCGCTTACATGGTGGTCGGCATCGTCGCTAGCATCATGGTGGTTCTGACGCTGGGCTTAAAAAATCGCCAGCAGGAAAGAAATACACAGTCAGCCCTCCAAACATCCCCCGCATCCGACTGAGTAACGCCCGTTATTCAATAGGAAAGAAACTTTTTCAATCCACTTTCCCGCCCTCCACCGTGCAGCATATCCGTCCCCGTTTGGGGACGGATATGCTGCACGCTACTTTGTCTGGTGGAAAATCCAGATCATCGCAGCTTGGGACGGCAGCCGGACCTGATCCTGGAAGAAAATAACTGCTGGCATCTGTACTCGTGCTCGCCCCCATTATGCTGGTACTCGACG
>CAIMZS010000160.1 GCA_903846015.1 uncultured Anaerolineae bacterium | reverse complement strand
CTCCTCGCAATGACAGTTGGAGCAGATTGCCACGTCGGGGAGGGCACGCTCCTCGCAATGACAGTTGGAGCAGATTGCCACGTCGGGAAGGTCACGCTCCTCGCAATGACAGTTGGAGCAGATTGCCACGTCGGGAAGGTCACGCTCCTCGCGATGACAGTTGGAGCAGATTGCCACGTCGGGAAGGGCACGCTCCTCGCGATGACAGTTGGAGCAGATTGCCACGTCGGGGAGGGCACCCTCCTCTGCAATGACAGTTGGAGCAGATTGCCACGTCGGGAAGGTCACGCTCCTCGCGATGACAGTTGGAGCAGATTGCCACGTCGGGGAGGGCACCCTCCTCGCAATGACAGTTGGAGCAGATTGCCACGTCGGGAAGGTCACGCTCCTCGCAATGACAGTTGGAGCAGATTGCCACGTCGGGGAGGGCACCCTCCTCGCAATGACAGTTGGAGCAGATTGCCACGTCGGGAAGGTCACGCTCGCAATGACAGCAAAAGGCGGTGCTTGCCAGGTCGTGGCAAGCACCGCCTTAAAAATGCCGTGCGGTTACAGTATGGTTAAAACCACTTTGCCGGGGTTTTTGCTGCTCAGGCGGTAATCCAGAGCGGCCTGGGTTTGCTCGAGCGGGAAAGTGCGGTTGACAAAGACTTTTAGTTTGCCAGCATCGACCATTTCTGCAATTTGTGCCAGAAGGTCAGCTCGCGCTTGGGCGCCTAACCCGGCGCTGTGGAAGCCGCGTTTTTGGGGTTCTTCCTGCGGGGGCTGCATATTTGTTGCGGTGACGTAGCGCCCGCCGGCTTTGAGAATACTGTAAGAACGCTCCAGATACTCGCCGCCGATGAAATCAAGCACAATATCCACATCTTTGACAACATCTTCGAAACGCTCAGTTTTCAAATCAATAAAACGATCAATTCCAAGCTCAGCGGCATGCCCGGCTTTTTCTGGGATATCCGAACCGTAAACATACGCGCCTTTGCTTTTTGCAAACTGCGCTGCCAGGCCACCCACACTCCCGGCGACCCCGTGGATGAGTACGCGCTCACCCTTTTTATAACTTCCAAGCTCAAAAAGCGATTGCCAGGCTGCCATGGATGGCAGCGGGATGGTGGATGCATGGATGTGGTCAAGTGTCTTGGGCTTGAGCGCCACTTCGTGAGCCCTGGCAGTCGTGTATTCGGAAAAAGTTCCCGACCGCATTGGGATCAGGCCATAGACTGCATCACCGGGTTTGACATGGGTGACATCTTTACCGACTTTAATCACCTCGCCCGAGAAATCTGTTCCCAGTGTGAGAGGCGCTTTTGTCATAAATGACATATAGCCCGCGATTACAGCGCTGTCGACCGGGTTAATCGAAGCGGCGTGGATGCGAATCAAGGCTTCGTCATTGGCTGGTACGGGTTGAGAAATTTCTTCTAATTGGACTGGTTTGCCCCAGTCATTTACGCGAATTGCTTTCATTTTTTATCTCCAGGTTTGTTTTTCAACAAGGGTTGTTGTTTCAATACTATCAGCTGCAAACGCGGTTAAATTGAGATAATTATACTCTAATATATCTAATTAAGCTACCTAATGTTTGGTAGGGCAGTTACAAAGCAACTTAAGTCTTCAAAAATATTAATTTCAAAGTCTTCAAAAAGCTCCTTTCTAAGCATAAGCTAACATCCATCACCATCGGAGTAGATTGTGTCGAATATTCCGGTGTTGGTCTCAGCGTGTTGTATGAGACCTATTTATCATTCCCCTGTCTGATGCAAAGCGGTAAGAATTGCTCGTAAGATTCATGCCAATCGGGTGCCGAAAATGCTATACTATAAAGAATGTATCCAAATCCCTTCGCCGGTTGAAGATAATATGGAGGTGATTTAATTTTGAGATGGAAAATTCTAACAAAATACTTCGCCAGTTGAACAAAATGAGGATTATTTTAATTTGACGTGGAATTCAGGTAATTATAATTCGCCCGTTCGGCAGAATGCTGTCTGAAACAGCAAGCAGCCTGCACAGCAGGCGGGCTTATCCGTATGTTCTTTCATCACCATCAATTGGAGTTATGTCATGCGCACACAGCGTTTCATCCTCCCGTTTGTCCTGCTCAGCCTGATCGGCGCCGCCTGTCTGATCGGTTCTGGCGCGGCGACTGGTTCAACCCCGGCAAGTGCTTCCGCCCCGGTCTACAAAACCCCGGAAGAGGCCATCACGGCTTACTTTGACGGCCTGGCCCAGGGCGATGTCGCCAAGATCACCCAGGCTTGCGCCATCAACGAGATGAGCGAAAAATTCAAGCTGGACCTCTATATCCAGCGCCTGGGCGGGGCGTTTGTGCCCCCAAGCGCCCTGGCGCCTTCCGATTACCCGCTCTACGTGGAAGCCAACAAAATGCAAGTCAAGGCCGAAATATTCCGCCAGGTGAAAATATTTGCCTACTCGCTGCTTGGGGTCGAAAAGATGAGTGAATCAGCGCTCGTCACAAAAGGCATGGATTCAACAAGGAGCGCCGCCTTCATCAAAGATGTCGATCCCAAACGTCTCTCCGGCCTCAAGCTGACTGAAATAGGCTTGGCCGGCAAAAGCGTGATGAGCAACTCTAAATACACGGATAATGTCGCGAAGATCGCCGCCACCTACGGCGCGGACGAAGAGACAGAACGGCTGGCGCTGTTCTCCTTTGAGGGAAGTTATTATTACACCGGTTTTACCCTGCTGCGCTATGGCCAAAGCTGGAAGATCAGCAGCCAAGTCTCCCCGCTTGCTAATACCAGCGCCCTGGGCGCCCCCCAAAAGACCACCGTCGCAGAGTTTGAGGCCATTATCAACAAGTAAAACCGCCTCGCCATCCCGCCCTAAACAGGTTTGATTGGCCGCGCTTGTGCGCGGCCAAAACTATTTAAGGAGTGTTCCCCTGGCCTTAAACACGATGGGTGCAGGTTCCGACTTATAGACTTCCTGCCGGCTCGCATCCGAAAGATCAAAATCTAATTTCAGCGCTTCGAGCAGTTCCTTTTCTTCTTGATAATCTTGTAGAGATTGCTGCATGGTGCGATTGTAGATTCGGTTAATCAGGCCAGTCATGCTGGTTGGAAACGCATTTAACTCCAGGGCGGCCTCCAGAGCCAAGACCATTTGCATGCGCTCATGCCGAACATGCAAACGCTTTTTTAATTCGATGCGGAAACTGGGGATGAGATTGCCGCGTCGCGCTGGGTGCGCTCCTCACGATGACGGGAAAGAGCAGATTGCCACGTCGCGGAGAGCACGCTCCTCGCGTTGACGGGAAAGAGCAGATTGCCACGTCGCGGAGAGCACGCTCCTCGCAATGACGGTTGGAGGGGCGGTGAATAACCTTAACAAATCACATTTGTTAAGGTTTGAATGATTGACTCTATCGAATTAATGTTCTACTATTCATATAGACCCGCTGATCCACAGAGCGGCACGTAGCCTGGTTGTGCCCCGGGACCGACGCTGGTATCGGGAGCATGCCCGGAAGGATGTAGATTGAGTCGTCGCGAGCTAGCCACCCCGGATTTGGAACAGAAAGTTCAACAAGCGGTCAAACCTATTCTCCAGAGGGATATGTGCAGCCGCAATCTGCACGCTTTTACGCGCCAGGCCTGGCATGTCGTCGAACCAGAAACGCCTTTTGTGGATAACTGGCATATCGGCATCATCTGCGAATATCTCCAGGCCGTCACTGTTTTGCAAATCCAAAACCTGATCATCAATGTGCCGCCTCGCCACATGAAGAGCCTGCTCGTCTCGGTCTTTTGGCCGGCCTGGAGCTGGACCCATTCGCCACACCTGCGCTGGCTGACCGGTTCGTATGCCGAGCCGCTGGCTGTGCGCGATGCGCTTAAGAGCCGCCGGGTCATCACCAGCCCGTGGTATCAACGCAATTTCGGGGGCGTTTTCAAGCTGAGCGGTGACCAGAACATGAAATCTCGCTATGAAAATGACCACTCCGGGTACCGGCTGGCGTTTGGCTTTGGCGGGTCGATCACAGGTGAGGGCGGGGACATCATCGTGGTCGACGACCCGCTCAAGGCGCAGGAGGCCGACAGTGCCGCCAACCGTGAGCGCGTCAACGAGATTTACGATTCAACCATCAGCACGCGCTCCAACGATCCGCGCAGCGCCCGCCGGGTGATCATCATGCAGCGTTTGCATGACGACGATCTGACCGGTCACCTGTTGGGCAAGATGGGCGAAGCGGGCGCGCTGCAATACGAGCACCTGTGCCTGCCGAGCGAGTATGAGCCGAAGCGTTATTTTTCGAGCATCGGGAAGAATGATGTGCGCACACAGCCGGGTGAACTGCTGTGGCCTGCCAGGTTTGGCGCCGCGGAGGTGGCTGCCGCGAAGGTGCAGCTGGGCGCGCGCGGGTATGCCGGTCAGCACGGGCAGCGGCCTGCGCCGGTGGGCGGGAATATTTACCAGGCTGAGTGGTGGCAGGGCAAAAATCGTTACAACCTGGAGACACGCGGCGAGGTGGTGGGCAGGTGGCTCTCCTGGGATACTGCTTTTAAGGACAGTGAGCAGAATGATTCGAGCGCGATGACCGTGTGGGAGCTGCTGGCAGATTACCGGCTGTGTCTGCGCCATGCCAACTGGTCAAAGCTGCTGTTCCCGCAGCTGGCCCAGGCCATCTCAGACGAAGCGCGCCGGTGGGGCCGGGATGGTCTGCTGCGCGGCGTGATTATCGAGGACAAGGCCAGCGGGATCAGCGCCCTTCAGACGCTGCAGCAGGGTGACGGCGAGATTGCCTGGCTGCTGCGGCCGTTTGCGCCGGGGCAGGTCAGCAAGGCCGGGCGAGCCCGGCAGGCCTCGTTGTGGTGCGAGCGCGGTTGTGTGCTGCTGCCCGAGCCCGGGCTGGATTTTCCGTGGCTGCTGGATTTTGAGGATGGGTTGTATAAGTTCCCGGCGGCGCGGCTGAATGACCCGGTCGACTCGATGAGCCAGGCGCTCCTTTTCCTGGAGAATTTGCTGGCGGAGGGGTTCAGGGGGTAGAGCGTAGGCGCTCTGTCTGTCACCCATCGCACCTGTCATCGCGAGACCGGCGTACCTGGTTTTGACCGTATCGCTGTGCTGGGAAGATTCGGTAGATGAGCGTGAGATTGCCACGCGGGAGAGCGCCGCTCGCAATGACAGTTGGGCAGATTGCCGCGCGGGAGAGCGCCGCTCGCAATGACAGTTGGGGCAGATTGCCGCGCGGGAGAGCGCCGCTCGTAATGACAGTTGGGCAGATAGCCGCGAGCCGACGTTCTTTCGGCTCGCGGCTATGACCACATCTTGTATCTGTTTATCTTGTTGAAGTTATGTGTTTGCGGTTTCCATACCGCCGTCATAAGCCAGGATCGTTTCGGCATTGATGTACCGATGCCAATTTGCATTTTCCATGTGGGTGGCGTCGGCGATGGCAGCATCTGCATCCGGATATTCAATAATGAAGAAGGTCTGGTACTGCTCGTTTGACCAGCGGCAGTTGTAATACGGCGTGACCATTTTCGAATCCGCCTTTTTCATTGCGCTTTCCACCTCATTCCAAATACTCTGCTTGCCTTCCTCAGAGAGTTGGTGATAGGCTTCGGTGAAACCTCGAACCAGGCACAGCTTATAAATTTTCCTCGACATGTTGATCTCCCTTTTTATCCTACTCAAATGGCGAATCCCCAATCCAGAAGCTGAATGCTTTTGTAATATGATAATTGGGGTAAAATTGATACTATATTATAATCCAAGAGGATGGTGATCAAAGAAACAAATCAGCGGCTGAGAACTTCTTTATCATAACGGTATCGCGATTTTATTGGTTAAAAAGGAGATAAAGGTGGAAGCGATCAAAAGTGTTATCACAGCACGAAAACGTCCCGACTTTGCCAGTTTATCTGAGCCATCCGATTTTACGCTCGGCGCAGCGCAAACCATCGATGCGCATGAGGTGCTCACCAATCCGTTGATCAGCCTGTACTGCCTGGACCTGGCCAGGCGCAGCGCCATCTTCGTTGAAACCCCGCCCGATGTGGACCTGAGCGCGGCGCCTTTTATGTATACGGCTCAATATGAAAATGCGCTCAACGCGATCAGCGTGCCCTATGAAACCCTGATTGAACTGGCGGGCAGCATCGCCTTTGACAGCCAGCGCCTGATCCTGGTTTATTCGGTGGCGCGCAGCGGCTCGACGCTGATGGGTTTGGCGCTGAACGCCGTGCCGGGAATCGTGGGTTATTCCGAACCGGATGCCTTCACCAATTTGGTGACTGTGCGCGGCTGGGATGGCAAGAATGAGGCCGAAGCCGGCGCGCTGGTGGAAGCCTGCATCAAGCTGCAGTGCAAAGCCAGCCCGCAGATCCCCAACCCGGCGGCCTGGGCGATTAAATTTCGCAGTTACGGCATCGAGTTGGGCGACCTGCTGCATGAACGCTTCCCAGCCGCGAAAAGTATTTTTTGCTACCGCAGCGCCGAACCTCAGATCGTTTCGCTGTGGCGGGCCTTTGCCGAGCCAGGCGTGGATGTAGATACGATCGAATACCGGGGCGCCATGCAGGATTTTCTCGCCCCCGCCAATCCGTTGATTCTGAAACATGCCCAAAGCGGCCTGCCACCTGAAACTGCGCTAATCATAAGCGCCATGTTGTGGGTGCGGATCATGGAATGTTATGTGGACCTGGCAGAGCGCGGGATCAGCGGCCTGGCGATTCGTTATGAAGACCTGACGGCGGCCACGCGTGAAGCAGCGCGGGCTGCTGTGGCATACTGCGGTTTTCCGGATGCGGATATGCAGGCGGTCTACCGCGTGCTGGAAACCGATTCGCAGCTCGGCTCGGCGCTTTCACAGAAAAACCTGGCTGGCCGGAGTTACCAATTGGATGAAGCGGACAGAGCCAGCCTGCTCGCGTTCCTGGCGGCGCGCCCGATCGTGCAGACGCCTGATTTTATCGTGCCAGGCACCTGGAAAAGATCGTAAGGATTATCCTGGTTCAGGCCGTGCAGCGGCAAAATCATTCCCGACGTCCCCACATTAAGCCGGACATTATTGTGGGTTAGAGCAACCCTGCTTGGTTACGGGTCGTTTACACGTTTGTATTTTAAAAATCCATCCGTTACGCCTTGAGTACGTTTTGGCGTAATCATCTATTGTGGTTGGTCTAATTCTCGATCAATTGAAATGATGAATTCGTCAACGAATTGAAACCGGTAAGTCCATAATGGATCCCACGATTGGGGTAAGGAAGAAAACCATCGCTTACTGGATTATGATGGACGCACAATAACATGAAACCACCACTTCCCC
Organism: uncultured Anaerolineae bacterium; assembly: GCA_903846015.1. Taxonomy (GTDB): domain Bacteria; phylum Chloroflexota; class Anaerolineae; order Anaerolineales; family Villigracilaceae; genus UBA5195. The sequence goes on along the minus strand of CAIMZS010000160.1, from coordinate 8,450 downwards.
AATCAATACGCTTATAAAATAATAGGAACGGACTAAAAGAGCAGTGAGGATTATAATGATTGAAATCCTTAGCATACTCTTTCACCCAGTTTGAACTGAAAAGGGAACAATGGGAATTCAACTGCTCCGATTTGCATACCATTTTGTTGACAAGGCTTCGAATATCATTAGTTATTCGGAAAACGAACAAGCAATTAGCACGCTCAATATCACCATAATTGATTTTCTTGAAACGCTTACCAATAAATTATGGGATGCCGAGGATTCTGGGAATACAGTTTCTGGGCAATTCAATAATGGGATACCTTCTTCCAGAGCGCGACCTTTAATTCACGCCATATTGGAAAATCCTGATACCATTTTGGATAATTCGAGAAAATTAGCGGACCTGCTCTTCCAGGTGTCACCGGCGAATGCGTCTCGCGGCGTCCTGATAGTACTCTATTGCCGCGACACAAATTCAGAGCTGAAGTATGTGGCAATCTATAAAATAAAGTGCGAAGATGAGCAGGTAATAAAGATTCTTTCTGGGGATAATTTACCAGAAATCGCTGTTGAGGAAGTGACCAATATTTTATTTAAAGAACTTCAAAAGGGAGCATTGATTCCGCATCCTGATAAACTTCAGTATGATTTAAAGGTTACGGATTTGCAGTCTGCCGAGCCACGAAAATATTTCGGGTCTACGTTTCTCGGCTGCACAACCAAAAAATCTGATGAACTCCAAATTAAAAAACTCGTACCGGAATTGGTTAAATTTGCGGATGATAATGATGTCCAGGTAAAGACAGAAAAAATTCCTGCCGTTCTTGCTGCACTTGGAAGGATAGAAGGTAATGTCACTATCCCTGTTATCGAAAAAATAATAGAAACCGAAAGACTCTATGATGATAATTATTCAAGAGAGGCTTTTACCAACTACGCCGAACAATCAAGCCACCTGAAAAACTTTGATGTTGAAGCAACAAAGTTGGCAAGTAAGAAGAATGGTGATCCAAGAAAGATGAAATATATCCTGCGTGACCCCGAATTAAATGGGATTGTCATTTCAGGTCCGATTGATGCCATGCAAAAGATAAGCACCAAGGAAGGGGATTTTGTTGTTATTCGGATAGAGATAGCTGAATCTGATGTGAAAATTAAATATGAGTAAAGTTTTGTAGCAAGCACGCCGATTTTTTCCTCCCCCATTTATGCTCTCTAAATGGGGGAGGGTGGAGGGGATCGCTCTTGGGCCAGCCAGTGCAGACCCCCTCCGGCCTTCGGCCACCTCCCCCAAATTGCAAAGTGCGCAATTTAGGGGAGGCTCGAACGGCGCTCTTGCGCCGGTGCAGTTATTCGGATTGAAATTTCGTTATTTTCCGGACACGCCCCCAGGTTCCAGCTCTTTGAGCTGGAATGTTTTGGTTTAATAACACAAAAATGCGGGGTGAAAATTGTCATGTTATTTGCGTGAAATGTCACAATTCGGCCAATATAGATTGACTCGCCCCCTGGAAAATGTTAAACTAAAGGCAATCGTTTGCGCAATCGTTTGCGCAAGTTGGAAGTGCCTCTATATGGATTTTAGCAATGACTACCATTCGTGAAGTTGCAGAAAAAGCCGGAGTTTCAGCCACCACCGTCTCGCACGTGGTTAATAAAACGCGTTTTGTTTCAGAGGATGTCTGCGAGCGGGTCAAGGCTGCCATGCGCGATCTGAACTACCGGCCCAATTCGCTGGCGCGTTCGCTGCGGCGCGGTGAGACGCATACCCTCGGTTTGATCCTGCCGGACAGCGCCAATCCTTTCTTCGCCGAGGTCGGGCACGCGATTGAATCGGCCGCTTTTGGGCGCGGCTACAGCGTCATTTTATGCAATACCGAAAATGATCAGAATAAAGAGCGCTTATATACCGAGGTGCTCGAGAACAAACAGGTGGACGGCATCATCTTCGTGGGAGCCGGGGAAAATCGCGAATCGATTTCCGAGATTGTCCGCGACGGTCTGCCGCTGGTGGTGGTCGATCGCGACATGGGCAGCCTGGATTTGGATACGGTCACCACGGATAATCATCAGGGCGGCATGCTCGCCACGCAGCACTTGCTGGCGTTGGGGCATCGCGTCATCGCCTGTATCAGCGGGCCCTCCAATATTACGCCCAGCGCAGAACGAGTCACCGGTTATCAAGACGCCCTCAAGCAGGCGGGCATTGCGCTCCAACCAGCGCTGGAGGCGCGCGGTGATTTCCACGCTCCTTCGGGTTACTCGGCGGCTTTGGTGCTGCTGGCTCTCAGCCCGCGCCCGACCGCCATTTTTGTATGCAACGATATGATGGCGATCGGCGCACTACGGGCTGCCGCACAGCTTGGGCTGCGCATCCCTGAAGATGTCGCTGTGGTTGGGTTCGATGATATTGAACTGGCTTTGTATACCACGCCGCCGCTCAGCACCATTGCTCAGCCCAAGCAGGAAATTGGCAAACTGGCAGTGCAGCTTATTTTGGAGCGCATGGGCAGTGTCTTGCTGCAGCCTCGCCGCTGCGTACTGCCCACCCGCCTGGTAATTCGCGCAAGTTCAACGAGGTCATGATGCAGGGAAAACTTCTGGTGGTCGGCAGTTTGAATATGGATCTGGTCGTGGGTGTCGCGCACCTGCCGCACATGGGCGAGACGATTCTCGGCGGCAAATTTGATACCATCCCCGGCGGGAAGGGTGCCAACCAGGCTGTCGCGGCGGCGCGAACCGGCGCAGCGGTGACCATGATCGGGCGGGTCGGGCGGGATGGCTTTGGCGATGTGCTGCGTGACAGCGCCGCCAAAGACGGCATCGATATCCGCTGCGTGACGGTCGACCCGCAGCAGGCTACCGGCGTGGCGCTGATCACGGTGGATGCGAACGGGCAAAACACGATCGTGGTGGCATCAGGCGCGAACCTGGCCTTGAGCCTGGCTGATCTCGAGTCTGCCAGGGAGGCCTTCGCGCAGGCTTCCGTTTTGGTGCTGCAGCTCGAAATCCCGCTGGAGATTGTGCGGCAGGCGGTGCGGATGGCGCGCGAATACGGGCTGAAGGTGGTGTTGAACCCGGCCCCGGCCCAGGTTCTGGAGACCGAGCTGCTGTCCGCGGTGGATTATCTGATCCCGAATGAGGGTGAAGCGCTGCAAATGGCTGGCGCGCAGACCCTGGATGCCGCGATCGCTGGATTGCAAAAGCTGGGCGCGCGCAGCTTGATCATCACGCTGGGTGAAAACGGCGTGTTGGTGGTGGATGCTGACGGGCGCAGGCACATCCCGGCCTACGCTGTCAAACCGGTCGATACGGTGGCAGCCGGTGACGCCTTCGTGGGCGCTTTTGCGACCGGGCTGGCGGAAGGCTTGAGTGTGGATCAGGCCGTCGGGTTGGGGAATGCGGCAGCCGCGATTTCGGTGACAAGGCACGGGGCGCAGCCATCCCTGCCGGTGCGCGCTGAGGTGGATCAGTTTCGAGGCACAAAATGAAGAAAAAACTATTATTGAATTCGGAATTATCGTATGTTATCGCCCGGCTGGGTCACATGCAGACCCTGGTGGTGGCGGATGCGGGTTTGCCGGTTCCGCTGGGGCCACAGCGCATCGACCTGGCTCTGACCAAAGGCGTGCCGGGCGCAGTCGAAACCCTGCGCGTCATCCTGGATGAAATGCAGGTTGAAAAGGTGATCCTGGCTGAGGAAGTGCAGGCCCGCAATCCAGAGTTCCTGCAGGCGGTCCAGGCGCTTTTGCCGGGGGTTGCCATTCAGTTCATGCCGCACTCTTCATTTAAAGAGTGTACTGCTGGCGCGACCGCGGTGGTGCGGACAGGCGAATTTGCGCCTTATGCCAATGTCATCCTGGTCGCTGGAGTGGTTTTCTAGGATGGCGGCGCCTGTGCTCAAGCAGCCCGACTCGCGCAGTCCTGGGGAGCATGTCAAGCCCGCCTCTGCCCCGTTCACCTTGAGGATCTTCCTCAAGCGCTTCGGTCTGCTGCTGGTGTACGCTGTGCTGGCGCTTGGGCTTTCGCTGCTCTCGAATCGCTTCCTGACGGGCGCCAACCAGATCAACATCTTCCGCCAGGCGACGGTCAGCGGGATCGTGGCGATTGGCATGACCCTGGTGATCCTGACCGCCGGGATTGATCTTTCGGTTGGTTCGATCCTGGCGCTTTCTGCCGTGGTGGCAGCCGATTTGATGAAGCAGGGCCTGCCGGTGGCGCTGGCGGTGCTGATAGCGTTTGGGATCGGCGCGTTGATGGGCATGATCAACGGCATCATGATCACGCGCGGAAAGATCCCGCCCTTTATCGCCACGTTGGGAATGTTGACCGTCGGACGCGGTTTGACCTTGATGTATACGCAAGGGAAACCCTTCTCGGGCATGCCGGAGTCGTTTCGGTTTATTGGGACGGCCTCCATCGGCCCGCTGCCCATGCCGATTGTGATCGCGGGTGCTTTGTTTATCACGGTGGCGCTGGTTTTGAGCCGGACGCGTTTTGGTGAATATATCTATCTGATCGGTGACAACCCGATCGCGGCGCGGCTGGCAGGCGTCAATACCGATCGTATGATCGTGTACGTTTATATGATTTCTGGGATGTGCGCCGCGCTGGCAGGTTTGATCCTGGTTGCGCGGCTGGATTCGGCCCAGCCGGTCATCGGCGTGGGTTATGAGTTTAGCGCCATCGCGGCGGTTGTGGTGGGCGGAACAAGTTTCTCGGGCGGCGAAGGTACGCTGCTTGGGACGCTGTTGGGTACACTGCTGATTGAAACGCTCAGTAACGGTCTGAACCTGCTGAACGTCTCGCCGCTGTGGGAGCAGGTTGTGAAAGGTGTTGTGATTGCGCTGGCGCTTCTGTTTTACAAGGCTATTAACCGCTCATCAAAATAGCCGCCTACAAAATGGATTTACTGGCGGGTTTTGCCCCAGTCCGGAGAGGACGCCACCTGCAGAGGTAACACTCGGCCCGCGTAAATCTGAGCTGCAGGGATGAACTTGAAACACAGCGAGTAAATAAGACCAAATTCTGAGATATGCGGCTCTCAATTCTGGAAAGAGCGCGCAAAGGAGACGAAATAACAAAACATTTTTCAGTCCGATGTGTATAAAACCAATTCAATCTGTACGATTAACAAGGAGAAGAATAACATGAAACGAATTACCACCTTATTCAGCCTGCTGATGCTGGCTGCCATTCTGCTATCAGCTTGCGGCGGCGCAGCCCCCACGCAGCCCGCTGCCACCGCTGTCCCGGCTCAGCCCGCCGAAAAGACAATCGGCCTGGTTCTCTCGACCCTGAACAACCCGTTCTTTGTGACCCTGAAAGAAGGCGCCCAGAAAGCCGCTGATGCCGCTGGCGTGAAGCTGATCGTTGTTGACGCCCAGGATGACTCGGCCAAGATGACTGCCGGGATCGAAGACCTGCTCACCAAGAAGGTTTCTGCCATCCTGATCAACCCGACCGATTCGGACGCGGTTGTGCCCTCCATCCAGAAAGCCAACGCTGCCAAGATCCCGGTCTTTACCGTCGATCGCGGCGCCAATGGCGGCACGGTAGTGGCGCATGTTGCTTCTGATAATGTCGCGGGTGGCCAGATGGCCGCCGAGTTCTTGTGCAAGACCATCGGCGCCAAGGGCAACGTGGTTGAGCTGCAGGGCATTGCCGGCACTTCCGCCGCGCGCGATCGCGGCAAGGGCTTCAACGATTACATGGCTGCCAACTGCAAAGATGCCAAGATCGTAGCCCAGCAGACTGCCAACTTCAACCGTGACGAAGGCCTGAAAGTCTTCGAGAACATTTTGCAGGCTCAGCCCGATATCGCGGCTGTTTTTGCGCACAACGATGAAATGATCCTCGGCGCCATCCAGGCCGCGGATGCTGCCAAGCGCAGCGGAATCGTCTTTGTCGGTTTCGATGCTGTTGACGACGCTGTCAAAGCCGTCAAAGATGGCAAACTTGCCGCGACCGTTGCCCAACAGCCCGCCGAAATTGGCCGCCTGGGCCTTGAAACCGCGGTGAAATATTTGAATGGCGAGACCGTACCGGCTGCCATTCCCGTCCCGCTCTCCCTGGTTTCCGCTGAATCCCTGGGCGTGACCGTGGCGCCTGCCAAGAAAGAAGTAACCCTCGGTCTGGTTCTCTCGACCCTGAACAACCCGTTCTTTGTGACCCTGAAAGATGGCGCCCAGAAAGCCGCGGATGCCGCCGGCGCGAAACTGATCGTCGTGGACGCCCAGGATGACTCGGCCAAGATGGTTGCCGGGATCGAAGACCTGATCACCAAGAAAGTTTCTGCCATCCTGATCAACCCGACCGATTCGGATGCGGTTGTGCCTGCCATTCAGAAAGCCAATCAAGCTGGCATCCCCGTCTTTACCGTCGATCGCGGCGCCAATGGCGGCACAGTCGTGGCGCATGTTGCCTCTGATAACGTCGCTGGCGGCCAGATGGCTGCTGAATACCTGTGTAAGGCTATCGGCGGCAAGGGTAATGTCGTCGAGCTGCAGGGCATCGCCGGCACCTCCGCCGCGCGTGATCGCGGCAAGGGCTTCAACGATTACATGACTGCCAACTGCAAAGATGCCAAGATCGTGGCTCAGCAGACTGCCAACTTCAACCGTGACGAAGGCCTGAAAGTCTTTGAGAACATCCTGCAGGCGCAGCCCGAAATCGCGGCTGTCTTCGCGCACAACGATGAAATGATCCTCGGCGCCATTCAGGCCGCGGATGCCGCCAAGCGCGCCGGAATCATCTTTGTTGGTTTCGATGCCGTTGACGACGCTGTCAAAGCCGTCAACGATGGCAAACTGGCCGCGACCGTTGCCCAACAGCCTGCCGAAATCGGCCGGCTGGGCGTCGAAGCTGCGCTCAAGTTCCTGAATGGTGAGACCGTAACGGCTTCCATTCCCGTCCCGCTCTCGCTTGTAACCAAGTAAGTTTCGTTTTCAGCCTGGGCATTCGCGCTGGTTTCACTGGCGGGGATGCCCAGGAGATTATTCTTGTAGAAACCAGTTCTATTCGTAGAAGTTCCGGCAGCACGGGACAGGACCGCAATGACACAGCAAACCTACCGGCTTCATCTGAAAAATATCATCAAATCTTTTCCTGGCGTTTTGGCCGTGCAAGATGTGACGCTGGCCGCCTTCCCAGGTGAGATTCTGGCCCTGGCGGGTGAAAACGGCGCCGGGAAAAGCACGTTGATGAATATCCTGAGCGGCGCGTTTATGGCTGACTCGGGCAGTATTTATTTGGATGGTGAGCAAGTCAACATCACCACGCCGCGCCGGGCCCGGGAATTGGGCATCGCGATGATTCATCAGGAATTGGCGCTCATCTCGCAGATGACGGTGGCGCAGAATATTTTCCTGGGGCGTGAACCGCGCAGGCTGGGCGGGCTGCTGGTGGATACGAAAAGAATGCTGGCCGAGGCGCAGGTAGTGCTCAACCAGTTGGGCCTCGATTTTGCCGTCAATGCGCTTATTTCTGATCTTTCCATAGCCCAGCGCCAGATGGTGGAGATTGCCAAGGCGATTTCGATCAAATCGCGCGTCATTATCTTAGATGAACCAACCAGCGCTTTGAGTGAACGAGAATCTGGGCAGTTGTTTGGCCTGATGCGTTCATTGCGCGAGCAGGGTGTCACCTTGATCTATATTTCGCACCGCATGGAAGAGATTTTTGCGCTTTCTGACCGGGTGGCGGTGATGCGCGACGGCCAACTGGTAGGAGTCATGCCCACCCACGAACTGAGTGCCAATACCATTGTCCAGATGATGGTGGGCCGAGAGTTGAAAGAGTTTTTCCCCAATCCACGCGGTGATTCACGCGGCGAGGTGGTGCTCGAAGCTCGCAATTTGCGCAGCGGCGCGCATCTGAAAGAGGCGTCTTTTTCTCTGCACAAGGGCGAAATCGTCGGGCTGGCCGGGTTGGTTGGCTCGGGGCGCACCGAAATTGCGCGCGTCCTTTTTGGAGCCGATCAAAACCAGGCTGGTGAGATCCGGGTGGCAGGGCGGGTGGTGCAGATTAACTCCCCGCAAACCGCCATCCGCCTGGGGATTGGCCTGGTGACCGAGGACCGCAAGGCGCAGGGGCTTTTCCTGGGGCAGAGTGTGCGCTCAAACGCCTCGGTGTCTTTGTTCGAGCGTTATTCGCGGCTGGGCTTCCTGCTGTACGGTCAGATCGATGCATGGGTGCGCGGAGCGATCCGGCAGCTCAATATTCGCACCTCCAACCTGGAACAACGCGCCGGGAATTTATCGGGCGGCAATCAGCAAAAGGTGGTTATCGCGCGCTGGCTGGCGGTCAACCCACAGATTCTGATTCTGGATGAGCCGACTCGCGGGATCGATGTGGCCTCGAAAGCCGAAATCCACACCCTGATGGGTGAGCTGGCGGCCAAAGGCATGGCAATTTTGATGATTTCTTCGGAACTGCCGGAAATTCTCGGGATCAGTGATCGAATT
>CAIMZS010000159.1 GCA_903846015.1 uncultured Anaerolineae bacterium | reverse complement strand
TTGTTTCCGGCATCGCCTTGATGAAAAAGCTTCTTTACCCACCGTGCTCATTAAAAACGAAACCGCCCTTTCGGGCGGTTTCAAAGGCTGGGGGTAATGGATTCGAACCACTACTGGATGCTCCAGAGGCATCAGTCCTGCCATTAGACGAACCCCCAAATCTTTTTTGAGCGAGCAGTATTCTACCATGTCCGCCAAAATCAGGCAAGTTAAAAACTAATTCTCTTTGGTGTTCACCCGGCCCGCCCTGCGAGTGTTATCCTCAATATCCAGCATGATCAACAAAATCTTGGCCACTGCCTGCATGAGCATAAATAATACGCCACCCTGGATCAGGCGAGAGAACAATTGAAAAACATAAGCCCAATCCAAAGGGTATCCATTTGAGATCGCTCCATAAGCGACCTGATAAAACGTAATACCTGAATCCATGAAATAGGCAACCAGCACCAACCAGGCAATAATACGCACCCAACGCTCAAGGCGCAGAACTGCATCCAACTCAAAATAAGTACCCAGAAAACCTGTGGGCTGTTTCATATAAACATTACTCCTGTCAGACCAACTGTGTTTGTTATAATAAGAAACTATTCTGTGTGAAATTATACGCGAAAAGGATAAAAAATGGATTCGAACGAGAAGCCCCACCCCACCGACTTTATCCGCGAGGCCGTTTCTGAGGACTTGCGCACCGGGCGTTTCAACTACGTCCGCACGCGTCTGCCTCCGGAACCCAATGGATATCTGCACATCGGGCATGCCAAGGCCTTTTTAATAGATTACAACATCGCCCGCGAAAATGGCGGTGAGCTGTACCTGCGCTTTGACGACACCAACCCGGCCAAAGAAGAAATCGAATACGTAGAAGCCATCAAAGAAGATGCGAAATGGCTTGGTATTCAATGGGCAAAAGAAACCTATGCCTCCAATTATTTCGATGATCTGTATGAATGGGCCGTCAAACTTGTCAGGTCAGGCAAGGCGTATGTGGATGATCAGAGCGTGGAACAGGTCAGCAAAAACCGCGGCACCCTGACCGAACCCGGCATCGAAAGTTCATTCCGCAGCCGCAGCGTCGAGGAAAACCTGGATCTGCTGGAACGGATGAAGAACGGTGAGTTTCCTGACGGTAGCCGCATCCTGCGCGCAAAAATTGATATGGCCCACCCGAACATGGTCATGCGTGATCCTGCCTTATACCGAATCATTCATGAACCTGCCCATCACCGCACCGGACGCAAGTGGTGCATATACCCGATGTACGATTGGTCGCACGGGCAAAACGATTCAATGGAAGGCATAACCCACTCGCTTTGCTCACTCGAGTATGAAATCCACCGCCCGCTGTACGAATGGTTCCTGAAGGAATTAGGCGTCTTTCAACCGCGTCAGATCGAATTTTCACGGCTGAATCTGTCCTATGCCATGATGAGCAAGCGGAAACTGCGCCAGCTGGTGGAAAATGGCGTTGTGAAGGGTTGGGACGATCCGCGCCTGAGCACCCTGCGCGGAATGCGGCGCCGCGGTTATACCACCGAAGCAATCCTTGATTTCATCAACCGCATCGGCATGGCAAAAAATGACAGCGTGATTGATTTTGCCCTGCTGGAATCCTGCGTACGTGAAGACCTGAATAAACGAACCCTGCGGCGCATGGCGGTATTACACCCATTGAAACTGGTCATCGATAATTACCCAGAAGACCAGGTGGAAGAATTGGACGCAATTAATAATCCAGAGGACGCCAGTGCGGGAACCCGCAAGGTAGCCTTCTCCCGCGAGCTGTACATCGAACAGGACGATTTCCGCGAGGTACCGCCCCCCAAGTACTTCCGGCTTTCCCCTGGCACTGAAATCCGCCTGCGCTATGCATATTTTGTCAGGTGCGTCAGTGTGGTCAAGGATAACAGCGGCGCCATCATTGAAGTTCACTGTACTTACGACCCGACCACACGCGGCGGCGATGCGCCGGATGGGCGCAAAGTTAAATCTACCATTCACTGGGTTTCAGCCACGCAATCCATCAGCGCCGAAGTGCGTCTTTATGAGCGGCTGTTCAGCAAGGAAAACCCTGATGAAGGCAACGACTTCTTATCCTTCGTAAACACCAACTCGCTGGATGTACTCAGCGTCTGTATTGTTGAACGCGCCCTGGCAGATGCCCAGGTTGGCGATAAATTCCAGTTCGAGCGAACCGGTTATTTCTGCGTAGACCCGGATTCACAGCCCGGTCAGCTTGTTTTCAACCGGACGGTTTCGCTTAAAGATACCTGGTCGAAAATCGAGTCCAAGAAGGTTTGATAAAAAAGATGGGACTACCTGAAAAAAGCAGTCCCATCTTTTTGTAATCACGCCAATTTTTCCAACAGCTCTATCGCATTCCGCAGGCGCTCGAGAACCTTTTGCTTCCCAATGATCTCCATACTCTCAAATAAGGGTGGACTGACCATCTGGCCCGTAATGGCTACGCGCAGTACCCCAAATACCTGGTTTGGACTGAGACCCAGTTCATCAACCAGCATCCGCATCGGCGTTTCGATGACGGCGTGGGTAAATTCAGGCAGATCTTTAAGCAGCGCATACGATTTACGAACAATCTCCGCCGATTCAGCGGCGGTTAATTTCTTGGCGATCAGTTCAACCGGGTTCACTTCCACGTTATCTCGAAAGAACCAGGCGGCAAATGGCAAGCAGTCATCCAGGGTTACCAGGCGCTCACGGATGAGCGGAATAATCTTTAGCAGCATGTCATCATCCACCGGCAGCCCGGCCTTGGTTAAATAGGGTTTGATGCGCGCTGCCAGGTCATCGATCGCCATGCGGCGGATATGCTCGCCGTTGAAATAATCGAGCTTGGAAAAATTGATCGCGGCCGGTGAAGGATTGAGACGATTAATATCAAACTTCTCAATCATCTGGTCAAGCGTCAGCACATCCTCTACCTCGCCTGCTCCCCAACCCATCAGCGCAGCCCAGTTCAGCACACCTTCAGGTGTAAAACCCAATTCCTGTAAATCTTTAACAAAGATGGAGTAACCATCCTTTATCGCTTCTGCGCTCTCACGCTTACTCATTTTTCCCTTACCGCTGGGCTTAAGAAATACCGAAAGGTGCATCCAGATCGGCTCTTCCCAACCAAATGCGCGAATGATATTGACATGCAGTGGAAAAGTTCCCAGCCATTCTGACCCGCGGAAAACATGGGTAATCTTCATCAAATGATCGTCCACCATTGCCGCCAGGTGGTAAACCGGCCATCCATCCGACTTAATCAGCACCGAATCGTCAAGAAGCTTGTTCTCTACCGTAATTTCTCCGCGCAGCAAATCCTGAGCCGTTGTAGAGCCTTCTGATGGCATCCTGAAACGGATGACGTGTTTTTCACCGCTGGAAATCCGCCTGGCAGCCTCATCCGGAGCAAGATTGCGGCAGGTGCCATCATAATGGGTGGAGATTTTGCGGCTCTGCTGCTCATTGCGAACCCGTTCAAGCCGTTCTGGGGTGCAAAAGCAAGCGAAGGCCTTGCCAGTATCGACAAGCTGTTTAGCATGTGCTTGATAAATTTCAAAGCGATCGGTCTGGCGATAAGGGCCAAGCGGACCGCCTTTATCCGGTCCTTCATCAAAATCGATCCCCAGCCAGCGCAGTCCATCGATCAGCTCTTGCTCTGCGCCAGGAACATAGCGTTTCTGATCAGTATCTTCGATCCGCAAAATAAACTGCCCACCGGTCTTTCTGGCGAGCAAGTAGTTATACAACGCAGTGCGAGCGCTGCCTAAATGCATGTGCCCGGTGGGAGAAGGTGCAAATCTTACGCGAACGGGTGCTTCAGTCAATCGAACCTCCAAATTTATAGTTCCAGCGTCTTGTGACGCATAATCACACTTTCAACCAGCCCAATGGCGATGAGATTCGCCACCAGGGAACTGCCTCCATAACTAACAAAAGGCAGGGTTAATCCAGTGGCAGGCATCAAATTTAAATTAACGCCGATGTTGACAACCGCCTGAAACGCAATCAGCGTAGCCACACCATAACAGATCATTGAGCCGTACAGATCACGGGAGATACGCGCTGCCCACAAGCAGCGCCAGACAATAAAAACAATCAAGGCAATGATCAGCATCGCCCCGACAAATCCAAGTTCATTGGCGGTGGTGGAAAAAATAAAATCAGACCAGCGCACTTTCAAAAAACGCAGCTGCACTTGTGACCCATGACCGTACCCCTGTCCAAACCAACCGCCCGAACCAATCGAAATGGTCGCTTGTTGAATATTGTAGATATCACCGTAACGGGCATTCGGGTCTGGCGCTACGAAATTTAGAATACGTTTTACCTGATAATCCTGGATCACATTCAGATCAATCAGGAGCGGAAAAGCGATGGCGATGGCGAGTATTCCGGCAAGCGCATATCCAACCAGATGTTTGACCGGTACGCCGGACATCCACAAAAGGACAAACCATAAAACCATCAACACGATTGATGTGCTCAGGTTGGGCTGCAAGATGACCCAGATGGTAATTCCCATCGCCATGATAAGGCTGAGAATGGTCCATTTGGGCTTATCCATTTCGTGCATATGCTGGACGAAAAAATGTGAAACGGAGAGGATCAGCACTAATTTTGCAAATTCGGAGGGCTGAATGAAAACCAGTGTGGTGCGAAACCAGCGCGCAGAGCCAAACAGGGCAGCGCCGATCACGTTGAGCGCCAGCAAAACAATAATAATTCCCCAGTAAAGGGTATTGCTTACCGAAGCCCACAAGC
>CAIMZS010000158.1 GCA_903846015.1 uncultured Anaerolineae bacterium | reverse complement strand
TCCCGATATCGTTCAATGTCTTTCCCCTCGTCGATACACTGGGTATATTCAACCATCAATTTGGCAGAATATAGTTCCTTGTCCGGCAAAAAGTCGTATTGAGGCACAATCTGGTCATGGAAAAAAGTTTCGTCACTGCTGCGGATATCTTCGTTTCCGAGCAGATAGTCAATCGTAACATTGAAGAAATTGGCGATTTCGACCAGCCGGTTGGTTGTCGGCACTCCCGCACCGCTCTCCCATTTTTGCACCGCTTGCCTGGAAATATTAAGCCGGTCCGCAAAAGATTCCTGGGACATTCCATAGCGCGTTCTTAGCATTTGCAATCGTTGAAAATTCATGCGTTTACCTTGTGATGGTACCCGATTCTGCACGGGCAAAGTTAGTATATCCGTGTGCAGTCTCGCTTGCCACCAACGGTGCTTAGCGACATTTGACAACTCACGGTTGCGGTCTGATAGGAAAGATCACTGGTTGGGCACCATTGTCTGCGAAAATAGGGCCGCGATCCGGCCCCGTGATGCATTTCCACAGTAATTAGTGACGATTATACATCCCCAAAAGGCATATAACTCCTCTCATTCATGCCCGCCTGGCGTTTTTTGACAACCAAAAATAGCAATCTCCCCGGTCGCTGGGGAGATGCTTTTTTGCAAAATTTTCCACCCATGGTACCCGGTTCTGCACGGGCATTGCAATCCTTGCCGTTTCGTCCGGTGGTGCGGGAACATATTTGCTTGTTCAAGCGACGATCATCGGCTTTCAAACCGATGATCGTCAGGATGGTCAGCCTTTCTTGATTGCATTCACCAATTTTTCAGATATAAATTCCTGCTCGATGCTGTCATAAAGCTGCCAGGTCTCAACCAGCCTGGTAGAGACGCCTGGGGCAAGGCTTGTCAGTGGAGCCAGACTCTCGAGCTCAACAAAATCGCTGTCAGCGTAGGTTTCAGCGTTGCAATTATAATCAGGGTGTTCCAGGTAGGCGTGAACCTCGAAAGTTTTTTGGAATAAAACCTCGTCCAGCCAATAAGCCATCCAGCCTTGCTGGTCAAACACACCGATTTTGAAGGATGGGTATTCCGGCCGCGCGTGGAGCAGAATAAATTCGTTATCCAGCCGCAGCCGCGGGTCATTGATCGAACTGTAGGGCCAGAGCGAAAAATGACGGTCAGGCAACAAACTGGCCTGGTTTTGATCCTTGTTTTGCATGGGGATGATAACCGTCCCACCCAGGCGGAACATGGTCAACGCCCAGGCCGAGAGCTTCACATCCCAAAGCCCGCAGTTGGTGATCGTGTGCGTCAGTCTGACAATCGAGTGTTCAGGATCAAGTTCGATGCGGATCTGTTTCCTGATCCCCGTGCCAGGCTCGGTTTTTCCTGCCAACACCAGGTCCTGGCCATCTTCGCTGATTGTCAGACCATCCTCGTCCGGAATATAGGATCGCGGCATGGCTTCGGGGGCATGCCACAGGCGGTGTCCACCCAGATAATGAAAATCGCCGTGTGTGGTAGGGACGGAAATACCAGGCAGTTCCGCAAATAAGTTGGGCGATCCTTTGTAGCTCAACCGCACTATTCGCGGGCCGGCGTTTTCAAGAATTTCCAACTCCAGAGAGTGAGAAGATAAACGTCGGGTGGTGTAACCGAAAAAATCGCCCATAATAAAACTCCTTGAAAAATTCAACTGGTGCTTGCACCTGCTGCCTGAATAAATCAGGGATATCCGGTTGTTTATTCCCCAACGATCTGGACGGTTACATTCCGTTCGCGGGCGCGTACCTGGTCAAAATCCGCGAAATAAATGCGCCCAAACTCTCCCAACTGCAATTCTCCATTCACGATCGGAATGGAGACCGAGCGACCCATAATCACAGATCGCAAATGGGCATCGGTATTCAGCGACCAAAAAGCTTCTTCGTTCCTTTTTTTTGCTTCCCGGATGTGTTCTGGGCCCGGATGCAGATAATCGCCTTCCGTCTTGCAGGTTGGGACGATTTTTTCCAGAACATTCACCAGGTCCTGCATGATCAATTCCGTGCCCCAATAATTAACATCATCGGCGGCTTCCTGGATCATCACACTGCAGGTGGTGTGCTGTGAATAAACCATCAGAATTCCGTTTTTGATGCCCGATTCTTTCAATATGTCGTTTACCTGGTCGGTGACCGCGTGAAAGGTCGGTCTTCGATCTGATGTGATATTAAAAATCTTGTGATGGACTGCCATTTGGTTCTCCTGTTTCAAATAAATAGTGGGTTTTACCCCTGTTTTCGTGCTTAGTTTATACCAGCCTGACTTCAACACCCTGATCACGGATGGCGGCGATGATGTCGTTAGGCGCCTCTCTGTCGGTGATGATCATCTGGAAAGCACTCAGCGCTTTGACGGGTACAAATCCAATCCGTCCAAGCTTGCTGCTGTCCGTCACCAGGATCGCGCGTCGCGAACGTTCCACCATCAGGATATCGACCTCCGCCATGAGGATATTGGCTGTCGTTACGCCCTCTTCCAGGGAAACACCATCTGTACCCAGAAATACAACATCAGCGGTCAGATCCCTCAATTGTTTGAGGGTTGGGGGACCAACCGAAGCCTGGTAATCCGGTAAATAGATACCACCCAGCACTATTAAATTTGGCAGTGACCAGCTCAGTACCTCCTGGGTGATCGGGATCGAGTTGGTCACCATGGTGATGGAGTTGACCTGCTTTAATTCGGTCGGAATTTGCTTGATGATCTGCAACGTGGTCGTGCCTGAATCAAACAGACACACATCTCGTGGATTGATCATCTCCGCGGCAGCCTTGCCGATGCGCTCCTTATCCTTGATGCGCAGCTGCATTTTTTCAGCGAACGATTCTATCCGGGATGACCCGGGCATCGATACTGCGCCGCCATGAATGCGTTTTAATCGACCGCCTTCCTCGAGCATCTTCAAATCTCGCCAGATAGAGGTCTCATTCACTTCAAATTGTTTGCGCAGATCAACTGCCACAACCCGGCCCTTTTCCAGAACCATTTGTGCGATCAATGACCGGCGTTCGGCTGCACTCAGATTACTCATAACCCAAGTTCCATTTCTAGTTTTCTATTCTGGTTGCGCAAATTGGCAGCATGCCGAGCCGCGGCCCCCGGGTGGAATATTCTCCGGGTTTCGGCCGCATACCCTACGATTTACCCGTGCGGAATTAGATTTCCACGACTTCCAGGCCTTGCAGGCTGGCATACACTTTTAGCTGTTTGGCCAGGTGCCCATACGCTACTGCCATGTGATGCGGCGAACCGGCCTTAAGCCAGGCGTTGCACCAATCTTTGATATTCAAATTGGCGGGCTTAAATAGCATCTGTGGAGCAGCCACCGGGCGGGGTTGTATCTCAAGTGCTTCGCCTTCAGAGATATTCAAACGCCAGTGCTTGCCGCCCACAGGCACGAGGGCAAGGTTGGTGACTGGCCCGGGCTTGTAAGCAAATTCCAGGCTTGCACCAAAACCATTTACGCCCTGGTAATAAATGCTCGGTTTGATCACGACATCGGAAGGTTGTGCAGCCAGGGCAGGATTGCCGTGCCCATCGTGTGAAAGGATCATGGCGTCACGTTTGAAATCGATCACATAGTTTTCAAGGAAGGTCGCCTGGCCGGTAAGCTCTTGTAGGATCAACATGGCGGCCAGAGTGGTGATATCTGCCTCGGTCGAACACGGGATGCCAATTTCACACAAACGGCCGGTGCCATAGGCTGGAATGATCCCAACCCGCGGATCGGTCAGCCAGACCTGGTCGAAGGTTGCCATGCCATCGAATTTACCAGCGCGGGCGACCTTTTCCAGTGCCAATGCCAGGCGACAGGAGCGCTCAAACTGCTCAGGTTCCATTTCAATACGATGGCGAGCTGATTCTGTTGCGGCGAAGGCCTTTACCTCGGCTGTGGTCAGCTCTTGCATGGCCACAGCCACCTTTTCCGGCTCGACCGGCCAGCATACCGGGCCAACAAACTGGCGCAGGCTTAAAAGATCAACCATCAAATCAGTCATGCCTTCAAAAGCATGCCCGATCACGGCCAGTCGAGCCGACTTCATGCGCCGGACGACGCCAGCCGCCGCGATGATCTCAGCCAGTTCTTTTCTTCCTTCAGGATCGTCCATTTGTGAAGTGACAACCCAGAATGGGCGGCCGGTGCGGATCAGCGCGGAGGTCATTTCGGGTACACCCGCCATGCCCGAGTTGACCATGATCAGGTCAAAATCTGCATCATCGGGCAGGAATTCAATTTGTTGGGTATTCCAAACCAGAACCGGCGCGGTCGTATTCAAAAAACAGCGCACCGGGACAACGCCCTTGGTATAAGCCACTTCGACTGCCAGGATCAAATCAACGCCGGCCTGGTTAAACAGTTGGGCCGCGGCTTCTGCCTGGTACTCTTCTTCGACCAGCGCGGGTTGAACAACATCCGCATATTCTGCGATGATGGAACCGATATGATCGGCAACCTTCTGGGCGACTGGTCGCATGTGAGCGGTTTTGTTGTAATCATCTTCAAGCAGTGCCATTACCAATACGCCAACTTTGGGTTTTGTACTCATTTTATTTTCTCTCCTGATCCGTTCGATGGTTTAAAGATTTCAAAAATTTCGTTTATAGTAGTCTGCAAGAGTCAAGTCAAGATCGCAGTAGCGCCGGTAGGATTCCGCGTAGGTTTGCGCGTCTGTATCCGGAATAAACCTGTCCTTCAAATCCAGCATGACCTGACAGCCTTGGGCAATCGTCTCAAATCCGCCGCACGCCACCCCGGTCAATACCGCATCACCTACCAATGCAGTATCTTCATTTATAAGTGAAACAACTGGCAAATTACATACATTGGCTTTGATCTGGTTCCACAATGCACTGCGCGATCCCCCGCCGGTGGAACGGATTTCGCGAATCTCCAGCCCGGTAGCCAAGATCACATCCAGGTTGAGTTTCAGTAAAAAAGCCACCCCTTCAAGCACGGCCCGCGCAAAATGTCCGCGGGTGTGCGTCAGCGTAAAGCCGGTAAAGGAGCCGCGCGCGGCTGTGTTGGGTGTAGGGCTGTAGGCGCCCATCAAGTGCGGCAGCAGGAGCAATCCCTCGCTGCCAGCCGCTACGGGCGCAGCCAGGCGCGTGATCAATTCATATGAATCCAGCCCGTTCCTTGCGGCTTGCTCAATTTCCGGCAGGCAAAAGACGTCTCGAAACCATTTGTAGGCCATCCCGGCCGTTGGGCAGACCGGCACCAGCAAGTACTGCCCCGGGATGCTGTGCGCGTAAACCGGGATGATTTTTTTCTTATCAATATCCGGCTGCGGAACGCTGACCTGGATCGTAAGTGCTGCGCCGGTGGTTTCTGAACAGCAGCCGGGGAAAATATTCCCGGCGCCAATTGCCCCGGTGCATTGGTCCATTCCGCAGGCCACAACCTTCAGTGCCACGGGCAGCCCAAGCTGTTGGGCGACAGTTGGAAGCAGCATCCCAACCACTGCGCCGGGCTGGCTGAGCCTGGGCAGCTGCGCGACCGAGATGCCAATTGCATCCAGTACGGGCTGCCACCAATCGTTATTGATGAAATCGAAATACAGGCTGGTGCAGGCAATCGAGGCGTTGGTGACAAACAACCCTGTCAGGCGCTGGATCAGGAAATCCTGCACGAGCAGGAACTTGTCGACGCGGTTGAATACTTCTGGTTCATTGTCTTTTAACCACTTGATCTTGCAAGCGGGCCAGGTGGCGATCACCTCGGGAATCCCGGTCATCTGATAGGCCAGCTCGGAAAATTGACTGGCCAGGTCATCCGCCTGGCGGGTGGCACGGTTATCCAGCCATATAATCGCCGGATAAAGCGGCCGTCCATCCGCATCCACACAGATCAGTGTTTCACCCTGGCTGGAGACACCTAGCGCAGTCACCTGGCTGGCGTTGACTCGACCGCCTTCCATCACTTGCCTTATCGTGGCCAAGCAACCCTGCCAGTAAATTTCCGGATCCAATTCAGCCCGATCCACGGCGGGTGTATCCAGTTGATACTCCTGCCGGGCAATCCCCAGGCAGCGACCGTCTGTGCAAAAAAGGCCCGCTTTTACCGATGTAGTCCCGGCATCCACTGCGAGAAGGTATTCCATAATGCCAGATCAATCCTTTCTATAGCTAGTCTGAACCGAAGATTTACGCAGATTTCGACGATTACGCAGATTAGAGCAGGTGCGAGAGCAAGAGCAAGAACCGGGATTCTCGGCCGTGCTAGAACCGGCACTATCGGCCGTGCTAGAACCGGCACTATCGGCCGTGCTAGAACCGGCACTATCGCAAAAAGCCATAACCACTGAGTAACACGGAGTTCACTGATGGAACAAC
>CAIMZS010000157.1 GCA_903846015.1 uncultured Anaerolineae bacterium | reverse complement strand
CAGTAAATGGATTCACTTCAACATAATCCCACACCATCGGTAAAGCTTGTCTAACAAATACATGTTGAATTTTTTCGCAAGTTACATCGTAACCTACCAAATTCGCGTTTTTATCTGCCAGACGATTGAACATAATACCCAAATATGCCATCACAGCCTGAGTAAATTCAGGCAAGACCGATTGGGGGAGCATAGCATCATAAGCACGGCGCACACAGTCAGCAAATGTCAGCAAAGCCAATTGTTGTCGCCCATTAAACAACTTACCCCAAGTGTCCATGCCATATATGGGTGCATTAAATACGCCGCTCATAATAGGTAAAAGTTCATCCGGCACCGGTTCGATCCCCCACTCTTCGCGTAATTTACAGGTTTTCCGCTCCAGAGATTCTGCAACAGATTGATACGTAGCAAGATCAATGGGAGATGGTAAACGGTAGGTTTTGCCACTACGCGCCCCTTCGATTGGGGATTCGACTATGGCCATCATGCGCTGAGCGGCGTTTTTCTGAAACAGACGACGAGTGGTTTGATCATCTATCATCGCGCCGCAGGCCGGGCAGGTGACTACTGCACGTCGCACTGTCCCGAAACTAGGATCAAACTCTTCGGGCCAAGAGGCGTATCGTCCACCAATTTTTTCACCACGTGCCACAATCTCGAAATCAATATGTTGTCCAGCACCACGTGAAACCGGGTGGAGCGCTATCCATTTTTTGTCCTTGTTTGACAACCAAAATTGGCGCATTAGCGGAATTTCCACACCACAGGCTGGATTTTGACATGGTAAGGTGCGTGCCCAAATATATCCAACCGGAATACTACTATCTATGTCAGGTGAGTAAAATTTAGTTAATTCTTTTCGGGATTCTGCCAGAACCCACTCACCCCAATAGCGCACAGCGATCAGGAGAGGGTTTTCGCTTTCAGGTTGTGAATTTTCGAAAGATTCGGTATCAAACAATGATGCTTGTGGAGCTGCGTTGCTCTTCCCGGTTTTCTTGTTACCTTGATCCCCTGTCCCTTTCGCCCATTCTGGCATTCCATCGAATGGTCGCCCGAACTTCTGTGGGTATTCCAAGGTGGCTTTTTCAATCAGCACTGCCACCGGGTTATAGTCATTCGCGTAAGATTCACAACCCAGGCGCAAAGCCTCTAGCGGGTACGAGCCGCCACCTGAGAACGGATCGAGAACTTTGGGCGGCACGCCGCCGTTAGCTTCTAAAATATCCTTGCGGGCACGTTCCAGTAGAACCTGATTATTCGAGTTTTCCCATTGGCTGAGCTGGATAATGAAATCGCGCTTCTTCGCCCACTCTTCGGTATCTTTTGGGGCGGGCGTTAGTGCAGCGTAAGCAGTAGCTCGGCTGGCAGCCAGTGGGCGCCGCGCCCACCAGATATGCAGTGTACTAATATGGCCATGGCGAATGCTTTTCTCGCGCGCTGATGCTTCACCGACTTCTTTGACGGGGAAGGATTCTTCGATAAAACGGCGGTCGGTGATGCTCATGGATTACCTTCTTCTGGTGGTTTTGACGATGGCGGCGATCGCATCGATGACCGATTGCATCCTGGCGGCAATCTCGGGCAAATCCGTGTCAAAATCCAGCTTATCGATTACAAAATAGTCAGGCCCGGGTTGGCTGTACGGATCGAATCGCAGTTGGCTGAATAATTCTTGAATTGACGCCAATGGCGTATCAGCGATAGTGCATACGTCGATGATCCATTCGTTTGGGTAGAGCGTGGCATTCAGCGCAAAATTCAATCCATCTGGCATTGCGAAGATATATTCCACGCAATGATAAATGCTATCATCATCGGCTCCATTTGAGTACACAGAAATTTTGATCCCGACCGCGCTTGCCAGCCTTTTGGGTATTTGGATGTTTTGCTGTAATTCTTCCACCCGCCGGCTGGCATAACTTTTGAATTCTTTTACTGCGACGGATAAGCGATTGACATCTGCCTGGTTGGCACCCAGCCATTCACGGAATGTTTGATCGGGCATACGTTCCTCCTGGTT
>CAIMZS010000156.1 GCA_903846015.1 uncultured Anaerolineae bacterium | reverse complement strand
CGGCGGTATGCACGAATCTCGCAATGACAGCAAAGCAGAGATTGCCACGTCGCGGAGAGCACGAATCTCGCAATGACAGCAAAGCAGAGATTGCCACGTCGCGGAGAGCACGCGGCTCGCAATGATTATACTGAGTCGTCAAGAGGCAATTTGCACCTTAATAATTTGAGTTGGCCAATTATGGGCAGGAATGGGCAAATTGGAAAGCGGAACATGTTGTTTTTCGATTTTGTTTGTAAATTGGTGATAATCTGCCTCCACAGTGGCATCATGAACGCGGGCATAGATCATGGTTGTGTTCAAATCTTCATGCCCGAGCAATTTCTGGATCTGGACAATGTCCATGCCCGCATTGAGCAAGCGTGTGGCGCAGGTATGGCGCAACCGATGTGGGTGAAGATGCTCAATTCCAGCTGCAACGCCAATCCTGGCGACAAGATGGCGCATTGCTTCAGTTGAGAACGGCTGCCCATTTTCTTGAAGCCAGATGAAATCGCCGGATTGTCTCTGGACAGCCTGCAAATAAAGCTGAATGGCCTGGCAGGCAGTATCCGAAAGATAGACGAGGCGATCACGCTGTCCCTTTCCTGCGCGAATGATTAGGCGTTTGCTGGGCAGGTCTATATCCTGAAGGTGCAAATCAACACATTCACCAACGCGCAGGCCGCTGTGCAACATCACCAAAATGGAGGCATTTTCAAGACGCAAATTGAGATTGTTCGTGTTGAGCCTTTGCAGGACAAAGTTCTCGAGACGCTGGATTTCTTCTGCGCTCAAATGCTTTGGCAGGCTTTCGGGACGGGGGATATAACGTATGCGAAATACGCTTTGATCCACCGGGTGGTCTTGCTCGGCCAGTTCGCGGATGATCCCAATCATATAATCAAAACGGCGATTGATCGTGCCAGCCGTGAGACCTTTAGTCTGTTGGTCTGTCTGATAAGCCCACAGATCTTTGAGACCGATATCGCCCGGCCAGGTAATAGGACGGTATTCCAAGAACCAGCTCCACAGGTTTTTGATCTCACCCAGCAAATTTATGGCGCGGCATCGGCGTTTTGCTGCTGCCCAAGCCGCCCAACGACGCTTTATGTAATCCAGGCTGGCCTGGCGGATCGATTCGGGAAAATCCGGACACCAACTCTCCCAATCGGGCTCAGCCCCTTCGGCTCTTTCGACGATTGGACCTGGCCGGGAAAAGTCAGACTTTTGCAAATTGCCTGACTTTTCGAGCGGCGTTTGCACCTGTTCGACACGGTTCATGGCTTCGTGATAAGCCTGCGCTAGCTTCGGGTCTGCCCCGGCTGTATAAATCTGGGTGGTGCTGATCTGGGAATGTCCCATCAGCTTGCCCAAACTGGTGATCGGCATGCCCGCTTCGGTTAGTTGGCGCGCATAAGTATGGCGCAGCTGATGGGGCGTCAGGTGAAACCCGGCCTCCCGTCCATAGCCCTTCAATAGCCACTCGATCCCATTTGCACTCAGTTGCTGCCTGCGCTCGTTCAGAAAAATATACTCCAACGGGCTCTCGCCGCGTTCTGACAGCCATTCAGACAACACTGCATACGCATCTGCGCTCAATAATACAGTCCGTTCTTTACGCCCTTTCCCATAGGCTCGGAGGTGGGCAGGTTTCTCGCCTTCCGGCTTGTTGAGAATATCTTTAAGCTTCAAGTCGACTACTTCGCCAACCCGCAATCCAGCCCGGATCATTAGGGCAAACCAGGCGCGATCTCGTGTCGATGAAATTTTCTGCCATACCTGCTCGATTTCAACATCGTGCAAATCTCGCGGTATTAGTTTTTCCCGTTTACCGGCATGCCGTTTGAAGCGCACAGGGTTTGGCCAACTCAAATCATTACTTTCTTCGGCCATAAAATCGAAGAAGGTCTTCAGCGACGCTACTCGTCGCCGGATCGTTGCTGGTTTTAGCCCATCCAAACGTTGCCGGTCGACGAATTGGTCAATATCGTGCATATCAACTTCTCGCCAGGCTTTCTGACAGAAGATTCGGAATTGCCGCAAATCGCTCAAATAATCCACGGGTGTTCGACGCCCAGGAAAGCGCCTTTTTAGATACTTTTCAAACTCGAGAAGAACATTTTCTTCATCCATTAGCAGTTGTCCTTTCGTAATAGTATACTCGCTGGGACAACTCAGTATAACAATGACAGGATGGGCGGCGGGGCGATCTGGGTTTGACCGTATCGTCCGCGGGGATGCTTCGGTGGATGAGTGTGAGATTGCCACGCCGCCAAGGAACAAGTGCGGCGGCTCGCAATGACAGGATGGGTGACGCTGGGCTGCTGTTGTGACTGGCCCCAGCCGCCCAGCATACCGCCGCGGCCAGTGCCAGCTGAGATTGACAACCCGAAGTGGCTGCTTTCTGCAACCCGTCATTGCTCAGACAGGCTATAATACTTCCATTCTGTGCGTCTGGCTTTTTCGAGCCGACAGAATCATCATACTGGCAGCCTCAGGAAATTTGTCATGAACCTTACACCGCAGGACTTCGTCGCCAAATGGAAACGCGTTACTTCACGCGAACGCCAGGTCTACCAGGAACATTTTATCGATCTGTGTCACCTGGCGGGCCACCCCACCCCCAATGAAATGGATCCCACCGGCAAGCAATTTGCTTTTGAAATGGGTGCCGGCAAGACCAGCGGCGGCCAGGGCTGGGCGGATGTCGCCAGGCTGGGTTATTTTGGCTGGGAGTATAAGGGCAAAGACCACGACCTGAACAAGGCCTACGAGCAGCTATTAAATTATCGCGACGCGCTGCACAACCCGCCCGTCCTGGTGGTCTCGGACATCAACCAGATCATCATCCGCACCAACTACACCAACCTGCCCACTCGCACCATCACGCTGAGCCTGGATGATATGCTCAAGCCCGAGGCGCTCAAAGTGCTGCGGGCGGTTTTCTTTAATCCCGATGAACTCAAGCCACAGATCACCGTTGCCGGGGTGACCGAGGAAGCCGCCAAACAGTTCTCCAAGTTGGCCGGCAACCTGCGCAAGTACGGCGAAGAGCCTCAGCAGATCGCGCACTTTCTGATCCGCCTGATCTTCTGCCTGTTTGCCGAGGACGTCAGCCTGCTGCCCGAAAAACTGTTCCAACGCATGTTGGCCCAGAGCAAACAGCACGCCAATGTTTTTGCCGAGATGCTGCGGCAGCTCTTCCAGGCCATGCGCGGCGGCGGTTCGTTTGGCGCGGATGCCATCCTGCACTTTAACGGCGGCCTGTTTGACAATGACCTGGTGCTGGAGCTGGATGGTGACGCCATGGATATCATCGCCGGTATCGATGCGCTGGACTGGGGCGCGATTGAGCCGTCTATCTTTGGCACACTGTTTGAACGCGGGCTGGACCCGACCAAGCGCAGCGAGCTGGGCGCGCACTACACCGGCAAGGATGACATTGTGCTGGTGGTGGAGCCGGTGCTGATGGCGCCGCTGCGCCGTCAATGGCAGGCGCTGCAAACCGAATGTAACCAACTGGCCGAGCAAGCCCAGGCGCTGCCCGAGAAAAAGCGCGCCCAGGAGATCGGCAAGCTGGGCGGGAAACTGCGCGATTTCGCCGATCGCATCGCTGCCATCAGAGTGCTGGATCCGGCCTGCGGCAGCGGCAATTTTCTGTATGTGGCCCTGCAACTGCTGCTGGATTTGCAGCACGAGGTGATCAACTTCTCTGATGCGCTCGGCGCGGGGCGCTTCTTTATGAGCGTCTCGCCCTCGCAGCTATTCGGCATCGAGAAGAACGAATATGCCCACGAACTGGCCCAGGTCACGATCTGGATTGGCTACATCCAATGGATGCTCAAGAATGGCTACGGCCTGCCGTCAGAACCGGTATTAAAGAAGATGGACAATATCATCAACATGGACGCCGTGCTGGCCTTTGATGCGGACGGAAAAGCGGTTGAACCCGAATGGCCGGAAGCGGATGTGATTGTGGGCAACCCGCCGTTTTTGGGCGATAAGAAAATGCGTGCTGAACTAGGACATGAATACGTGGAAGCTTTGCGCAAATTGTATGGAGACCGCATTCCCGGTCAGAGCGATTTGGTTTGCTATTGGTTCGAGAAAGCACGGGCAATGATTGAAAACGGACAAGCTAAACGCGCCGGTCTATTATCGACCAATTCCATTCGAAATGGTGCAAATCGTAAAGTGGTGGAACGTATCAAGCATAGTGGCGATATTTTCTGGGCGCAGTCTGATCGTGATTGGTTTCTTGATGGTGCTGCGGTCCGTGTTTCTATGGTTGGATTTGATGCGGGTGACGAAATTGAAAAATCTCTTGATGGAAAGAAAGTTGCGTCCATCAATGCGGATTTATCATCGCATGCCAATGTCGCTACAGATGCAAAACCATTGTCAGAAAACCAGGGGATATGTTTTCTCGGGATGATGAAAGCGGGTGCATTTGATATAAGTTCGGAATTGGCCCAACAAATGTTGCGTGCAGTCGGTAATCCAAGCGGTATGCCCAATTCCGATGTAGTTAAGCCTCGACTTGGTGGACAAGACGTTGTTGGCGTAAATCGTCGAACGTGGATTATCGATTTTGGAGTAGGGATGGTAATTGAGCAGGCGTCAAGTTATGAATGGCCTTTTCGACATGTGGTGCTAAATGTTAAACCTGAAAGGGATAAAAACCGCCGATCACGCATGAAAGAAAAATGGTGGATTCATGGAGAACCGCGTTCAGGTTTACGTGCAGCAATAAAGGAGCTACATCGCTGTATTGTCACCCCAGAAGTTTCCAAGCATCGTATTTTTATCTGGATGGATACATCGATTATTCCAGACCATAAACTGCATGTTTTTGCGCGTGACGATGATTATTTCTTCGGTATTTTGCAATCAACAATTCATGAAGTATGGTCATTAAAAATAGGATCGACTCTTGAAGATCGACCAAGTTACTCATCTTCACGCACCTTTGAAACCTTCCCCTTCCCCTGGGCGCCCGGCAGCGAGCCGCTGGACGACCCGCGCGTGCAGGCCATCGCCGCGGCTGCCAGGGAGCTGGTGGAAATGCGCGACAACTGGCTCAACCCGACCCCCCTCCCAGCCTCCCCCGAATCGGAAGAGCGCCGATTCAGGGGAGGGGCCCAGGCGCACACTCACCAACCTGTACAACGCCCGCCCCACCTGGCTCGATCTGGCGCATAAGCGACTGGATGGCGCCGTCTTTGAGGCCTATGGCTGGCCGCCTGACCTGAGCGACGAGCAAATCCTTGAAGGTCTGCTGGCGCTCAATAGCCAGAGAGCGGGCAAACGGGGCTAGCGCCGGTTAACGCATTAAACCCAACCCACCCAGCGCTGGCTGGCTGCAGGTTGGCGGGCATCCGTCCAGATAGACCAACTGCGCAAAGACTTTCACCATTTCAGGCGCAATGGTAAAAGCGCAGCGATGTGAGGCTGCGTTTTAATCCAGCTTGGCTTTCGCCCGTACCCCCGCCACTTGCTCCGCCAGTGCCTGCGCCTGCGGATGCCCGAGCTCAGTATAGAAATCCACCACCACCTGCATCAACTCCGCCGCCCGCTCAAACTCAGCCTCCTTTTCCAGCAGCAGCCCCATATTCCAGGATGCAATTCCTGCGCCGCGCCGGTCGCCGATCTCACGCGCAATCACCAACCGCTCTTCATACAACCCGATCGCCCTGCGCGTCTCGCCCAGGGCGCCGTAGGCTACACCC
This sequence comes from uncultured Anaerolineae bacterium, assembly GCA_903846015.1. Taxonomy (GTDB): domain Bacteria; phylum Chloroflexota; class Anaerolineae; order Anaerolineales; family Villigracilaceae; genus UBA5195. The sequence continues at coordinate 222 of CAIMZS010000156.1, read as the reverse complement.
AGGCTGCCGAGCGCATTTCCTTCGCCGCGCCGGTCGCCGATCTCACGCGCAATCACCAACCACTCTTCATACAAACCGATCGCCCTGCGCGTCTCGCCCAGGGCTGCGTAGGTCAGTCCCAGGTTGCCGAGCACAGCCCCTTCGCCGCGCCGGTCGCCGATCTCACGCGCAATCACCAGCCGCTCTTCATACAACCCGATCGCCCTGCGCGTCTCGCCCAGG
>CAIMZS010000155.1 GCA_903846015.1 uncultured Anaerolineae bacterium | reverse complement strand
TCAAGATGAACTTGCCCGCCGTGTGGGCTGCGCCGCGATCACCATCCGCAAGATCGAGGCGGATGATGCGCGCCCCTCGGTGCAGATCGCTGAACGTGTGGCAATGGCGCTTGCCATCCCACTTGACCAGCGTGCGAATTTTGTACGTCGGGCCAGGATCGTCCGCCCAGAACCGGAGGAACTGCCTACCCCGGCTCCTCGCTTGGATGAAATCGGCAGTGCGGATCTGACCGGCAGGGCAATCCGTGGTTATGCCCTTGCAGAACGCATCGGTTCGGGCGGGATGGGAGCCGTCTACCGGGCGGTTCAACCAGTTGTTGAAGGCGAGGTCGCGATCAAGATCATTCTGCCCAGTTTTGCCAACCATCCCGACTTTATCCGCCGTTTCGAAACCGAGGCCCAGCTTGTCGCCAGGTTGGAGCACCCCCATATCGTTCCGCTTTACGATTACTGGCGCGAACCGGGCGTGGCTTTCCTGGTGATGCGCCTGCTGCGCGGCGGAAACCTGCAAGGGCTGCTTCGCGAGAGGCCGCTGCCCATCCAGACCGTTGTGCACTTAGTAGAGCAGATTTGCCAGGCGCTGCACGCGGCGCATCGCATTGGGATCATTCACCGCGACCTGAAACCGGCCAATATTTTGCTCGATGAAGATCAGAATGCCTACCTGGCCGATTTTGGGATTGCCAAAAACTTGGGCAATCCCGATTCAGGCAACCAGACCGAGTTGGGTATGATGATGGTTGGCTCGCCGAACTACATGTCGCCTGAACAAATCCAGACACTGCCTGTCAGTCCTCAAACCGATATCTACTGCCTGGGAGTGATGCTGTACGAGATGTTGACCGGAAAGGTGCCCTTCATAGGTCCAACCCCCTTTGAATTAATCCAGCAGCATCTGACGGCGCCCATGCCGCCCCTCGCAGCGTACACTCCCAACCTGCCTGCTGCCTTGGATATGGTGATCGCGCGAGCGACCGCCAAGAACGCAGAAGACCGCTATGACACCGCCCTGGTATTCTTGAACGGTTTCCAGCAAGCGATAAGTGAAACCACCTTCTTCCATCCGGTTTTCATTGCGGAGGAAGAAAGCCTCAGCGCTGACTTGATCAATCCGTACAAGGGTTTGCGCGCCTTTAACGAAACCGATGCCGAAGATTTTTTTGGACGCGAGACACTCGTCCAGCAGTTTCTGGCGCGTCTGAGCGAGGGCGGCGAACTGACCCGCTTTCTGGCGGTGATTGGTCCCAGCGGCAGCGGTAAATCATCGGTGGTCAAGGCCGGGCTGGTGCCAGTCTTGCGCCGTGGTGGTTTGTTGGGCGCCGAAAACTGGTTTTATGTGGATATGCTGCCAGGACCTCACCCATTCGAAGAGCTGGAGGCCGCGCTGCTGCGCGTGGCGATTAACCCGCCTCCCAGCCTGCTCGACCAGTTAAAGAGTGGGGATCGCGGCTTGGGCCGGGCTGTCAACCGCATCCTGCCGTCAGATCCGGCGGTCGAGTTGGTATTGGTGATCGACCAGTTTGAAGAACTGTTCACGCTTACAGACAGCGAGGAAGAACAGGCGCTGTTTCTGAATAACCTTGTAAGAGCCTGCCTTGACGAGCGCAGCCGGTTGCATGTAATTATCACCCTGCGGGCCGATTTTATCGATCGTCCTTTGCGCTATGTAGACTTTGGCGAACTGATTCAACGCCGTAACGAACTGGTTTTACCACTCACGCCCGATGAACTGGAACGTGCCATCCAGGGCCCGGCCCGGCGCGTGGGTCTCAAGCTCGAGAGCGGTCTGACCTCAGCCATGATTCGTGATGTCGGTGATCAACCCGGTGCGCTGCCGTTGCTGCAGTTTGCTCTGACCGAATTGTTTGAGCTGCGCAAGGGAAACCTGGCGACAAAAGAGGCCTACCAGGCGATTGGCGGGGTATTGGGCGCGTTGGGTCGCCGCGCGGAGGATGTTTTCACCCACTTGAGCGAAGACGAGCAAGTGCTGGCGCGCCAGATGTTCCTGCGCTTGGTAACACTCGGAGAAGGGAATGAGGATACACGCCGGCGTGTGCTGCGTGCCGAGATAGAGTCTTTGGAGCATCAGCAAATTGGGCATGTGCTTGACTTGTTCGGTACCGCCCGCCTGCTGGCTTTCGACCGTGATCCATTGACCCGCGGTGCAACCTTAGAAGTGGCGCACGAAGCCCTGCTGCGTGAATGGGCGCGCTACCGGGAATGGCTCAACGACAGCCGTTCGGATGTGCGCATGCAGCGCCAGCTTGCCCTGGGGGCAAGCGAGTGGTTGGATGCACGAAGCGATGCCAGCTTCCTGCTGGTTGGCTCGCACCTGGAACAGTTCCAGATTTGGGCCGAAGGCACGACTGTCGCCCTGACCAAAAATGAACGCGCCTATCTGGAAATGAGTTCTGCTGAATGGGAACGGCGCAAAATTGAAGAACAAAGACGTCAGCACCGGGAACTCGAAACCGCTCAAAAATTGCTCGAAACGGAACGGCAATCCGTATTGCGCATGCGCATGCGCAATCGGGTCATCACGATTGTTGGAATAATTGCTCTTTTTCTGGCGGTTTTGGCCGGGGCTTTTTCCTTTCAGGCCGAAAAGGAAAGGAAACTGGCCTTTTCGCGTGAATTGGCGGCGGCTGCCCTCAATAACAAGCAAATTGATCCCGAACGAGCTGCGCTGCTGGCTTTGCAGGCCGTTTCATTCGCTGAAACCAACGAAGCATTGACCGCTTTACATCGCACCATCCCGGCCCTGCACCTTGTGCGTTCGTTCAATCGCAATACCACCATTATGAATAGCGTTGCTGTCAGCCCGGATGGAAAATATATTGCATCCGCCAGCCTTGATACAACGGTCACCATTTGGGATGCACAAAGCGGTCAGACCATTCATGTGCTTTCCGGTCACACAGCCTCTGTCAACAGCGTGGTTTTCAGTCCGGATGGGCAAACCCTGGCTTCAGCCAGTTGGGATGGCAGCCTCAAAATCTGGGATGCGGCTACCGGCCTCGCTCGTATGACGCTTTCCGGGCACACAGGCGGGGCAAATACGGTCGCCTTCAGCCCGGACGGAAAGCTGCTTGTATCTGGTGGAAGCGACGCATTCGTCCGCGTTTGGGATTCCGCAAATGGAGATTTACTCGCTACTTTGACAAGCCATGACAATGTCGGATCCATTCTGTTCCCTGGTCAGGCATCCGGTGTCAGCGGTGTTGCCTTTGCATCAAAAGGACTTAACAGGCGCCTTGCCAGCGCGGGCTTCGATGGCAAGATTATCCTGTGGGATCTGACAAGCTTGAGCCAGCCTGAACGTATTCTTACCATCCCGACCGGGGAAATTAACGCGCTGGCGTTCAGCCCGGATGGAAACCGTCTTGTGACAGGCAGGTTGAATGGGAATGTTGAAGTGTGGGATACGACACCCGGACCAACGCTTGGAAAAAACATCCTCACCATTAATGACGAACAAACGGTTTACTCGGTAGCTTTCAGCTCGGGGGGAACACGCATGGCGGCATCAGATGGGGAGAAAACGATCATCCTGGATGCTGCCAGCGGGCAGCGATTGGTTACGCTGTGGACTTCTGGACAACAGGTTGTTTTTACTCCAAACGAAAAATACCTGGTTGTAGCAAGTAATATTATGCAGATGTGGGATTCTGGCCCGGATCGTGAGCTGCTGACTCTGACATGTCCTGGCGGAGCCGCAAGTGTGTTATTCAGCAAGGACGGCAAACGTTTGTTTACTGGCTGCATAGATGGGACAATCCTGTTTTGGGACAGCGCTACCGGTCAGGCGCTGCTTACCTTGCACGAGCATACCAATAATGTGGTCAACCTGGCGCTTTCGCCCGATGGAACGCAGCTTGCCACGGCCAGTTGGGATGGCACGGCCGAAGTACTCGACAGCGAAACAGGGAAAGTCATCACCACCATAATCGGCCATACAGATCAAGTCTGGGGGGTTGCCTTCAGCCCAGATGGAAAACATCTCGCCACTGGAAGTTTCGATGGGACAGCCAGGGTTTGGGATATCGCAACTGGTCAGGAGTTGTTGAGCGTACAACACGCCGCCAAGATTACCAACGTTGCCTTCAGCCCGGATGGAAAACGCCTGGCAACCGCAGCCTGGGAAAGCCCCGCTGTCTATATTTGGGATGCTGTTTCTGGCCAGAAATTATCTGCGTTGGACATGCCCGGTGGCGTTGATTCCCTGGTTTTTAGCCCGGATGGCCAGCGATTGGCCGTTTCTGCCCAGACTGTCGACCCAACCATCTGGGATGTCCGCTATCCGGAAGCCCGGGTGGTGTTCAGGCTGAAAGGTCATTTTGGGAATGTGATGAAAATTATGTTCAGCCCGGATGGCTCGCAGCTTGCCACAGCCGGTTGGGAAGGCCAGACCAAGCTTTGGGATGCTGCAACCGGGCGTGAGTTACTCACACTGGCGGATCAAAAAGCCCAACTGCTCAACCTGGCTTTCAGCCCGGATGGAGCATATCTTGCAACGGCCGGCATGGATGGCCTGACTCAGGTTTATGTCCTGCGCCTGAAAGATTTGCTGAGCATGGCAAAATCGCGCCTGACGCGCTCATTCACCCTGGAAGAATGTCAGCGCTTTCTGCACATGGATGCCTGCCCCTGACAGGCTCCGCACTCCCCCGCCACAGGTTATTTTTCAATGGCAGGCATGCCCATGAGACCCGCCAACGCTCCGGTGATAACAGCCAGTCCGGCCAATACCAGGGAAAAAACAAGTCCATCGGTCATACTCGCAGCATAAGCCTGCCGGCTGGGATACAGAAGCAGTTCGGACGGATCCGGGTTCGATATCCACCAAAGAGTAAACAACACCTGGATC
>CAIMZS010000154.1 GCA_903846015.1 uncultured Anaerolineae bacterium | reverse complement strand
TGGCAGATGCCATCGCACGGGAAGTCTCTAACCAGTCTAATTTACTAACCGATCCCATATTGATCGCGTACAAATGGGAGCAGGCCAAGCCGCTCCAACCGCTCCAGAGGAGCGCGCAAGGTAACATGCACCACTCCGGGAGCCCGACCAATTTCAATAGCGCCTGTGATCGTTGCCCGGTTCTTGACCTCGGGAATGCTCATCCCCAACAGATCAGCTGCGCGTTTCAATCCATTATCGGTGGCAGAATTGAGATCAGGACCGCTCCCTACAAACGATATCGGTGCAGACTCTTCCAACTCTTCAATACCCCACTGCCGCGCAACAGCCAGGGCCTTCGTCTTCTCAGCCTGCGAAAGAGGCCGCGCCAGGAAGGGCAAATCTTCCATGACCGGGAAGATGATTGGCCCATCAATATTCAAGCCTTTCAAAACATGAACCTGCACGGTAATCGTTCCAGAAACATCACAAGTATGGCCAGCAATTTCGCCATCCCCCTGCAGCGCATGCATGTCGCCCAGGTAAACACCACCGCCCGGTACCTTTACCGGGCAAATCAGGATAGCTCCTGCCCGCACAGCGTCAATATCCATGTGTCCATCGGTCTTGTGCTTGGAGAGCTGATCAGGAGTGAGTGCGTATTCGTGCGGAGCGCCAAGAAGAAATGAACCAAAGTCGCCGGCATTGTGTGAATCAGGCATCGGCATGGAGGGCGTTGTTCCCATTTGGCCCATGAACGGACGCAAGCGGGCAACCAGACCCACCAGATCATGAGGCGCAAATGTCAACACTGAGTTTTGCGCCGAATTATCTGGCATCGCAGCAAAGCTGCGGGCATCACGAGCAATGGTCTCAGCTGCATCTTTGGACAGAGTCACGCCAATAGTGTGATTGGGGTCAAAGAAAATGGTGTAACCGTTGGTGAAGTTGAAGGGTGTGACATCAGCGCCGCAATTATTACAGCGTATCGCAGTTTCACCGATACCTTCCACGTGCGATTCGGGATAGAGCGTGCCACACTGCGGGCATTTACCAGCGACATAGGGATCACCAACGAAGCGGCCATCCATGAATTTTTCGTTACCAGAAGCCGTCGCCAGCGATGTGACCGTGATATCTTGAATGATGAGGGCAATGGCGTCGCCGACCTCAGCTCCTTCAACGGCAACCGGGCGCGTGACTTCATGACCACCGCGCAGAGCAGGCGTGATCATTGGTCCCCAACAGCCTGGAGCGGTATTGGCAATAATGGTGCCACCGTCTTTCACCGGGCCGAGCATGGGTTGATCCGGGTCGAGGATACCATTGGTGAATTGATTTACCAAAACCGTGCGCTTGCTTTCTTCTCCAACCCTTGAGGCCAGTGAAGCTTGTTGTTCATCGTCGATTCTGTCGATAATCATAGGTTTTTCTCCATAGAATTTTGTATGGTCCCGGTTTCCCATTCAGTCTCGCGCAGAGACCGGACCACAGATTCCGTATATAACGCAATATTGAAGAGTGAAATTGCCACGTCGCGGAGATCGTACTTCTCCTATTGGCAGTCATCACGTGTGGAACCAAGACACTATCCACCCGCGATGGGCAGAAGAAACGCAACTTCTTGTCCGTCTGACAGGGATGCAGAACGGGGAACATGCTCACCGCCTATCACAGGAACTGCGGCAGACAGTGGCGAGGCCGGATATTGCGCATGCAGATATTCCAACAGGTCATCTACAGTGGCGCCGCTTGCCAACATTACGGATATTCGGGGCAAGCCATTACTTGGCACCAATCCCATGCCAAAACGAACATTAATATTCATAAGCATACCTTTCGGTTGGTCCCGGTTCCTACACGGCCGCGGGATGGAACTGCGAACTGCTTCAAAAATTTTAACCTGGGCAAGTTCAAAAACAATCAAATCCCATCAAAACCAACTACACTCTCCAACAATTGCTTGATTGTTTTTAAGAAGGCCGCGCCCGGCGCGCCATCGATGATGCGGTGATCAATAGTCAGGCTGAGTGTCATCATGTGCCGTTGGGCAATCTTCCCATGATGAATAACCACCTTTTCATCAATTCGACCGATGCCTAAAATAGCCAATTCCGGCGGATTCAAAATCGGGGTAAAAGCATCAATGTCGAAGGCTCCCAAGTTTGTGATGGTGAAGGTACCGCCAGAATATTCTGGCGGATTTAGTTTTCCAGCCCTCGCTCTTTCTGCCACTCGAATACGTTCATGAGCTATGGCTTCCAACGTAAGCTGATCTGCGTTGAAAATTACTGGGACAATCAAGCCGTCCTGCAGAGAGACAGCCAGCCCAATATTAACTTGCGCAAAAACACGGATAGTTGCACCATCGATATGGGCATTAATGGCGGGATGCTGTCGCAAAGCCTGCGCACAGGCTTTGATGACATAATCAGTATAAGTGATTGGGGCACGCTGTTTATCGATGGAATGACGGGCGACAATTTCGCTCATGTCGGCCTGGGTATGAAGCGTCAACTGAGCGGTAGTTTGCATGCTCTCTAACATTCGCTGAGCAATCACAGCGCGTATCCCGGTAATAGGATATTCCTGGCTCTCGGATTTAACACTGGTATTGGGGGATATGGCCGAGGCAGGTCGTTCAGCCTGTTTATCGATGAAGGCCATAACATCGACTTCGCTGATGCGACCACCTGCGCCAGAACCTTTTACCTTCGAAATATCGATCTTGTGCTCCCTGGCAAGTCGCTTTGCAGCAGGAGAAACCGGCACATCTAGCGGGGCCGGTTTCTCCATTTCGGCAATGGTTTTATACACATCCTTTTCGATAATACGCCCATTCGGACCGCTGCCTTTGATGCTGCTCAAATCAATACCTTTATCAGCAGCGATCCTGACAGCCACCGGGCTTGCAGTGGCAGGTCGGTCGCGTTCCGCGACGGCTGTTCCACGGGTATCTGTTTCACTTGCCTCCAGTTGAGCCAATACCTGTCCCCAATCGACGACATCACCCTGTTTTGCCAGGATTTTTACCAAACGTCCTTTTAAGGGCGATGGAACATCGAATGAAACCTTGGCTGCTTGCAATTCAAGGATCGTATCGCCAATCTCAATCTCATCACCTTCACGCTTCAACCAGGTGACCACGACACATTGATCAGCATCCCCGATCGCCTCGGGGGTGGTAAGGTTTACCAGAGGCATTTTTTCACTCCTACCCGGCAACCAGTTTTCTGGCTGCTTCAACAATTGATTCGACACCGGGGATAACGAACTTTTCCATCGGGCGGCTGTAGGGGATCGGCACATTGGGGACAGCCAGTCGTTTAACTGGCGCATCCAGGTAATCGAGCGCATCCTCGGCAGCAATCGCCGCTAATTCGCTGGCCAGGCCAAAGCCCAGGTAATCCTCATCCACAATTAAGAGCCGGTGGGTTTTCTTCAAGGAATTGATGACAGCTTGTTTGTCCAGTGGAACGATGGTGCGGAGATCGATAACTTCAGCACTGATCCCTTCGGATGCTAATTGTTCAGCGGCATCCAGGCTGCGGTGAACCATCAAACCAACCGAAACAATCGTCAGGTCTTGACCTTCACGTTTTACATCCGCAACACCAAACGGAATCGTGTAGGCTTCCTTGGGTACAGGACCGGTGGCGCGCGGATTGGGGGTCATCCATCCCAATCCCTGGACGCCTTTATGGAAGAAAAACATGACAGGGCTATCATCGCGAATGGCCTGTGTCATTAATCCTTTTGCATCGTAGGGAGATGATGGGATAACAACCTTGATTCCGGGTGTATGCGCAAACAAACTGTAAAGGCATTGGGAATGCTGGGCAGCATCACTATAGCCACCGCCCATCGCGGTCATCACCACCATCGGTATCTTAACATTGCCACCGGACATATAATGGATCTTAGCCATATGGTTAATGATCTGATCGAAAACAACTCCGGTAAAGTCGGCAAACATAATTTCAACAACCGGGCGCATTCCTTCCATGGAAGCCCCAATTCCCGCCCCCAAAAAGCCAGTTTCCGAAATTGGAGTATCCATAATCCGTTCTGGCCCAAACTCGGCCAGCAAACCTTCAGTAGCGCCAAAAATGCCGCCATAAGCGCCAATATCTTCACCCATAACAAAAACATTCTCATCCCGCTGCATCTCTTGAGCAATTGCTTCCGAGATTGCCTTGGATGTGGTCAGTAATCTTTCAGCCATTTCATGCCTCCTTAATTTTGTGAGATCACGGGTTTATGCAAAAACATTTTCCAGGGCTTCAGCACCCGCCGGGTATTCGCTTGCGCGGGCAAATGCTTCAGCTTCAGATACCTGGCTGGACATTTCCGCGGTAATTGCTTCCACGTCTGCGTCCGACAACAAACCCCGCTCTTTAAGCTCAGCGCCAAAAAGGATAATTGGGTCTTTGGCCTTCCAGGCATCTTTTGCACCTTTTGGCAGGTAACCTTCGCCGTCACCTTCAAAATGACCTCGGAGACGATGACAGACAGCCTCGATCAGGCTGGGCCCCTCGCCTCGCCTGGCGCGGGCAATCGCTTCACCGGCTGCTTCATACACTGCAACCACATCCAACCCATCAATCTGTACCGCGGGAATACCATAAGCAGAGCCACGTTCTGCATTGCTCTTCACGGCAGTCGACGCAGATTTGGGAACGGAAATTGCATAAAGATTGTCTTCAATTACAACCACTAATGGCAGTTTCCACAAAGCAGCCAGGTTAAGGCTTTCATGGAAGGCTCCAGCGTTAACCGCACCCTCGCCAATAAAAGCGACGGCAACTCGGTCTTCCTTGCGTTTCTTAATAGCCAATGCCGCCCCAACAGCCTGGGGTAGACCGGCAGCGATAATTCCGCCGCACCCAAAGTGCAGCGCAGTATCAAAAAGGTGCATATGACCACCGTAGCCGTGGCAAAGGCCGGTTTTCTTCCCAAACATTTCAGCTGCCATCTTCTTTAAGTCAACACCTTTAGCAATCAGCGGACCGTGCGGGCGGTGGGTTCCCGAGACCGGGTCTTCTGCTCTCAAATGTGCGCATACACCCGCAGCAACGGCCTCCTGGCCCTGGCTAAGATGCATTTCACCCGGAACAGGTCCGGCAGCTATATCAAAAGCGGGCAACTTGCCTTCATAGTAGACCGTACCGAGCATATCCTCGAAAGCGCGGATTTTCGCCATCGTTCGGTACAAGTCGACCATTACTTCCTTTGGCACTGACATAGAAATCCTCCTTACTGGCAATTTGTACATTATGACAAAGATTTGGGTGACACTCGGTTTCCGCCACGAGGTGTTATTCACAATTTGAGACAGCTTTAACTACCTCAACAACAGCGAAGTTTTGAGTTTGGCAACGCACTAAATTGAATACAATGAGGGAATATTAGGGAATTACCTTGCCTGTTCCTCCTTGTTTTTGAGAATAGAAGAAATGGTTTTGACGCGCAATTTCCAATACGCGTTCCACCTGAACCACCCGAGGCCCCTGGTCAGAAATTCGAACCTCGTAGTGATCATCGTTGCGAATGAACAAATCACGCTCACCATCAAGTGCCAATGTAGCCGGGAGACCGACAAGGGGCACACTATCCCCAACCGATAACCAGTGAACAGCCTTGATTGGAATAGGTAGGATGAGCCCCGGCGCAAATGGCACCATGACAATATTGTTTTCGCCGCCAACCTCAATCCAGACGCCCGATTGACGATGCTGATCAGGGCATTCCACCGAATTCGCTATCGCAGCGGCACCTATAACTGACGGATGCAATTCCGCTAATATCACACTCCGGATCTTCGCCGGGTCCCAAATGGCTCCACTTCCCCGGAACAGATCTTCATAAACAACCGCATCAATTAAGCCTAAATCGACTTTGGTCTGATTTTTATAAATATCCAGGCAGCGAGTTTTTCGGATCCCCATCTCTCCACCTGCATCCAGACCAGACCACTTCCAATCCGATGATACTGAAAGGGCAGCCGCGGCAATGCCAGCAAGAGTCCCTTCCGTCATCCTGGGGAAAACATTATTCGTGCCCGTGGATAGAGGCAGAATAGGAGTATCTTCACATCCCTTCGCAACTACACGATTTGTGCCATCCCCCCCCAACGTAATGATACAACTGACGCCTGCTTGCCGCATCCATCGCGCCGCTGCAAGTGAATCCTTCGCAGAATTATCCAATGGAAAATCCGACAACACCAACTTAATTCGAACTTTCGATTTTTCGTAAGCCTGTACTACAAGCCCGAATGGATCACCCAGTGCAAATATTGTTTTGACAGAAAAGGCTTCCAATCCACAGAATACGCGCACCAGAATATTAATTTTTTCCTGGTTATCAAAGACCGACCCATACGCAACAATTCGACGGATATCTTTGCCTGAGGCAGGGTTGGCAATAATTCCGACAGAAGATTCCATGAATGCGCCTACACGGAGCGATGACCAGCAAAATTTAATATCCGCATCATGTAAGAGGCAGATTTAGCTGTATTGATGATAACAGGGAGTAAAACATCACTCGCCGTGTGAAACCGAGAACCAGGCATGGCAATTGCAATCGAAGCAAGAATGTCTCCTCTAGCATCAAATATTGGCGCTCCAAGACAAAACACATCGGGGAAATATTCTTCCAGATCCTGACTATAGCCATTCTTTCTGACAGATTCCAGGTCAGCGAGCAGGCCATCAAAGTCGAAAATGGTTTTTTTTGTGTATGTTACCAATTTATGATTGGTAACGTACATTTTCAATCTGTCTTCGTCCCAATAAGCCATAATAGCTTTTCCCAATGCAGTCGCATGGCTGGCTTCGCAAAACCCGAGGTTCAACGCATTAACGCGCACTGAAAGATGGCTTTCTGATTTTGAAGCAATATAAATTTCACGTTGATCCCAAACGGAGGCATAGGCAGTCTCTTTGGTTATTTCTCGAAGCGATTTAACATACGGATCAAGAAGCTGCGCCAACCGCGATGGCGATACTTCCTCATGCCTGACATAACCAATTTTTCCGCTCAAACAGAATAAAGAGTTTTCCGGAATTTTTACAACATATCCACTTGAAACCAACGTGTTAATCAGGTGGTAACAGGTACTCAAATTCAGTCCAAGCCTGTGACTGACCTGCTTAATATTTACACCACCCGGGTTTTCGGAGATATACTCGAGAATACTCAACGATCGCTGCACCGAACTGATCAGGTCTTTTGGCGGTTCCAGTCTTGAGGGTGTATCGAATATTTGTTGATACATAAAGAGACCTCGTTCGTTTCAAATAGCGAAACACAAATCGCAAATTTTCAAGTGTAATTTATTGTAACCAACTATATTAGCAGATTCAATACGGAAAATTTCAAATAGCGAATATGCTGTACTTCCGTGGACAAATACCCATCTTTGCAGTGTTTGCGCATGGAAACAAAAAGCCCGAATCCGTTTTAGCAGAGTTCGGGCAATCAACAATCATTCAGACGAATATATTTTTTTGATAAAGTGCAATCATGAAACCGATGGTCAGATCACGCACCCAGCCAGGTCTCGATCATCCCGACAGCCTTCCCCACCAGTAAACTGGTTTCAGACGAGAGCTCGCGTTCAAAACCAAAGTGATAACCTTGCACAGAGATAAGCACAGCCTCAGGCTTGTGTCCGTAAATCGTCTCGCACATCGAAAGCAGTGATTGGGCAGTCAGATGATGTGTGAACGGCGAGCGCTGAAATTCACTGTCGACATTGATCATGCGCACAGGGTCTGGAATATCCCCGGTATGAGCATCCACAAAACAGACACGCCCATAGGCGGAGATATCCTCCGCCATTTCGGGCGTAAGCTGCAAATAAAACTCAATACTCAGACTGTCATTGGCCGGGAACTCTTCCTCGTAGCCCATCGGGACGGGCAGCCCCAACCCGGAGGCCAGAGCATGCAAAATGTGCCAGGCTACACCGTCATCCTGCCGGTCCGGGTTTCCGTAACCAATGATAAGGGTGTTTTTATTACCGGGCATGGATGTGGCTATCCCGCGTAATATGATTCAACGACCGTAACCTGTTCCCATGATGTAGTTTTCAAGCTCGGCAATGGTGCCTCTATGCTCTTCCAACATGGCCTCGGCCACACGGCGCAGCGAGACGATACCGATGACGCGTTCATTTTCCAAGACAGGCAGATGGCGGACGTGGTACTTGCCCATCAACTCTACACACTGGCGCACGGTGGTCTCTGGTTTGATCAGCACCATCTCCTTGGTCATTATTTCAGTGATAAGGGTTTCACTAGCGACACGTCCCTTGACCTCACCCTGGCGAGCATAATCGCGCTCAGTGAAGATGCCGACGATCTTCTCACCTTCAGTGATCAAAACTGCGCCAGTATTTGCATCCAACATTATCTTGAGTGCTTGCAGGACGTTGTCAGTTGATGCCACAGTGTAGATATTATCATGCGATTTTTCATTGAGTAATTTACGAACGGTTGCCATGAGTTTAATCCTTTCGTCGGTTGAAATGTTCCCGGTGTTTACGCGGGACAATAGATGCGAAAAACGAATTATATTGCGAAAACAGCGATATCTGCTTAATACTTTGCCAGCTTAATCTCGCGTGATCGTGTTGATCAGCTCACCCGCCGGGTTGATGATCTCCAATTTTATGGGCATCTGACCGACTGCATGGGTGGAACACGACAGGCACGGGTCGTAAGCCCGAATAGCAGCTTCAACGCGATTAAGCATGCCTTCCGTCACATTCGGGCCTTTGACATAGGTTTTGGCTACGCTGTCAACAGCATTGCTCATAGCCCAATTATTGTGCCCGGTGGAGACAATCAAGTTGACTTTGAGCAGCTTGCCATTCTCATCAGTTGTGTAATCGTGAATCAACGTGCCGCGTGGAGCCTCGATCACGCCCACACCATGACCAGTGAAGTTGCGCCGTGTATTCAGGATATCTGTGCTGAGAATATCGGGATCATCGCATAAGACCCGCACGCGTTCGGCCGCAAACAAACCTTCAATCAAACGCGCGTAGTGATAGTAGAGTGTATTCTCGACCGGCTTACCAGATCCCAAAGACTTAAAGATTTTTAGCTCATCGTTTGCCAGCGGAGTATCGATTTGTTCGGCGATATTCAATCGACCAAGCGGACCCACACGGTAGACGCCGCCAGGATAGCCCATCGGCTTGTAGTACGGAAATTTGAGGTATGACCACGGTTCAACATGTTCGGCGATCTTCTCAAGATAGTCCACACCATTGAACTTCTCAAGCTGCAAACCGTCGCGATCGATCAGCCGAATGTCGCCGTCATACAGTTCCAACCCATTCGTGGGAGTCACCAACCCAAAGTAACCGGTGGGGAAGACAGCAAACTTGTTGATATCTTCCATATTGCGCTCGGCCCAGTCCTTCATGATCTGTAAGCCAATCTTGAGCGACCCAATCGCATCATCCATGCCACTTAGAATACTGTCGCGCTCAGCAGGCTGCAAAGCCCTGTTGACGCCACCCGGCACCGCAAAATTGGGATGAATACGCCGCCCGCCCAATGTACGGATGATTTCCTGACCGAACTTGCGCAGCATGACCGCCTTAACAGTCAACTCAGGATTGGCGCCTATCAGCCCAACTACATTGCGGATCTCTGGCGCAGCATCAAACCCCAGCAGCAGGTCTGGGCCGGCCAGCTCAAAGAAGTGCATGCCGTGGCTCTGGATGATCTGACCCATGTGCATCAACTCGCGCAGCAGGTTGGCCGGGCGCGGTGGAATCTGCCCGGTGATCATATCCGAAGCCTTGGCGGAAGCCAGGTGATGGCTGACCGGGCAAATACCGCAGATACGCGGAGTGATCGAAGGCATTTCAAAGAACAGCCGCCCCTCGCAGAATTTTTCAAAACCACGGAATTCATTGACGTGCATATAGGCATGCTCAACCGATCCATCTTCCTTCATATGGATCGTGACCTTGGCGTGGCCCTCGATACGGGTAACGGGTTCTATGGTTATCTTTTGGGTAGTCATGCTAATCTCCGCTCTAGTGCCAGTGCAGCAGCTCGTTTTTAAGTTCAGGCTTACGGCCCTGTGCCAGCTCTGCCAGCACGTAAAAAATCGTATCGGCATCCGGTGGGCAGCCCGGCACGTTGTAATCTACTTTCACCACCTCGTGCAAAGCGCGAGTCTTGGTCATGGTTGCCAGCTCCGGATCGTTGGGGATCTGACTGCCGGGTTCGTTGCTTTCGGCATCCACATAAGCGCGCTGCAGCGCTTCTTGCACACCACAGAAGTTTCGCATGGCAGGGACACCACCAAAAACCGCGCAATCGCCCAACGCCACCAGTATCTTTGCACGCTGGCGCATCTTGTGGGCCACTTCCTCGTTGGCAGTATTGTTAATACCACCTTCCAGGATACCGACATCGACACCGGACGCATCCGGCTCCTTCAAATCTGTGATCGGTGTGGAGCGTAGATCAGCCAGCTCCACCACCTTAAGAATACGCTCATCCATATCGAGCAGCGACATGTGGCAGCCTGCGCAGCCACACATCCAGTCCGATGCTATTTTTGGTTTTGCCATATAAATCTCCTTGTCCATTGCCTTCCCGGTCGCTGCGACAGCCCCGGTTCTTATACGGGACATGGACTGGTCGCGCCATCGCGGTTCAACGCTCTTGATCTAAATCCAGATCAGTGTAATCAACGTAATCAGTCATAATCTGTGGTTCAGACAATCCTCAATCTAAAATTTTCACTTCGCCGCGCCAGTCATGCTTGACCGGCATATTCATACGCATGGCGATCTCAGCCAGAACGGCAGTGCTCTCACGAATGCCAGCAGGAGCCTCGACGGCTTTGGCCGCTGCTTGTAAGCGCCCATCCATATTGAGGTAATGCCCGGCCTGCTCGCTCCACAACGTCACGGGCAGCACGACATCAGCCCGTTCAGTCAGTGCAGAAGCATAGGCAGCCTGTACCACCAGGTATGGCGACTGACCCAGGCGTTCAACCAATCTTTTAGAGACGAAATCATCACCGATCGCGGCGAAGACTGCTTTCTGACCATTGAGTACAAATTGACTTTCCAGCCGCAGTTGAGCAGCAGCCAAGCTGTTGGCCTCACCCTTGATGGAAAGCAAGCCCAGCCGTTCGCTATCAATTACACCAGTCAGCCTGGCAAGATCAAGCAGAGCGGCAATCAATTCTTCATCTCTTTGAGCCGTGACGCCTTTGCCAAATAGAATCACCGGGGTGACTGCATTCGCCAAAACGCGAGCAGCACTGCTGAGCGTCTCGAGGCTAACTCCGCACACCTCAACCGCCTCTGCAATCAGTTTATCAGCATCAAGAATCTCAAGAAAAGCGCGTCCCAGGCCTTCTTTGACAATCAGGGCCTGCATGCCCTTTACCAATGCCAGATCGCTGCCCTTGACGGGTTTGAGCGAAATATTGGCCAATTCATCCAGCTCGCTGAGCTCCGGGTCAATGTTGATCAGGCGGGTGCCCTTGGGCAGGGCGCGCTTGATCATAAAGCCAGCCACCATGTGGCTGCGGGCCACATTGGCGCCGATGCACATCACCACGTCGGCCGTGCGCAGCAAGTCCAGCTTGCCCTCAAAAGCGCCGGCTTTTTCGGCCACAGCATGAGCACTGGCAGTCGTCATTCCTTCCTCGCTGCTGGTTACCATATCACTCTTGCAGCCATCAAGGAATAATTCCTTAAACATCGAGAGGGCTTCAACGGGTAGGCGTGTGGAAGCGATCGCCGCCAGCCCATCATGCTCGCGCCCAGCCAGAGGCTTTAGTTTTTCGGCCACTGCGCCCAGAGCCTCATCCCACGAGACCGGCTCCAATTTGCCATCCTTGCGCATTAACGGTTTGGTCAGGCGGGTACGGGTTTCATTCATCGGATCATAGCGACCATGTTCGCACAAGACACCCCGATTGACAGGGGCATCCCAGTCACCTTCAATTCGCACAATGCGATTGTCATGCACAATCAACTTGATACCACAGCCCACTGAGCAGCCAGCGCACACCGATGTGATCTCGGTCATCGCCAGGTCGTGACCCTGATAAGCGCTGGTCCGGTCGATCAGTGCACCGGTTGGGCACACCTGCACACAGCTTCCGCACTTGATGCACGAGCTTTCGCCCAACGGCACGTTGGTATCTGCCACCACCAGGGTAGAGGCGCCGCGTTCAGCCATTGTCAGGGTAAAATTGCCAGCCATCTCGGCGCAGGCACGAACGCACCGGCGGCACAAAATACAGCGGTTGTTATCCAGCACAAAATACGGGTGGCTGCTGTCAACCGGGAACTTGTTCCAGCCCGGCTGCATGGGCCAATGGGTCATGTTCTGGGCGTAAGCCGCGTTTTGCAAATCGCAGTCGCCACCGCTGACCTGGCAAAACGGGCAGAAATGATTGCGCTCGCTAAACAACATCGAGAGAATAAACTTGCGGGACTTGCTGAGCGCCTCGCTCTGAGTGTTGATCACCATGCCGTTGCTGACCGGCAGCGTACAGGAGGCGATTGGGACCCGAAAGCCCTGCACCTCGACGATACACAGACGGCATCCGCCAAAGGGGGTCAATTCCTTATGCGCGCACAGAGTCGGGATTTCGATCCCAGCCCGCTTGGCCGCCGAAAGGACAGTCATCCCCTCGACAGCTTCGATCTGTTTGCCATTAATCGTTAGTTGAACCATAATTGCCTCGTTTTTTTTAGTTCCCGATCCCATCAAAGGGCACAGGATTGCTTTTGGTCTTTAATATATACAACTTTTTCATGTGCTTCGTGTCGTTCGTGGTTTCAACGCTCTTGCTCTAATCATGCTCATCCGCCAATCCTAAAAATCACGGTTCAGACGACCTGCACTGGAGCCATATCGCACACGCCGGTGGGACAGACACCCAAGAGAATGTGAGCTTCCACTTCAGCGCGGAAATGTTTAAGCGTATCGCGGATCGGAACAGAGGCAGTTTGCCCAAGCCCGCAGTTGGAGGCAATCTCCAATTCTTCTGCCAGGCCGAGCAGCGTATCAAGGTCGCTCAATTGAGCCTCACCCTGGCTGATCGATGTCAGGATGCGCAAGGCGCGGTCAGTGCCCACGCGGCAGGGGGTGCACTTGCCACACGACTCAAACCGAAAGAACTTCATCAGTGTAATGGCAAGATCCACCACGCAGGTGCGCTCATCACAGATCAACAAGGCTCCGGATCCAAGCGAGACGCCCGCCTTGCGGAAGGATTCAAAATCCATGGGGGTATCCTGCAGGCTGGCAGGAATGATTGAACCACTTGAGCCGCCGGTCTGCGCCAGTTTAAACGACGCGCCAGCTGGCAGCCCATGCCCATAGATATTGATGACTTCGCGCAGCGTAATCCCCATCGGCACTTCGATCAGGCCTCTGAAATTGATATTGCCCAGGATAGTGTAAGTCTTTGTCCCGGGGCTGGACGGCGTCCCAATTCCACGATACCACTCGCCACCATTCAGGATGATAGCTGGAACATTGGCCAGCGTTTCGACATTGTTGACCAGGGTCGGCTTGCCCCACAACCCGTGAGTGGTGGGATAAGGCGGACGAGCGCGCGGCTCGCCGCGTTTGCCCTCAATCGATTCCAGCAGAGCGGTCTCTTCACCACATACATAAGCGCCCGCGCCGCTGTGCACATGAATATCAAAATCGAAACCGGAATTCATGATGTCTTTGCCGAGCAGGCCAAATTCGCGCGCCTGCAGAATGGCCTTCTCCAGACGGCGCTGGGCCAACTGGTATTCGCCGCGCACATAAATGTAACCTTCATCCGCGCCAACCGCAAAACCGGCGATGATCATGGCCTCTATGATGCTGTGCGGATCACCTTCCAGAATGACGCGGTCTTTAAAAGTACCCGGTTCGCTCTCATCGGCATTGCACACAACGTATTTCTTGGGGCTTTTGGTCGATCCGACAAAACGCCACTTGCGCCCGGTTGGGAACCCGGCGCCACCACGCCCTTGCAGCCCGGATTCTTCCAGTTCTTCGATCACCTGCATACGCGTACCTGCCAGCACACGAGCCAGGGCCTGGTAACCTTCTTCCACAATATATTCTTCAATATTCTCGGGATCAATACGTCCGGCGCGGCGCAGCACAATGCGTTTTTCCATCGGCAAGGCACCTTTGCGAGCCTTTAGCCAGCCAATCCGTCCGGAAAGTTCCTTGACCGGCGCCAGCAGGTCAGCCACCACGCGCCCCTTATACAAATGTTCTTCCACGATTCGCGCCACATCCGCAGGGCTGACAGGCCCGTAGGCGCTCGCTTCGGGGTAAATAATCACCAGCGGCAAGGCATCTTCGCGCCCACCATCGGTAAACTGTGCCAGGGAAACTTCATCGCTCAGCCCCGCTTGCGCCAGATCATGCTGGAACTGTTGGTAGACCTCGGCTGAGCCTCTGCGTATACTCTCTGGATCATTGGAAACCAGCACCATTGAACGGGTGAATTTCATTTTGCACCTCCGATGGGGAGTCCGGCTTCATCCTGGAGCTCATACCTGGCAAAAATATCCGCCAACTGCCCGGGCTCGACATTTCCATACATGTCATCATCGACCAGCATGACCGGCCCGACGCCGCACAATCCCAGGCAGCTCACCGTCTTAAGCGTGAAGCTCCCATCAGGGCTGGTCTCGCCAGCCTTCAAATTGAGAACCTGCTGGATTTCCTTCCACAATTCGCGCCCACCCTGCACATGACAGGGAGCTGATTCGCAAAATTGAACCACATGCCGCCCGGTCTTTTCGGTATGCAACATATGGTAGAAGGAAGCCAACCCGTACAACTGTCCTTCCGAGACCAGCAGAGGCTGCTCATTGACATGCCCAACAGCCGATTTTCCAGGCAAATCATGCAGGAGAGTACGAGCAAGCTGGATGGCTTCACCAGGTATATAGCCGTAATTATGGTTGATATCCAACAGAATCGGGATAAAAGCATCGGCTTGCGCACCGTGCTTTCGAACAGCAGTTTCCACGATCCCGGCCAGGTTTTTCTCTTCGGCAATCTTTAACATCCTGCCTCCTTGTAGTGCTAACTCAATATACTAATGGCATTGAAGTTGCATACCTGGGCGCAGATACCGCAGCGAATGCACTTATGCACATCGATCAAGTGAACCTGCCGGCGCTCGCCACTGATGGCTTCCACAGGACAGTTACGCGCGCAAACCGTGCAGCCTGTGCAGGTTGGCGGCTGGATCTCGAAACGGATCAGCGCCTTGCAAACCCGAGCCGGGCACTTCTTTTCATAAATATGGGCCTCATACTCAGCCCGAAAATGTTTCAACATACTGATGACCGGGTTAGGCGCGCCCTGACCAAGCCCACACAAGGAATTCTTGGTGACCTCAAAGCACAGATCTTCCAGCGCTTCAATATCACCGGGCTGCCCCTGTCCCTGGCAGATCTTCTCGAGAATCTCGAGAATACGGCGCGTACCCACCCGGCAGGGTGTGCATTTCCCGCATGATTCATCCTGGGTGAATTCCATGAAGAAGCGCGCCATATCCACCATGCAGGTCTCATCATCCATGATGATCAGACCGCCGGATCCCATCATGGAACCCGCTGCGGTCAGCGCTTCGTAATCCAGCGGCAGATCGAGGTGTTCCCCCGTCAGGCAGCCGCCCATCGGCCCGCCAGTCTGGATGGCCTTGAACTGCTTGCCATCCTTGATGCCCCCGCCCACGTCGAAGATCACCTCGCGCAGCGTGATGCCAAACGGCACCTCGATCAGTCCGGTATTGATCACATCGCCAGCGATGGCAAAAGTCTTGGTACCCTTGCTGCGCTCGGTGCCCATGCTGGCATACCATTCTGCGCCATGCAGGATGATTTGCGGCACAACCGCATAAGTCTCAACATTATTATTGTTAGTCGGCTTGCCCCATACACCCTGAACTGCCGGGAACGGCGGGCGCGGGCGCGGTTCTCCGCGTTTGCCCTCAATCGAGGCGATCAGAGCGGTCTCCTCGCCACACACAAACGCCCCAGCCCCCATACGCACTTCCAGGTCGAAAGCAAAACCGGTTCCAAAGATGTCTTTGCCCAAAAAACCAAATTCATGCGCCTGGGCAATCGCGATCTTCAGGTTCTGCACCGCAATCGGATACTCAGCCCGGCAGTAAATATATCCCAGGCTGGCGCCAATGGCATAAGCAGCGATGATCATGCCTTCCACCACAGAGTGCGGATCGCTTTCCAGCACACGCCGGTTCATGAATGCGCCCGGGTCGCCCTCATCGGCATTGCAGGTTAGATATTTGGGAGCATCCTGCACCTGGCGGCATAACTGCCACTTGCGCGCCGCCGGGAAGCCCGCCCCGCCACGGCCACGCAAACCGGATTTCATCACTTCATCGATGACCTGCTCCGGGCTGAATGAAGTGATAACCTGCGCGAGCGCCTGGTAGCCATCCTCAGCGATATATTCTTCGATATTATGCGGATCAATCTTGCCGCAGTTGCGCAGCACGATACGAACTTCCTTGGGTTTGGGCGCGCCCAGTTCTTCATCTGAGACTGCCTTCTCCTGGGCACGGAACTTCTCCACCACGCGCCCCTTCAGGAAATGCTCCTCCACCAGGAACGGGATGTCATCGACGCTCAGATTGGCGTAATGCACATTTTCCGGATAAACCAGCATATCCGGCCCAAGCCGGTACGGGTCACCGATGCGCGAGGTCTCCAGGACCTGTACTTCTTCCAACAAGCCCTGAGCGATCAACTCATCATTCAAGGCATCGATGATCTCATGCGCGCCTTTTGCAAGGCACTCCGGATCGATAGAAACTAAAACGTGTGAACGATAAAAAGCCATGCTAATCCTTCCCGTGGTCGTGCGAGAACCGACACTATCGCAAAGACCGGGACCTTATTTATGCTGGAACAACATACCCGCTGACGATCTTGCCGCCCAGCACATGCTGATCCATGATCTGACGCGCCATAAAGGGCGTCACCTTTCCATATGTAACCGGGGCGGCATCCGCCATCAACACCTGCACGATCGGCTCCCATGAATCCATCCCAATATTACCGGTCTGGCGCACTGTGATATTTTCCAGGCGCTTTTCTTCTATCACGCCCAGGATTTCCTTCAACGTTTCACGCGCCCCGGCAGCGATACCGGGTGTACCCATCCCAACCACAATCGTAATACTGCCCGGCGCGGACTTAATCTCGCGCTTCTTGAGGGCTTCTGCCCTGATGCGCTGTAAATCTTCGAGACTTTTTACTGTAGGCATAAGAATTTCTCCTTGTTTTCATTAATTAGCTGGCAATCTGCCGTCATTGCGTGCGGCGCTCTCCCGCGTGGCAATCTCCTGCCGTCATTGCGAGCGGCGCTCTCCCGCGTGGCAATCTCCTGCTGTCATTGCGAGCGGCGCTCTCCCGCGTGGCAATCTCTTACCGTCATTGCGAGCGGCGCTCTCCCGCGTGGCAATCTCTTACCGTCATTGCGAGCGGCGCTCTCCCGCGTGGCAATCTC
>CAIMZS010000153.1 GCA_903846015.1 uncultured Anaerolineae bacterium | reverse complement strand
TTTCCTCCCCCATTTGTGCTCTCCAAATGGGGGAGGTGGCCGAAGGCCGGAGGGGGTCTGCACTTCGCCCATCAACCTGTTGCATCTGCCAACAGGCGACCAATTCCCCAAAAAAGTCCAGGTTTATAAGAAAATAAGACTCACCATGGCAGGATGGAGGCTATTAATTCCCTTTTGTTGTACAATCACTCTACCAGCAGCAAATGTGTTTTTTTGACTGATGAATCAAACCTGCCAGGCGGGGATCCGGGGCATGCAGATTTGGTGCAGCTCCGCGCATCCATGCTTCCTTCGTTGGTCGCTTACATAGGAGTGTGTTACAAAAATGAATGCAAACGCCTTTCGCCATTTTTACAATTATCATTTTGCCGAGAACCGCAAGGTTTGGGATAGTTGTCTCGCGGCACTATCCTATCAACAGTTCACCCAGGCTGTGGGGTACTCGCATGGGTCTGTTCGGGACCAAATTGTTCATCTCATGAGCGTTGATGAAGCCTGGTTCAGCGAGCTGCAGGGTGTCGAACCTCCAGAAGCGCTGCCTGCCGTCAACTTTGACGATCGCAAAATCATTGGCGCGCGCTGGGACAGTGTTGAGCAAAGTATGCGCGCCTATCTGGCAGAATTGCAAGACGATATGCTGTTCGATAAGCCGATAAAAGAACCAGAAGAAGACAAAGACCTCATGCTGTGGCAAGTGCTTCTCCAGGTGGCTAATCACGGCACAGATCACCGCGCACAACTTCTCAGATTGCTGCACGATATAGGAATCGCGACAACCTCACAAGATTACATTTTCTACGCCTATGACAATCCGTAACCGATAGCCGCAGGGAACTTGGCGGATGAGCAAACTGCCAGGATGCCTGGGCGCGCTGGTTATTGAGCCAGGGCTTGCCAGGTCACCCCGCCATCGCTGGTCCGGTAAAGGACACGGCGCAGATTTGCATCCATCGTCAGGGCCCAGCCGGTAGTTTTTGAGATAAAGCTCATGCTCACCAGGTAATCACCAGCGGCATCGCCAAAATTCTGATTTGGGCTGAAATCCAACCAGCTAAAACCGCCATCGCTGCTGGCATAAAAACGAGTGCGCGCCCAGACCAACCAGTAATTGGGATTCACGATAGCATACTTGTCGCCTGCCGGGCCAGGGAGCGAGTTAGTTGAGAGCCAGGTCAGCCCGCCATCGTTCGTGATAACAAATATGGTTTCCGAAACCGTCGCAGATGTCACCGTCAGCCCGAAGATGCCAGCGTTTTGATTGAAAAAAAGCGGCGGGTAAGCAGTGACATTGGCATTGGCAAGCTCTGAATTTTCCACCACCGCTTGAGGCGCCCAGGTTTTGCCTCCATCCGCAGTGGAATATAAGTAAGATTGGGTGTCGCTGGATTTGGCACCGGATATCCAACCATGCAAAGGGTCTCGGAAGTAGAACCCGGTAATCGCCTGGCTGACTGGCAGGCTGGTGGCAGCCGCCGGGTCGGTAAGGAAGGTTCGTGACCATGTGACGCCGCTGTCGCTGGTCTGGTAAAGGGCCAGATCAGCAGAGCCTGGCGTCTGGTTGAAACTGATCAGCGCGAATCCATGCTGAATGTCCAGAAACTGGATCTGACCGACAGCGAAAGGAACGGGAAGAACACTCCAATTCAGGCCGCCATCACTGCTGGCATACAGTTTCCCCGCGCTGGTAGGCGCACCAGGGTCAGGAACCAGAACCCAGGCGGAAGACGCGCTTGAAAAATACGCACTTCCAGGCAAACCGTTGAACGAGACACCGGCGGGGAATGCCGTGACCCAGGTAGCGCCGCCCGTGGTCGTGCGCAAAACGGATTGTTCAGAAAGCGCCCAACCATTTGCCTCGTCAAACATCTTGAAACTGGTGATCTGAGGCGCAGCCACCGGATTGGCTGCCATGACAGTGGGCTGGGGTTCTAGCGGCCGGTTGGCAGGCGCGGTTGGAGGCACAGCCCGTGGTTGAAGCGTGGCGATGGGTGAGAAAATCCCGCAAGCAAGCAAGCTCAACATCAGGATACCGATAAACAGGGACAATGGGGTTTTCATTAAGATTTAACCTTTCCAAGCAAAATTGTTTCGACTTTTACTGCCACACAAAGACGAGTGAGACCGAAAGAAAGTTCCCGGGTAAGGTTTTCTCGGGAAGATGGGGCATCTCCATCTTCTTGTCATTGCGGAGGAGCGTGCTCTCCGCTTTCCCGTCATTGCGAGCAGCGCGCTCTCCGCGACGTGGCTCGAGGTAGACCCCAGTTCCTGTGGGGCATCTCCGCTTCATCGGCAAAACCCTCCCGCCCGTTTCACCGTCACCCATCCGAAAAATCGCCTGAATTATTGAACTCGCCTGATGGATTGTGTATAATAAAACAGTTGGGATGATGTTCTGATCCAAGCACCCATCAGGCATGGTTTGCCCGGCAAAAAAGCTCCATCTCTCGGTTTTCAACACAACACTCATTGACGTTATCTAAGGAGACAGCTATGGTCAGTTGGCAAACACGCGCTCTTGAAATTTATTTAAGAATCAACCGGCTCCTGTCGGGCGGCTCAGGCGAGCTTGATGTGGCCAAGGAACGCGCCGAAGTTGAGTCTATGGCGAAAATGTTCAAGCCCTTTGGCAAAATCACCTGCGAAGCGATTACCGCCAAAGGTGTCCCAGCCGAATGGATCCACCCCCAGGAGGTACAGCCCGGTCGGTTCATCCTCTTTCTCCACGGCGGTTCCTTCAACTCCGGCTCGATCGTCAGTCACCGCACCCTGGCGGGTAACGTGGCAATTGCCTGCCAGGCGCGCGCGCTGCTGATCGACTACCGCCTCGCTCCCGAGCATCCCTACCCGGCTGGCATCGATGATACCCAGTCCGCCTACGAATGGCTGCTGGCCCAGGGCATTCCGCCAGGCCAGATTATCGTAGCTGGCGACTCGGCCGGCGGCACGCTCACCCTCAACTTGCTCACCCGGCTTCGAGATAACCACCAGCCGCTTCCGGCTGCGGCAATATGCCTGTCGCCCGCGCCCGATCTGACCTTCTCTGGCGCATCGTGGACGTTTAACGCCAGGAAGGATCTCATGTTGGACGAAAGAAAGGAACGCAAGGCGGTCGAGATCTACTTGAAGGGCGTTGAGGAGGAGCCACGCTCACCCTCGGTATCTCCATCTTTTGCGGATTTGCGAGGATTGCCACCAATGCTGATACAGGTGGGTTCGCATGAAGTTCTCCTTTCTGACGTGGAACTGCTGGCCGAAAAAGCCAGGGCCGACGGGGTGGCTGTAACCCTGGAAGTGTGGCCGGGGATGCAGCACGAATGGCAGTTTACCGCCAAATTCCTCCCGGAAGGAAAACGGGCCATCGCCCAGATCGGCGCCTTCGCAGACGCGCTATTCTCGCAGCGCAAATAATCGCGGCGCCAGGCTTGCATCTGCCTGCCAACTCATGTACACGCCGGGAAACATTTCCGGATTTCATCAGCATCGAAC
>CAIMZS010000152.1 GCA_903846015.1 uncultured Anaerolineae bacterium | reverse complement strand
ATCTCACCTCCATCAGCAGCACCCTCCCGCCGCGGACACTCCCGCCTCCGTCATTACGTAGTCACGGCTCCCGCACGAGGCGAGCGGCGCTCTCCCGCGTGGCAATCTCACCTCCATCAGCAGCACCCTCCCGCCGCGGACACTCCCGTCACACTATCTGAGATTGCCACAACCGGCATAGAACAAGAGCGCCGGTTTCGCAATGACAGATAATTGGCGTGGGAAAACCATTAAACAAAAAATTCCTCATACAAATCCTTCCAATCCGGGTTCATCCCATTGATCAAATCAAGTTTCTTCTGACGCGTCCCTGCTTTAATTTGCTTCTCACGAAAAATGGCAACATTTACAACATCACCACACTCATAATACACCAATTTGTTAGTGTGATACATTCCACTAAACTTGCTACCCTTGCCAGAGCGATGCTCCAACACCCGACGAGCCAAATCATTGGTAACGCCGGTGTACAAAACGGTGTTATGCACATTCGTCATGATATAAACGCAACATTGCCTATCGCTCATAAAGCACCTCAAAACTGTGACACCAAAAAGGTACCGCCATTCTCAAAGAACACCCGCCGCCGTCATTGCGATAGTCACGGCTCCCGCACGAGGCGAGCGGCGCTCTCCCGCATGGCAATCTCACCTCCATCAACAGCACCCTCCCGCCGCGGCACAACCGCCACATTGTCGGAGATTGCCACAACCTGCATAGAACAAGAGCGCCGGTTTCGCACACCTGTCCCGATGTTCTTCGGGAATGACAGGCAAGGCAGAGAACAAAAAAAACGACTCAGCGTTTGACACCGCTCAGAGCGATGCCTTCGATAAACTGCTTCTGAGCCACGAAAAACACAATCACAAGTGGCAAGATACTGACCAACGCGCCAGCCATCAAGACCGTAAACTTCCCGCCCAGGGTAAGCTGCTGTTGGAAAAAAGCCAGCCCCACCGTCAGAGTCGTATTCGGCACCGCCGGCATATACACCAACGGATGCAGCAGGTCATTCCAGGCCCCTTGAAACGTGAAAATCGCCAACGCCGCCAGGGCTGGCTTCGAAAGCGGCATATAAATCTTCCAGAAAATCTGAAACAGCGAAGCCCCATCGATGCGCGCCGCATCCACCAGATCACGCGGGATCGTCAGGAAATACTGGCGCAGCAAAAATGTCCCAAAGGCCCCGCCCCAAAAAGCCGGCAGCCACAGTGGAACGCTCGACCCCACCAGCCCCACTAGCTTGAAAAAAATGAAATTCGGAATCAAAGTCACCTGGGCCGGGATCATCATCGTCACCAACAGCAAGCTGAACAAGAGACCACGACCCTTGAAATTAACCACCGCAAAACAAAAAGCCGCCATCGCGCATGTCAACAATTGGCCGATCGTCGTCAGGAACGAGATATAGGTACTGTTAAAGAACAGCCCCGGGAAATTGATATCAACCGAAAACAACTCCTTGAAATTCTGGATCGTAAATGTGGGCGGGATCAATGTGCGCGTAAACTGATCCGCCGGCAGCTTAAAAGCCGTCGCCACCATCCAGAAGAACGGCCCCACCATAATGACCGAACCAAAGATCAGCAGGACATAACACACCAGGTCGAGAATCATTTTTTGATTATTCTTATTCACGGCAGACCCTCATTCGTAAAAAACGTAACGCTTCTCAAGCCAGAAATAAAAAGCCATCAAGATCACCACAAACAAGGTCAGTTCGACCGCCTGGGCACTCGCGCCGCCATAATTGAAAAAAGTCCAGGCATTGCGATAGATGGAATACACCATCACCGGAAAAGAACTGTCGCCCTGGCCTCGGCGCGTGAGCATGTAAATATAATCATACGCCTGAAAAGCATTGATGGTTGACATCAGGGTCTGAAAAAAGATGCTCGGCGTCACCAATGGGAGCGTGATCCTGAAAAACTGCTGCAAATCGGTCGCGCCGTCCAACATGGCGGCCTCGTAATAATCCCTGGGCACCGCCGTCAACCCCGCCAGGAAAATGATCATCCCCTCCCCAATCGCGCCCCACACATTGACGATAATCAGGGCAAACAAGACTTTATCCGTACACAACCAGCAGACCGGCTGCCCGCCAAACTGTTGGATGATGTAATTCAAAATACCGGTATCCTTGCCGTAAATCATGTTCCACACCAGCGCAGTTGCCACCGCTGAAGTGACCGCCGGAAGGAAAAAGATAGTCCGAAAAATGGACACCCCCGGCAGCTTGCGGTTGAGCAGCACCGCCGCCAGCAGCGAGACAATCACCACACTCGGAACATATAACAGGCTGAACGAAAACGTATTAACCAGCGACTTGAGCAGCTTGGCATCTGTGAAGAGCGCAGCATAATTCACCCAACCCGCCCAGGTTGGCGCAGTCAGCAAATCCCAATGTGTAAAGCTCAACACCAGCGTCGCCACAATCGAACCCAGCACGCCAAACAACAGCCCGATTATCGTCGGCGTCAGCATTAACCACAGTGCAACCTTCTCGGCCCCCATCGGCTTCAGCCCAACCTGTTCCCGTTGATCAGCAATACTCATGCCAGGCTCCCAATCTCAAACAAGCCGGAAGAAATTCACCACGAAGGCGCAAAGACCCGCACAGGTTTTCTTTGCGCGCTTCCCGCCTTCGCGGTTCAAAATTCTTGAAAATAATTTACTTGTTCTTCGCCAGGACCGCGTCCGCCGCAACAATGACCTCGTCCAGCGTCTTATTCAAATCGGCCTCGCCACGCCAGGCAGCCCCCATGCCATCCCCCACGGCTGCCGCCCACTCATCATAGCCCTTAAACACCGGCTTCATGTGGGCATAGCTCAGCGCATCCAGGAACACCTTCTCATTCAGGCTCGATCCCTTTTGCTGCAAGAAGAGTGGGCTTTCCGCCACCGACTTAAGCACCGGGCAGGCAAAACCAAGCTCTGCCAGGCGCGTTTGTCCCTTGCTGCTGAGGGCATATTGAATGAAGGCAAAAGCCGCCTCAGGATTTTTGGAAGCCTTCGCCACCACAAACCCGGCGCTGTTGACGCTGGTAGCCTGTCCGGCTGGGCCCTTCGGCATGGGCGCAACGTCATACTTAAATCCAGCCGTGTTATAGCCAGGCACCGACCAATGACCCATCGGCATCATCGCCGCAATCCCGGACTGGAACAGATCACCACCGTACTGACCAATCTCATTTGCATCCGGCACAGATTTATCGACAAATACCATGTCATTCAACAACTGCCAGGCCTGGCGCGCCTTCGGCTCGCCGATCAGAGTCTTGCTGTGATCCGCGCTGATGATCTCGCCGCCATACGACCAGATCGCCTCGCTCCAACCCACTTCCATATCCCATTGATCAAAGATAAAACCATACTGCTTCTTGCCATCCGTGCCAGCCGGCAGTGTCAATTTCTTCGCGGCAGCACGCAAATCATCCCAGCTCCAATCCGCGCTTGGGTAAGCCATCCCAGCCTTATCGAACATATCCTTGTTGTAAAACAAAACGATCGTCTGAAAGTCGCGCGGCAGGCCGTAATAACCATCCGCGGTCTTATATGCCGAGAGAGTCTGCGGGTAAACATCCTTCAACATATCCGGGGCCTTATCGATATAAGGCTGCAGGTTCAACAGAACGCCACGATTCTGATAATCCAGGAACAGGGGCGCATCCATCGCGAAAATATCGGGAGGTGTTCCGGCCGCAAGCTGTGTTTTGAGCTTGCTCCAGTAAGAATCCCAGTCCGAAACTTCCACGTTGACCTTGATAGCCGGGTTGGCAGCCTCAAAGTCGCTCACAATCTGTTTCCACACCGCCAGCTCCTCCGGCGCGCCCCACATCGAAAAAGTGATCTCGGTTTTCGCAGCCGGCGCGACAGTTGCCGCCGGGGCCTGCGCAACCGGGGCGCTGCCACCGCAAGCCGCCAGGACAAAGCTCAAAATAACAAAAACAAACAGCAACCTTTTCATTTTTCTCTCCTTTGTATGTTACAAATCGAGTTTTACCACTGCCGTCAAATTCTTCGGACGGTCCGGATTCAATCCTTTCGCCAAAGAGCGATAAAAAGCCATCAACTGCAAAGCGGGCAGATACAGCACCGCCCGGGCACTTTCAGGGAGGCCAGATTCAAAAGACACATTGGATTGCGCCTCCGCCAGCGACAGCCCCCTGCCGCCCATGGTTTGCATTTCATTCAATACAGCCGTCTCATGACGGAAATTCTTCTCGGAAACCATTCCCACCACCACGGCGTTTTCCGTCACCATGCTCATCGGCCCATGCCGGAATTCCATAAAGTGGAACGGTTCACTGTGTGTCAGGGTCATCTCCTTCATTTTAAGAGACACTTCACACGCCAAACCATAGCGCGCGCCTGAACCTAGAAAATAGAACCGGTCAAGCTCGAGAGCCTCGCCAATACCACGCGCCTGGCTGTCATAACGGTCGATCAATTTCGCGCCTACCTCCGGCAGCCCGCGCATGGCCTGGTATTCACTCACGCGCTGCCCAGCCAGTAAGCTCAGCCCGGTTGCAGCCACAAACATACTGGCAAACGAACGCGTTTGGGCGACACTCTCTTCCTGCCCCTTTTCAATGACCAGCGCCAGGTCTGCCAGCCCCGCCAGCGGCTGATCGCCGTAATTGGTGATCGCCAGCACCCTGCCGCCGCGCTCGCGCTTAAACTGCTCCACAGCCCGAACTGTTTCAGTGGTTGAGCCTGAGCGGCTGACCGCCACCAACAGCGTTTTTCCGCTTCCCAGCACCACTTGCGGATTGAGCAGCAGCTCACCGGCCGGTACGCCGCGCGCAATCTTGCCGGTGCTCTCCTGAAACAAAGCCGCCGCCGCCATCGACAAATAATAGGTCGAACCGCAGCCCGTAAACAGCACCTGCTCAAATTCATCCGTCAACAGTGAAAGCAGCGCCGCCCGCGCCTTCTCAACCACATCCAGCGCATCCGCCCAGGCCTCAGGCTGTGAAAGAATTTCCGTTTTGGTATAAATGCCTCGTTCCATACGCTCCTTATGAGATGTTCAACACTTTTATGGCGTTCTTTTGATAGACCTTCTCCAGCACATCGTCCGGCAAATATAAACCGCACACCTGCCAGCGCCCCTGCTGTGGAACTTCGCCGCCGTTATAGTTAAAATATTCGTCATCGGTCTCCAGAAAACGATACCCGAGGCGATACGCCTCCAGATCCGGTCCGGCATCGCTCCCGAACAGGATGCGATCCTGGTATTGGATGAAAAAACGCCTGGCGCTGTACGGCTGCCGGCCCAGTTCGCCCAACCGCGCCGAAATATCGATGAAATAATTTGGACAATCATCCAGCATTTTACCCACCCAGCTCAGGTTCTCGGCATAACAACCGACATGCGCCCCGATAAAGGTCGTCCCGCTGTGGCGTTTCACCAGGTTATAAAACCCATGCAGGATGCTATTAAATGAAGGGAACGGTGGACTGGTGAAGGCCCAATCCGGGTGCGCGCCGATCTCCTCCCAGCGCTCATTGGTTTCATCAATCGGATCGAAGAATGCCACCGGGTCAGCGACATGCGCCAGCACCGGCAGACCCAGCTCGCCAGCCGCCTGCCAGATCGGGTCCAGGCGGGCATCATCCACGCCCACCAGCGTGCCCAGGTGATCACGCACGTGCAGCCCGAACGGTTTCCAAATCTTCAAACCCTGCGCCCCGCGCTCCTTCTGAATTCTGAGCCGCCCCGCAGCCCACTCTGGGAATCGATCACCCAGCTCAAGCCAACGCTCCCAATCCACCCCGCCAAAGATCTGGAAACGCTCCGGCGCCGGCTGCTTGAAGAGATCGAGGTGCGCATTCAAAATGTGTTCACCCCAGCCCCCGTCCAAATCCACATAAGCCACCACCCCGGCCTCATCCAGCGTATCCAGCAGCTCCGCCAGCGGTTTTTTGTCCCAGCCGCCCCCAAACGGCGAGCCTAAATGGTTATGCGCATCAATGAGCGGGTATTTTGGCCGGTTTACCAGGGTGGTGCGGGTGATAAGTTTGGACTTGGGATGGAATTGTTCAAGCTGCATGCTGCCCTCTCAGGATGAAAATACCCTTACGCCGTTCTGGCGCAGGGCCTCGAGAAAATCCGCGGGCGATTCGTCGTCCGTCACAAAAACCTGGATGCTGCTCAGCGGCGCCAGGAAAGCCGCCGCCACCGCGTTGACCTTGGTGTGATCCGCCACCACCAGCACTTCGCGCCCGGCCTTCAGAATAGCGCGATCCGTCAGCGTTTCCGGCATGTAATCATTGGTCAGGCCGTTCTCCAGGCTGATGGCATGCACCCCGATGATGACCTTGTCGGCGCGCACTTCGGCCAGGGCCTGTTCGGTGACGTGACCGATAAACGACAGCTCACTGGGTCGCAGCATCCCGCCCAACGCAATGATAGTGATCCCTGCCAGCCCGGAAAGGGTATTCAGAACCGGGAGTGAATTGGTGATGACCGTCAGCCCGATTCGCGACCTGAGATTGCGCGCCACCTCCAACACCGTCGTACCCGAGCCCAGCAGGACCGTCTCGCCATCGCGCACCAATGCAGCCCCCGCCTGCCCAATGCGCTGCTTGGCAAGGCGCTGCTCCTGCCCGCGCTCCATGATCGGCAGCTCCGGCGGCGCATGCTTCAAGGAGATTGCACCGCCATGCACCCGCTCCAGGCGGCCCTGCCCAGCCAGCGTCTCCAGATCGCGCCGCGCCGTCGCCGCGCTGACCTCAAACAAATCAACGATCTCGGCAACGCTGACGCGCCCCTGCCGGACGATCAAACTGGCAATATTATTTTGACGTTCAGCCGAAGAAATGAATTCGCTCATAATCGCTCACCTTCAATCACATTCAATCATGCTCAATCATCAGTATAGCGATTTTCGACAGAAAGTCAAGAGCCAACCAGGATTTTGGGGTGGGGGTTGCCGTTGGTTGAAGCTGCTTATAAGCAGGAAATATTTTTTATCTAAGTTTTACGTCGTTGTGCTTTAGTTGCCTGGCTGGAAACCGATAATATTTATATCAGCGAGTCACCCAAAAGTTTTCAGCCCGCCGGATGCACCCCTGTTACGGCCCGCTCAACAGTCGCGAAAATTCGGCTATATACGATAAATTTAGGGCAAATTTATGTGCTGGCTATATGAAATTTACAAGACATTATTTATAATCATCTGGGTAAGCTGCAAGATTGTTTGAAAAAATATGCTATTTCATCGAAGCAGAGAGAGAAATATGATTGAAAATTCGACCATCACCATGCAAAATCGTCAAGCCGCTAATACGCAGTTTGAAAATGGCAGCTTTTACCGTTCTGCCGGCGACCTGGTGCGCGCCCGGCGCTATTATCGTCAGGCCACCAAGCTGGACCCCGCCAACGAACGTGCCAGCGGCGCACTGGCCAAAGTGTTGGAAATTATCCCCGAGCGCAAGCGCATTCAGATTGCCTCCGCTTCAACCCAAACTGCACAACCGTCTTCATGGCTGAATTGGAAGCCAATCAGCCTGAGCATCATCCTTATGCTCGGGCTGGGACTTCTTTCCGGTCTGATTGTCGGGGCTGGCATCTTCGGCTATCTGTTCAATTTCAATCGTCCCGTAATCGCATTGACCAAATCAAATATTAGAAGCATTACGCAGCAGATCTCGGTCAAACAGGGCGGTACGCTGTATCTCAATCAAGCCTCCTTTACCATCCCCGCGAATTCCCTGACCCAGGATGCTTCCTTCTCTCTCAAAGCCCTCGACCAGGCCCCCGCATCCAGCCCGGATTCTTCCCTGGTTGCGCTCGGTCTGCCGGTCCAGTTGGAAACCCAGGCAAACCAACTAAAGTCACCCAGCATCATTTCCTTAAAATACGACAGCGACTGGCTGCGCGCCGGTATTTCCGATGGCAGCCTCATCATCGGGCGCTGGGATAACGGCCAGTGGGACTTGCTGGAAAGTGCTATCGATACCAAAAACCAGGTTGTCTCAGCCAAAATCCTGCATTTCTCCTCTCCCATCATCCAGTTGTTTGGACGCTCCAACTTCAGCGCCCCGGGCCTGACTGCCGATGCAAAAAAAGCGGATGATCTGCTTTCCAGCGCCCAATACGCTGCCGCCAGCCAATCCTACCAGGTCATTGTCAATAAATACACCTCCGAACAGCAAAAGCTATTGAGCAAAGCCGATGCCAGCGTCTATTGGCTGGCCTATTACAATCTGGGCCTGAGCCTGCGCAAGCAAGACCAGATCATCCCAGCCGGTAAAGTTTTCACCGCGCTCGTAAAAGATGCCGCCAGCGCCAGCCCAGGTTTGATCAACCAGGATGGTTCCGGCCCCGCCCTGGCACTGACCGCCTTGAAGAATTGGTACCCCCTCGGCATGGATATCGCCCAGGCCCAACAATTCCCGCTCTGGAGTTTAATAATAGCGCTCCTGATTTCAGATATCCTTTTCACAAACCGCAGAAAAATTTGGGGCCTGGCCTCCCCAGCCCTTCAAAAAATACAAGCCCCGACATTCAGACAGAGATAAAGAACCCTCAGCGGACGCGTGCTCGAGCCTCCCCCATTTGTGCTCTCCAAATGGGGGAGGTGGCCGAAGGCCGGAGGGGGTCCGCACTT
>CAIMZS010000151.1 GCA_903846015.1 uncultured Anaerolineae bacterium | reverse complement strand
GTAGTGATTTTCTGTCGCGTTATGACCCGGATGCCCTACGCTATTATCTAACTATCAATATGCCCGAAAGCAAAGATAGTGACTGGGACTGGAGCGAATTCGTGGCTCTTAACAACAACCAACTGGTTGCGACTTGGGGCAACCTCGCGAATCGCATGCTTTCCTTTTCTTATAAAAACTGGGATGGACATGTTCCTGATATTAATCCTGGGGATTTGCGCGAAACGGATTTAATCTTGCTCGCCACAATCGAGAAGGGCTTTGAAACTGTTGGCAAGGAATTGGATACTGTCCACTTGCGCGCCGCCTTAAGTGAAGCCATGCGGTTATCAACAGAAGTTAATCGATACATCGATGCAAACGCCCCGTGGACAAGCATCAAAACTGATCGAAATGCTGCCGCTCTTACAGTTTTTACAGCATTAAAGGCGATAGATTCGCTTAAAATTCTCTTCTCACCCATTTTGCCCTTTTCGAGTGAAAAGCTAAATACAAGCTTAGGATACGAAACCCGTCTATTTGGCGAGCAGTATGTTCAAACGGTTCATGATTCACTCGGCGAACATGATGTGCTTCGATATCGAAATGTAGAAGGGAATCATCCGCAGCAATCGACCCCCACGGTTTATTGGAAACCAAGTGAATTAGAACCTGGACAGAAACTAAACCAGCCCGCTCCACTTTTTAGAAAATTAGACGAGATTGTTGCCGTCCAGGAACGCGCAAAGTTGGGCAATTAACCAGGTTCATCCAAACTATTTGCCAATACCACTTATTCCGTGTCTTGAAACCCAGCAAACCCTTGATTTAATATCAGGGGTTTTTCTGTTATAACTTGGGGGTTTCAAGGGATCTGAGATGACGTGCCAGAAAATCGACACGACTGGTTTCGGCAGCGATAATGTTCTTCAATTGTAAAAAGACATGACCTTCGTCTGAAAATAACATAAATTCTACTTCTTTCCCCAGGGCAAACAAACTATCTCGGGCCGCAATCGCATCGACAGCCGGGCAGCGTGGGTCAAGACCACCACAGATAATTTGAACTGGCGCACGCACGTGATCGAGGTAAAAATAAGGAGACAGCCTTCGCCATCTAGCCTCGTTTTCGATTGGGTCACCCATGTTTTCGATATTCCAGTGCTTTAAGTCCTCGCGCGATGCATTGTGCGATGTAAACCAATTGAAAAAGGGAGCCTCGCCTGATCCAGCAGCCCAAATCTCTGGATATTGCGTAAGGCAAGTCATGGTTAAGTAACCACCGTGGCTTCGCCCGGTTACCGCAATTTGCATTGGATCGACCAATCCTTCGCGCAGCAGGTAGAGTGCTCCAGCTGTCACATCCCGTGTATCACATCCGCCCATATCAAAACGGTTGGCCGTCTGCCATTTGGTCCCATAACCCGTGGAACCTCGATAATTAGGTGCAAGCACCACCCATCCACGACTGGCGAGGTGGGTCATGAGAGGATACCAACTGAATGAATAGTGCCAGTTCGGGCCTCCATGAATATTTACTATTCCAGGCGCAGCGGATTTTTTTGACTGGAACAAAAGCGCAGGAACGGTTATCCCTTCATCAAGACCGGGATAAAATATTTCGATCGGCATCGGTAGTTCATTTTTATTTATTTCGCTGGGCAGCGAATTCGTTATTTGTTCAGGATGGCTATGCTCGAATGAATAATTCCATAGATCCGGCGGGTTTTGGGGATTCTCGAAAATAAAGTAAAGATTTCTTCCATTCGGTGTAAAACGAGGAAAGGTATGAATTCCAAATGGTATTGAAAACGTGATATCAGGAATGTTTGTTGTGAGATGCTGGATCACGATTTGGTTAGTTGCGCCAACCTGTTGTAAATAAACCAGTCTTTCGTCCCGGGCATCCCAGGTGGGTGAAGAATTATTGCCACAAGCATCTGTTAGCCAGGAAAATTGCTTTGCACCCAGGTCAAATAGCCCCACCTGGTCAAAATCGTCATGCGCTCCACAGAAAACCAGTTGTTTGCCATCCTGTGACCAGCAAGGATCTTTGGCGTTAAGCGGTTGATCGCCAATTGAAAAGATCAAAGCTTTTCCGCTATTTACTTCCACAAGCTGAATACCGTATTCCTGCCCACTGGTTTCGGCAGTCACCGCAAGCAACAAACCATCAGGCGACCAGGTTACATCCATGATAGGGTGCCCAACAGCATAAGCAAGATTAACCTGTTGAGTGTCAAGATTAATAATGTATAGATCAAAACAACCAGACCGGCTGGAGATGAAGGCTATGTGTTTTCCATCTGACGACCAGGAAAAGCGAGGTTGAATACTGTCATCTGGTGTCAGATCGACACTGGAATTATTAGCAAGATCACACAGCAGCAGATGATAACTTTCACTACCATCAAAATCCGCGGTGCATGCAAGCAAATTTGGGGTGATCGGTGAAAATTTTGGGTTGAAACGACTTCCCAAGCCTGGTGATACTAGCTGGTAAGTACCCGGCCTATCGATGATGGTTGTGTATAGTTCCCAGCGACCACTCAAATTCCAGGCAAAGGCAATCGCTGTTCCATCTGGCGAAATATCGAAATGCTCATCCACATCCACATGTGGGATGCGGAGCAAGCTTTCCAAGTTAATCATCGCCAGTCTCATCCATGTCAAACATTATGACACGCCAGCCAATGCCCCGCCTCAGCCTCCCGCCATTCTGGGATCTCACGTGTACACTGTTCTGATTTTAATGGGCAGCGTGGATGAAATCTGCAGCCGCTCGGTGGGTTTATCGGGCTGGGCACATCGCCGTGCAAGATAACGCGTTTACGCTGGCGTTCTTTTTTTGGATCAGGGATGGGTACCGCAGAAAGAAGGGCGCGAGAATAGGGATGTAGCGGATTTTCATAGAGTTCATCACGCTCAGCTAATTCAACCATAATTCCCAGGTACATGACGGCTACTCGATCACAAATATGTCGGACCATACTGAGATCATGAGCGATAAAAAGGTATGTAAGGCCAAATCTATCTTGCAAGTCCTCGAGTAAATTAACAACCTGGGCCTGAATGGATACATCCAATGCAGAAATTGGCTCATCACACACAATAAAAAGCGGATTGGATGCAAGTGCCCGGGCAATCCCAATGCGCTGCCGCTGTCCGCCTGAAAACTCATGGGGGAATCGATTAATTAACCTCGGGTTCAAACCAACCAGGTTCAGCAGTTCTTTTGCTCGCTCAAGGCGGTCCTTTTCATTGAGTAAATGGTGGACGCGCATTGGTTCACTGACAATGGAATTAACCGTCCAGCGTGGATTTAGAGAGGCATAGGGGTCCTGAAATATCATTTGTGCTTTGCGGCGGATGGCCAGCATTTCACGACCGTGAATTGCTGTCATATCTTGCCCATCGATAGAAATTTTGCCAGATGTAATTGGGTACAAACCCAGCAGCGTGCGGCCTGCGGTAGTCTTGCCGCAGCCACTCTCACCAACCAGGCCAAAGGTTTCCCCAGGATAAATATTAAAGCTAATTCCATCGACGGCACGGACAGTACCTACCTGACGTTGAATCAGAACCCCTTTGGTAATCGGGAAATATTTCTTGAGATTGCTCACCACCACCAATGGATTAGCAGCAGGTTGATGTGTCATTGTGATCCTTGTAATAAGTTAACATTCTTTTCGGATGTAGTGATATCCACCCAGCAGGCAATGGCATGATTCGGGGATACCTCGGTTAAAGTTGGACCATCAACTCGACATTTTTCAATGGAATATTCACAACGGGGTGCAAAAGGGCAGCCATGCGGTTCGATCAATAAATTAGGCGGTGCCCCTGGGATTGATTTTAAACGATCATTACGGCTGCGATCCACACGTGGCAAGGCTGCTAATAAAGAAAGCGTGTAAGGATGACGTGGATTCTCGTAAAGATCATCAACCCCACTCTCCTCAACAATAAAACCAGCGTACATCACAATCACTTGTTCAGCCATCCCGGCCACGACACCCAAATCATGCGTGATCCAGATGACTGCCATGGCAAGGGTGTCACGTATCCGCTGGATAAGTTCAATTATCTGAGCTTGAATGGTGACATCCAGGGCGGTTGTTGGTTCATCGGCAATTAATAACGAAGGCGCACATGCCAGAGCGATGGCAATCATCACGCGTTGGCGCATTCCACCGGAAAACTGATGTGGATAATCATTCAAGCGGCGACCCGGATCTGGAATGCCTACCTGCTCGAGCAATTCAGCTGCGCGGCGATTGGCAGCATTTTTGTCCATGCCCAGATGAGTTCGTAATGTCTCGGTAATCTGACGTCCGATTGTCAATACCGGATTAAGCGATGTCATTGGGTCCTGAAAAATCATAGCGATTTCTTTGCCGCGGATCGATTCCATATTTTTTTCACTGATTTTGAGAAGATCAAATCCGCGATAATTGGCCTGACCACTGGCAATTTCGCCGGGTGGGATGGGGATAAGACGTAAAATTGACATCATCGTTACAGATTTACCACAGCCGCTTTCGCCCACCACTGCCAGAGTGCCCCCTTCACGCAATGAAAAGGATACCCCATTGACAGCGTGCACTGTTCCTTCTGGAGTGTGGAAGCGCACTTTAAGATTAGTAACATCGAGAATATTCTGTGATGTCATCATGACTTTATACCGTCCGACTGCGTGGATCGAGAGCATCTCGAAGCCCATCGCCCACAAAATTAATTCCGAGAACAATCAATAAGATTAGTAATCCTGGAAAAAGCCACATCCAATACGCGGTTTCGATGTAATTATAGGCTCCTTCAAGCATGTTGCCCCAGGTGGCTGTTGGCGGGCGCACGCCCAATCCTAAAAAGCTAATATAAGCCTCGAGCGTAATCGCGTTGGCAACTCCCAAAGTGGCGGAAACTACGATTGGGGCAATACAGTTTGGCAGGATATGTAGAAAAATAATTTCATAAGTAGGGGTGCCAATGGCGCGGGCCGCCAGAATATATTCATTCTCTTTAATGGAGAGAAATTCAGCTCGGACAATGCGGGCCAAATATGGCCAGGAAGTCATTCCGATGATGACCACGATGACGATAACACTACCACTGAATACTCGTCCAAAAATCGTAACTTCTTGAATATCACCCGTAAAGAATTTGGCCATCACCAACAGGAGAAAAATCTGTGGGATGATGAGTATTGCCTCCGTAAAGCGCATTAAAACAGCATCCAGCCAGCCTCCAAAATAACCTGAAAGTGCGCCAATCAGAATACCAACTGAAACCTCCAGTATGACCGCTGTGAGGCCAATCATGAGTGAAATTTGACCGCCATAGATAGTGCGTGCAAGAATGTCCCGACCAATCGTATCCGTGCCAAACAAGTGTTCCGGAGATGGGGGTTGAATTGCTATGCTTGTATCGTTGAAATTGGAATATTTTTCTGAAAATACGAAGGCACCACCAACGCAATATAAAGCGATCAGAAAGAGAAGTCCCAACCCTACAATGGCCATTTTATGGCGACGAAAACGAAGCCAGGCTAAACGAGAAAGTGGTAAGGGCGGGCTTTCCAATTCATCAAGGGATA
Organism: uncultured Anaerolineae bacterium; assembly: GCA_903846015.1. Lineage (GTDB taxonomy): Bacteria > Chloroflexota > Anaerolineae > Anaerolineales > Villigracilaceae > UBA5195. The sequence continues at coordinate 1,797 of CAIMZS010000151.1, read as the reverse complement.
TGGATGAAATGTTTGAATTTGGGATAATGGGTTGATCGTTCATCGCAACGCTCTATTCGTATCGTATTCGTGGATCTAGCCAGGCATAGACAATGTCGGTCAGAATTTGAAAAACAACAACAGACACGGCAATTATCATCATGATACCCATTACAACCGGTGTATCGCCTCGTGAGATATGGTCAATGAACAGCCGCCCCATTCCTGGCCAGGCAAAAATACGTTCGGTTACCAATGCCCCCCCCAGTAAAAAAGGTAGATCCAGACCTACAATGGTCACAATTGGTAGGGATGCATTCTTCAGGGCATGGATGAAAACAATTTCGCGTTTTGGTAAACCTTTGGCGCGCGCGGTACGAATATAATCCTGACTCAACGCTTCAAGCATGGTAGAGCGGATGTAGCGACTGTAACCAGAGAAACTATTTACTGCAATTGTCATGACCGGAAGAATCATATGCAGTAGTACTTGCCCTGGTGTATTGCCGATTTGCGGATCATACATACCGACAGTAGGGAGATATGGCAGCCCCCACCTCTTGAAATTGACTGCAAAAAGGTACATTGCTGTAAGAGCCAGAAAGAAAATTGGCATTGAATAACCAATAAAAGAAAAGGTTGTTACCAGATTGTCTAAAAATGAATATTGTCGTAAGGCAGAATAAACGCCCAGCAGAAGGGCTCCAAAAATAACGATGACTTCAGATGTTAACATCAACAGCAATGTATTTGGTAAGCGATCCATGATTACATCCATCGCCGGTTGTCTGGCGACCAACGAATTGCCAAAATCGCCACGTAAAACACCCTTACGAATTCCGTAGCCATCCGGGATGCCATCACCATTCAGATCCACTTTTTGCCAATCATTACCCACCAGCCAGTAAACGTACTGAACAATTACGGGCTGGTCAAGACCTAGCTGCCGCGAGAGGCGCTCACGATCTTCTTTCCGAGTTACGGAACGCCCACCCATGGTGGCGAGCGGATCGCCCATATTTTGCATCATCACATATAAGACCAGGCTGATGAGAAATATCAGTGGAATGCCTTGTAGGATGCGGCGAAGGATATATCGGGTCATAAAACCTCAACCTGGAAGTTAGGGATTGCAAGCGACTAATAAGCTTGCAATCCCCATATTCAACTCTCATCGATGTATGGTTACTTTAGTGTCCACTCGGCAACATTGTAGAAGGGCGAAATACCTGAGAGCTTGACATTATCCAGTCGTTTTCCGATTGCCCAGATATCGGGATCTTGCCAGATGCTTAACCAATAGACATTATCATACATTAATTTGGAAATCTTATGGAAAGTGTCGATGCGCTGGTTGAGATCCACTTGTGTTTCTTGGAGTTGAAATAATGCATCCAATGCTTTGTCACACAGAAATTCAGCATTCGTGCCCTGAGGTGATTCATCGCTTGGGATTTGAGCGCAGCGCCAGTAACTGATATCGGGATCCGGAAACAGCGGAGCGTCTGACCATTCCATAATATCCAGTTCACCCGTGTACGCTGGCCCCTTATCCGTATAGGAAGCAAAAAATATGTCGGAATCGTAATTTAACAAATCAACTTTTATACCCACCTGGCCCAACATTTGTTGAACTACAGCCTGGGTGCTTTGGCGAATTTCTTTGGTGGTAGTACCATATCGTAATGTGAGTTTAACCCCGTCCTTTTCGCGGATACCATCTGCGCCTACCTTCCAGCCAGCATCATCCAGTAATTGCTTGGCTTTTTCTTGGTCGTATTTCATTGGGGTGAGCGATGGATCAACATAAATGGATTT
>CAIMZS010000150.1 GCA_903846015.1 uncultured Anaerolineae bacterium | reverse complement strand
TAAGGCTTGCGTGAGTATGCGGTCTGCACCAGTCGCTCCAACAACATCATGGATGGTCAGCGAGACGAGAACGATGAGGCTCAATCCGACCAGCGAAAAAAATAAAGTGTTGCGGAGATTAAAAAGCATCGTCGGAACATGCCGTTGTCGAGCCCCGACCATTGTTTTGGGCTGTGAGCTGCTGAAAACTGTCTTGGCCTCGAGTCTTGTCAGGAACATTTTTCCTCCAGCTTTGTTATGAACCCATGCATCGTCTGAGATGATCGGCTCGGTTCGAGTAACAGCAAGCTCGTTTGTGGGTGGCCATGTGCTATTTTCGCAAGGCTATGAGCAGCTCAACGTAACCGCCAGCTTTTTGTCTGTTCCCCCTGCATTGAATCAGCCTGCAATAATTGTGATCTGAATACTATATCAGTATAACAAGATCTCCAGTTTTTTCAAATGGCAAAGTGTATTGGAAGGAGAGTTCACCTGAATATCCGATCTCGTGTCTGAACCGCCTCGTGCTGGAACCGGCGCGTGTCTGAACCGTAGGGAATTAAGTAAAAAGCAAGCAGTTCTTTTTACACATAAAAGTTTGGCGGCTTTGCGCCCTCGCGGTTTATGAATTTCTTGTTTTTCATGATTGCATGACGCGGAATGTGGATTAACCATTATTGCACTGTTAACTGTTAACAATAATACCATTGACAGTTAACAGTTAACAGATTTATAATACGGCTATGGATACGCAAAATAAAAGAATGTTTACTCCCGCAAAGAAACACACCCTTTCCGAAGATGTTGCTGCTTCGCTTCGGGATGCCATTTTCTCCGGCTTACTTTCTCCGGGTGAACAAATCAGCGAAGAGGCTCTGGCTAAATCTTTGACCACCAGCCGGGGACCCATTCGTGATGCGCTCAGCCAACTCGAGCACGAAGGTTTGGTCATTACCAGGGATAATCGGCGAAAGTATGTTGCCCGGTTGACGCGCGAGGATCTGGAAGAGGTCTACAGTCTGCGCACAGTTCTGGAGTTGCTGGCTGTCCGGGAAGCTCTTCGCCACGCCGGTCCGCCTGAATTGAACGAAATGCAGGCAATCCTGGATTGCATGGTTGTTGATTCTCGTGCCGGCATTACCGAGAAGCAGGCCGCGGAGCTGGATATTAATTTCCATGATGCGCTTTGCCGTGCTGGCAAACATAAACGGCTGTATCAAATCTGGTCTGATCTTCACCAGCAAATTCAAGTTGTGCTGCTCAGTCGCAATGTCGCCAACGAGGATTTTCGCGAACATGTTGTCAGCAGTCATCAAAGCATATTGGATGCCATTCGCGATAAAAACGAGGAGCGTGCAATAGCCTTGATGCAAACACACCTCCAGGCATCCTATAAACGCATTATTGCAAGTTATGACCAGGCTAGCGCCAGTGTCACAGTCTGAGTCATGCTTCGGGCAAGAGCCATCCCATAAAACACGGAGAGTTTCCAATGCCATTTATTGAAGCTAATGAATTATGTGCTGAATATGATCTTCCCCGCAAGCAGCTCACCATGGTTGCGTTATGGAAATTCTCCTTGTCGATCGAGAAAGGCGAATTCATTTCCATTGTCGGGCCTTCGGGCTGCGGGAAGACCACTTTCTTGAATATTGTCGCCGGGTTGGTCAAACCCACTTCTGGGCAGGCTTCCATAAATGGTAAACCGATCACTAGCCCTGGTCCTGAGCGTAATGTAGTATTTCAAGAATATGGTCTGCTTCCATGGCGTTCGGTGGAAGACAATGTTAAATTTGGACTGGAGTTAAGAGGGGTGAAAGATAGCGATAGCGCTGAAAAAGTTCATCAAGCCATTGAACTGGTGGGTTTGCATGGTTTTGAGCATGCCTTCAGTTACGAACTCTCTGGGGGTATGAAACAGCGGGTTGGGCTGGCGCGTGCCCTGGTGACAGATCCTCAAATTCTTTTAATGGATGAACCTTTTGGCTCGCTGGATGCGATGACTCGCGAAATTCTGCAGCGTGAGTTCGAGCGGATTATTATGAAAACGGGGCAGACAGTTCTTTTTGTCACCCACTCCATCGACGAAGCGATTGCGTTGAGCGACCGCATCGTGGTTTGCACCTCCCGACCAGGCCGGATAAAGGAAATTATTCCTGTGAATCTACCGCGTCCACGCGCCGATTATGATTTCAAGCTCCACCCTGAGTATGGCAAATTATGGGAACATATCTGGAGCCAGCTCCAGGCGGAAGTCTATGATGACCTGGCGATGCAAAAGGAAAAATTAGTGTAGTCGCATCTGTCTGAACCAGGGCTTTAAAAATATCCCCACGAAACTGGGGCCCATCTCGAAAGGTGGGCATGATGAGAGCAAGAGCGAGTGTCTGAACCGCCTTGTGGCCCTGTTAGAACGGGCACTATCGCAGATTAGAGCATATTCAAGTGATGGAGGAGCAATAATGGTACCTAACCCGAACGTGGCTCAAGTATGGCGGCGCTGGGAAGCCCGTTTTATGGGAGCGGGATTGGATTACAACGTCCTTTTACGCTTCAAGGCAGAAATCAAGGATTGGGGCGACTGGTGTCGTGTTTGGTCGGCAGAAGCCAAAGACCGTGAAGTGTTTGGTGATGAGGCTATGGCGCGTGGACACACACTGACGGCGGCAGATGCCTGGTCGGCTGCTGCGATGATGTATCACTTTGGCGGCATGTTTTATGTCTGTGATATGGACCAGTTCAACCAGGCACATCAAAATAAGCTGGCTGCTTATGCCAAGGCTGCTCCATTCCTTCAGCCAGCGGCTGAACGGCTTGAAGTTCCTTTCGATGGCATGCATTTGGCCGCCTATCTGCGCCGGCCGGCAGGAGTTGCCTGTCCTCCCGTTGTCATTATCTACAACGGTTTTGAAGGGGTAAAAGAAGAAAGCGAGCGGCGTATTGGCGAGTTTTTGGCACGCGGCCTGGCTACGCTGACCTGGGATGGCCCGGGGCGCGGCGAATCCTGGGAAAAGCTGCCGATGACCGGGAATTACGGCCCGGCTACGACTGCCCTGATCAACTTCCTGGAAACACGTTCCGATGTGGATACCAACCGTATCGGCGCTACCGGACCAAACCGCGGCGCCTTCCTGGCTGCCAAATCTGCCGCGTATGACAACCGCATCAAGGCTCTTGTTGCAACCAGCGCTGGCTATGACCGGCGTGGCACCGATTGGGACGATCCTTACCAGGTGGCGTTTGATATACACCTGTTCCATGTTGACAGCGTAGAAGCACTGCGCGAACGCGTTAACCAGATGGATCTCTCGATGGAAGGCGACGCTGAAAAGATCACCTGCCCTGTTCTGGTTATAGCGGGGGGACGTGACGAGAAGAGTCACTTCAGTGGTTCACAGCGCTTTTTCGATGAAGTCCGCGGTCCCAAACAATGGGTGGTCTTCCCGGATGGCGAACGGAATGGCAATAATGTGCCCTTCAAAGTCCGCCCACGCACAGCCGACTTCCTGGCCGACTGTCTCAAGATTAAATAAACTTTCTGACCCCGCTAGTTAAGGGAAAAAATTTATTGTTTGCAAAACGGAGGTGTTTGAGATCAGTCTGAAATTATGTATTTGCGCCAGGAATGGGGCGCACAATCCGGGAGGAACCATTCTGTCGAAGTGGCTGGCTATCTTGTGCAGTGACCGGGACCATCCCCAGCCATGCAGCTTTGTTCGGGTCAAACCCAGATTTCCATTGCGGGCACGTCAACAATGTGCCTATTGAGAAATTATGGGATTCGAATTCAATTTTCGCCTTTGGAGAGGAGTAATAACAATGTCAACGAATGATCGCTCATCAATTGCACGAAGATTTTCCCGACGTGATTTTCTCAAGCTAGGTGGAACTGCTGTGGCTGGCGTGGTATTAGCTGGCTGCGCACCTGCGGCGGTCGCCCCGACTGCTGCGCCAGTTGTCCCCACTGCGGTGCCCACCGCCGCTAAGATCAAAGCCAATATCGACACCCTCCATTTGGGATACGACAATCCCAACTGGTCACATCAGGTGGCTGACTATGTGGCCCGCGAAAAAGGTTGGTTCAAGGAAGCTGGGTTGACCAATGTGGACTGTATCGTTTTCGATGATGCGCTTCCCCCTATCATTGGTGGTGGCGTCCAATTTACAGCTGCCGATACCCAACCGGTAATGGAAGCCAATCTTAATCAATCTGTGGATTTGTGGTATCTGGGTACCCGGCGCGGCAAAGAGGATATGATCTTTGGCCTGGCGCCTGGTATTACGATTGAGAGTCTGAAGGGCAGCGGCAAGGAAGTCAGCGGCGGTAAAGTAGGCAGCCGCAATGAACTGTTGGGCAAGATGATGGTCAAGGAACTGGGTCTGGATCCCGAGAAGGATGTCACCTGGATTACCATTGGCGGCGGTTCCGATACGCGTCTGGCTGCTCTCATGAACGGCAGTCTGGCTGGTGGGAATATCCAGGTACGTCATATTAAAAGCCTTACGGATGCTGGTGGCTCTGTGGTGTATCGCAAGACCCGCACCATCGCCCAGGATGGCTATATCACGATGGGCTCCTTCATTAAGGCTAATGCCGATACGGTAACTGCTTTTATGACATGTATCGTCAAGGCAATGCAGTATCTCCAGAAACCGGAAAACAAGGACGAAGTAATCGCGATCATGGAGAAGAATGGTTTTGCCTTCAGCCAGGAGTTCAAGGATACCTATATTGACGGGGTTCAAATATTGAGCGCCGATTGCGGCTTCGATATCCCGGATATGGATAATTATTGGACTGAACTCGCTCAAACTGGCGAAGGGGCCGCGAACTTCCCCTGGCGTAAGTGCATTAACCTGGAATACCTGTGGAAGGCGCAGGAGGCCAACGGCCTGGCGCGTCGTCCGGCAACGATATAACCATCAGATGGAGGAGGTTAAACATCAAGTTTATCCTCCTCCATCTCTTCGATTGGTTTGAGGATCTACCAATGTTTTACTGCCGGGTTACGGCTTGGACCCGGCATTCGAATTAAATAGGGAGTCATGCCATGCCTAATGATTGGAACAAAGTCCGTTACGATCTTGACAAATCGGAAAATTTCAAGGAAATCTGCAACTCGCCCTGGTATTCAGATGCGAAGTATGACAAATTCTCGGATGCCGAATTTGCTCGCCGGCATGCACTGGCGCGGGAGAAAATGACTCGTGATGGGTTGGATGCGCTCATCATGCCCGGTGGCTCCAACACCTGGAGTTTTGGCTCAGGCGTTACTTGGGCTTCCGGGCTGATCGAAGAACGCGCCATGCTTCAGTATGTTATTTTGCCGTGCCAGGGCGAACCAACCCTGATTTATCCACACCCCGGCTGTCATATTGAGGCGGCCCGCAAAACGGTCTCCATTTCGGATGTGCGCGGTGCGCGTGGTGGTCACTTCGGCCAGGTCATGGCCGACCGTTTTATTGAGCTGGGCCTGCAAGAAGGGCGGATTGGCATCACTGCCGCTGACCGCACCGGCCCTGAATACATGGGTGTAACCTGCTACCATGAATTGGTTGAGCGCCTGCCAAAGGCCACCTTCGTATTCCTGCCGACATTGTTCCATGAACTTGCCCATCTCAAGAGCGATGAAGAGATCGAAGCCATGGCCAAGGCTGGCGAGCTGGTAATAAAAAGCCTGGAAGCGTTGGTTGCGGCTGCGCGGCCTGGAAATTATGAGTATCAGCTTGAGGCTGCTGCTGTGCACGCCATTATGAATGGCGGCGGTCGCCCGCACTTCATGATTATCGGTTCAACCTCGATGGATGATCCGAAACTGGTTTTCCCAAATCCGCGCCCATCCGCCCGGGTGCTGCAAAAAGGGGACATCATCCTGACCGAAATGGTGGCTTCTTACAAAGGTTATACAGCCAAGATTGGACATCCGGTCACGATTGGTCAGCCCACCGCAGAAGTTGATGCTTTCTTCAAAACAGTGGTTGTGCCTGGTTTTAAGGGCGTTGAAGCTGCACTTCAACCTGGCAACACGCTCGAAGAGGTTCGCAAGGCTGGCGCGCATTTCCGCAAGATGGGCGCTCAATCCCGCCCGATCATTGCGCATGGTCTCGACCTGATCACGGCTCTTCCGTATATTTCTGTGGATGAAGTCAAGGGTGAAGCTTTTGACACACTTATCACCCCAGGGATGACATACAGCATTGAGATCACGCCGGTGAATGCCGGTGGCACCTTCGGTATCTTTTTCTCGCGTTCCTACGCCATGACCGCGGCAGGCCAGCGGAATTTGACCCCTTATCCTTTGGATGAGATCATCGTGGCATAGCTTTTCGAGCTCGCGCACATCTGCCCCAGATTACTTCGGGAGTGACAGCCCCGCGAGTAAATACCATTAAACGTTGATGATTAAATTTGTTGCGGAAGGCGGCCTACGTGAAACTCCTCGAAAATCGTAACATCGAACTGCTGGGCCATTCTGACCTTAATGGTAAGGGCGATGGTATGCAGATCATGCGGAAAGACAACTATCTGTATGTCGGCCACATGGGCTACAACGGTGTGGCAACCAGTGTGCTGGACGTCTCCAATCCGGCCGATCCACGCGTTATCCGCCAGATTCCCGTCCCTGAAAACACCCATTCGCACAAGGTCCAACTGGCGGGCGATATATTGCTGGTGAATCAAGAACAACAGCTGCATGCCAGCGCCCCCTACACTGCCGGACTGCTGGTTTATGATGTCTCAAAACCGGCTGACCCGCAGCAGATCGGGTTTCTGCCCATTAAGGGACAGGGAATTCATCGCATCTGGTGGGTGGGTGATAAGTATGCCTATTTCTCTGTTCGTGAAGAAGGTTTTGATGGTCGATTTTTGATGACAGTTGATATGTCGGATCCGGTTATCCCCAAAATTGTTTCGCGTTGGTGGTATCCGGGTCAGTGGGTGGCGGGTGGTGAAACACCTGCCTGGGGAGCCGGGCCGACAGTCAGGGCGCATCACGTGATCGTCAAGGGGAATCGGGCGTATGGTGGTTATGGCGATGCCGGTTTGTTAATCTTTGAGGTTGATGATGGGCACCTGTCGTTGATCAGTGAACGTTCCTGGGCTGCCGAGGTCGGTGGCAGCACCCATACGCATACCGGTCTGCCATTGTTGAGTCACAACCTGCTCATTACCACGGATGAACCGCTGAAAGACAATTGCCAGGAACCAAAGAAAACTGCCCGGGTTTTTGACATCAGCGACGATCGTGATCCCCGGCAGATTGGGATCCTGCCTGAGCCGCAGGGTGATTTTTGCCAGCGCGGCGGCCGTTTTGGACCTCACAACCTGCACGAGAACCGCCCAGGCTCTTTTGTTAGTGAAGATATTCTGTTTATGACCTATTTCAGCGCCGGGCTGCGTGTGTACGATGTATCTGATCGATCGCAGATTAAGGAAATTGCAGCATTCGTCCCAGAGCCGCCGGCGGGCCAGAAGGCGACCCAGATTAACGATGTCTTAGTCTCGCCGGATGGCATCATTTACGTTACAGACCGGCTGGCGGGTGGCGTCTATATTTTGCGACTGACTACCCAGGCTTAGTGTGATGATCAAGTTGTTGCGCAGCTTCCCTGAAACTTTTCGCAACAATGAGGCCTTTCTGATTCTGTGCGTACAGGTTTTTGTGCTGCATATCGGCCAGAGTCTGATCGTACCGATCCTGCCGCTGTATGCCCAGAGTTTTTCCGTCAGTGTCACGCTGGTTGGTTTCTTATTGACTATGCAAGCTCTGCCGCGTGTCTTTGCCAACATTCCCGCCGGGCAGCTGGCTGATCGATATGGAGCCCACCGCATGCTGGCTATCGCCGCTGCTACGGTTACCTTTTCGGCTATTGCGGGTGCCCTGTCACCCAACTATGTGATTTTTCTTCTGACGCGAATTGTTCAGGGTGTTGGTACAGCAATCAGCCAGACTGCTGGGCTGACTTATGCTGCAAATGTCAGCCGGCCGGAGAGCCGCGGACGCAGTATTTCGCTGTTTCAGGGCAGTTTCCTGCTGGGAAACAGCATCGGCCCGTTAATCGGTGGCACTGTTGCGCAATACTACGGGTATCGGGCTCCCTTCTGGGTTTATGCTGCGCTCTCCATTCTGGTGGGGGTGTGGATGTTGTTTCGCCTGCCAGACCCGCGTATCGCCGGCCAGGCAAGTGCGCGTCATAAGCCGCGGATCAATATTTGGGTTGCCATGCGTGGCATGCTTGGTCAAACGGGTGTGCTGTGGGCCTGCATCATCGGTCTGGTAGTTGCTTATACTCGCAGCGGTTCCCGTGATTTGGCTTTGGTTTTGCTTGGTAAAAATATCGGTTTGACGGAAAGTCAGATCGGTCTGGCTCTCAGCATTATCTTTATCATGAATGTCATTGTGCTCTATTCGGCTGGAACCCTGGCAGACCGTTACGGCAGCAAGGCAGTCATTGTCCCGAGCTTGTTATTGACTGGTGTTGGGCTGTGGCTGCTGGCCATTGCGCCGCAATACACCTTTTTCTTGTTGGCCGCCAGTGTGTATGGTCTGGCCGCGGGTATCAGCAGCCCGGTGCCGGCCGCTTATGTAGTCGAAGTGGTGGATGAAGCTTCCCAGGGTCAGGCCCTCGGTTTGTTCCGCACCTTCAATGATATAGGCCTGGTTTTTGGTCCGGCTCTGATGGGCTGGATTGGTGACCGGGCTGGGATGAGCACGGGTGTGTTCGTAAATGCCGGAATCGTAATACTGGTAGCCGCCATCTTCTTCTTTTTTGCACCCAGCAAGGTCGAAAAAGCGACAATGGCAAGCGCAGAATCTCACATTTAGGAGAGTGAACCATGGAGTCCGTAAATAAATCTGCAACATTGAAGGGCAAAGCCGGAGAAGTCCATACTTATGCCGTGCCTGGTGTCCCGCGTTTCAAATTCCTGCCAAAACCGACCCTGTTTGAGGCGATCAAGTTACGCACGGGCGCAGTTGGGTTGACACTCTTAAACCTGGGCGTGTTCTTTAGCATTTGGGAATTTATTTCGCGATTGGATGTGCTGCCCAAGATTTTCTTCCCCCGTCCCAGCAATATTGTGATTGAACTGTTTAAGATGGCAGTCAACGGCCAGTTGTGGTTTCACAGCTCGTATAGTTTCATGAACCTGACCATTGGGTTCCTTTTGTCGGTGGCTGTCGGGGTGCCGCTGGGTTTGGCCGCCGGTACTTTCCCACGTTTCAATGCGATCATTGCCCCTTACTACTGGTCGTTGAACTCGATGCCCCGCCTTGCCATTTGGCCCCTGCTGGTTCTGTGGGGTGGGTTTTCGATCAAGGTAAAAGTAATTCTTATTTTCATCAGCGCCATCATGCCCATTTTGATTAATACGATTGCCGGGGTGGCAACGGTGGATCCTGCCTTGATGCGGGTTGGACGGGTGCTGAATGCCTCACGAATGCAGCTTTATACCAAGATCGTGATACCATACACTCTTCCATTCATCCTGACTGGTCTGACTCAAGGTATGTCGCGCGGCCTGGTTGCGCTGGTTGTAAGCGAAATGCTCGGCAGCGGCAGAGGCTTGGGTTATGTGATTGTGCGCAGTGTTGAAGAGTTCAACCCGGCCAAAGTATTTGCCATGTTGTTCATGCTCATCATCATCGCCATGGTCATGGTCAATGGTATGGATTTTATCGAACACTGGGCAGCTCCCTGGCGCAAGCAAAAACAGTTATCATGACCGATCTGGCGCGCTCGGAACCAACCTGGTGTGCGTGCTCTCTTGCCAGGCTTGAGGATAAATCATGAATGCGGTCGGACAATCAATCCCTTATCTGGATGCGCGCGCGCGAGTGGATGGCAGCCTTCCATATATCCTTAACCTGAACTTGCCTGGCATGCTGCATGCCAAAGTCTTGCGAAGTATTCACCCTCACGCCCGCCTGGTTCGAATAGATACGACCGCCGCAGCCAGTGCTCCCGGGGTTGTGACGGTGCTCACCGGGCAAGAACTGGCTGATGACCGGCGCATCAATCATATTTACGGGATTGGTCTGGGTGATCAACCCATCCTGGCTGTTGACCGGGTGCGCTATGTTGGTGAGGCCATCGTTGGCCTGGTGGCCGAAACGGTCGAGCAGGCCGAGTTTGCCCTGGATTTGATCGAAGTGGAGTATGAGAGTCTGCCATTTATTGACAATGAGGTGGAGGCTGTCGCCCCAGGCGCACCCATTTTGCATGCTGGCAGCTCCACCAACGTGGTTTCACATTCCAAGCTGCGGCATGGAGATGTTGAATCAGCATTTGCAGCCAGTGATTATGTTATCGAAGAAATATTTTCTTCTCCCACGGCTCAACAAGTCACCCTGGAGCCGCACGTATCACTGGCGCAGTTTACGGATGGGCGCCTGACAGTTCACACGAGCAGCCAGTCGCCTTTTGGTGTCCGGCGCGTGTTGACCGAGATATTTAATCTCAAGCCTGACCAGGTGCGCGTAATTGTTGGGCCGTTGGGCGGCGGCTATGGCGCCAAGGGGCACATTCGCCTGGAGCCTATCATCGCTGCTCTGGCCTGGAAAATTGGCGGGCGTCCCGTAAAACTCGTGGCTACGCGGGCGGAAGAATTTGTCATCGTTACAAAACATGCCGCCACGATGCGTATCAAGTCCGGCATTATGCGGGATGGCAGTATTACAGCGCGGGATGTGACCAGTTGGTGGAATACTGGCGCCTATGCAGACGCCGGGTTTATGCTTACCAAGGGTGGTTTGCTGCGTTCCATTGGGCCTTACAGGATTCCTGTTGTCCGCGCCGATGCCTACCAGGTTTATACCAACCGGCCGCCTGCGGCTGCTTTTCGTGGGGCGATGACTGCTCAGGGTGAGTGGGCTTTTGAAAGCCACATGGACAGCCTGGCGCATGCCGTGGGCATGAATCCGCTCGAATTGCGTCGTAAGAATCTCCTGCGCGAGGGTGACACCTGGGCGACCGGCGAGGTGATGCATGATGTTCATTATAGTGATTGCCTCGACGAGGTCTTGCGCCTGCTCGAAGCGGATGGGCCGGTAAAACCACCCACAGGCTCCCTCCGGCGCGGACGTGGGTTGGCAGTCATGATAAAAAATTCCCAATCGCCTTCGCGTTCGGAAGCGCGGGTTGCATTGTACGGTGACGGTCATGCCACTGTTTTTACCAGTTCTGTTGAGATGGGGCAGGGTGCCCACACGGCGATGGCCCAAATTGCAGCCGACCAATTGAGGCTGCCTGTTCAAGCGATTATGGTGGTTGGCCCAGATACTGATCAAACCCCCTTTGACCAGGTTACCACAGGCAGTCGAACCACGTACATGATGGGCAATGCGGTCAAGCGAGCAGCCAGAGCGCTTGCCGATCAAATACGCGCATTGGGTGGTAAGCGCTATAACCTCCAGCTCGAAGAAATCAGGTTGGAGGATGGCAGGATGTACGCGCCAGATGGGGACAGCCAGTCTTACAGCGATTTGCTAAATTGGGCAGGATTGCCGCATCTGATTGCTCAAAGCGAGTTCAAGACCGAGAGCAGCCTGGATGAGGACAGCCAGGGTGTGGCCTGTTCACACTGGCACCAGGGTGCCGGGGCCTGTGAAGTGGAAGTGGATATTGAAACCGGTAAGTTGAGCATCACCCGTTACGCTGGCGCTTCTTGGGCCGGTAAGTTGGTCAACCCGGCTCACGCGCGCAGCCAGGATCAGGGCAACGTGATCTATGGCCTGGGACAGACTTTGTTTGAGGAAATGGTATTTGAGGGTGGGCAGGTGATCAATGCCAATATGGGTGATTACCTGATTCCGTCGCTGCGTGACGTGCCTGATGTTTTGCGAACCACCAGCCTGGAAAGCAAGCTGCCCGATGCCGACATGTACGGAATTGGTGAGATGACCTTGCCGTGTGTGGCCCCGGCGGTCTCCAATGCGCTCTATGATGCGATTGGCATCCGTATCCGGACTTTGCCGTTGAAGCCGGAACGCATTTTGCTCGCCATTCGCGAGCAAGCTATCTGAACCATAGTTTGACGCTGATTAGCGCACGGTCAAGAGTCATCCAGTAAAAGCCTGAAGAACGAAAAGAGAACAAGACCTGATGCCATACACACTCACCGTAAACGGTAAGAATCTTACACTGGATGTTCCTGCTCATCGAACCCTGCTCCAGGTTCTTCGAGATGATTTGGGTTTGATGGGACCTCGAGAGGCCTGTGGGGTGGGTGTCTGCGGGAGCTGCACGGTGCTGCTGGATGGCAAAGCTATCAGCAGCTGCCTGCTTTTAATTCCTCAAGCTGCCGGGAAAAACATCCTGACCATCGAAGGACTGACCGAAAACGGTCAGCTGCATATTGTTCAGCAAGCTTTTATCGACCATCATGCTTTTCAGTGTTCCTTTTGTACCCCAGGCTTTATTATGACGACCATTGCCCTGCTTAATGAAAATCCACATCCATCTGAGGATGAGATTCGTGAACATCTGACTGGGAATCTATGTCGCTGTGGTTCTTATCCAGAGATCCTGGCGGCGGTGCGCTCACTGGCAGGTTAGTACCTGATTTTTCCCCCCGCAACCCCGCATTACTACAGACCTTAGCCGGATAGCCGGACGGCAACGTTCGCCATGTTACACCAATATCAGATTTACTGGTTGTATCTTGGAATTACCAGGTTTATCACCGGCTATTTATACTCACCTGGCTGGAAATTCATGAAAGTCAAAACCATCTCAGCGAATGGACAGTTATCCCGGTCTCAATTTCCAATCCATTCGATATCTACCGTCTATTCAATGGACTTGAATTCGGGATCACCGGTCAGAATACTGGCATACTAGCGCATCGCCAGCGCAGCCATAAACGCATTGGCGTAAGATAACTCTCGCGTCGCCCAAATATGCGCCGCATTAAGAATCAGGCTGCATTCAGCCGATATTTCTTCGACCGGCCGATTTTCACTCAGAGCCTGGGTTTGCTGAGCCTTTGTCAGGCCTCGGCGTCGTTTCACCATGTACAGGATTTCACCCAGACTGATGCTGCATAGACCCAGTCCTTTTGGAAAAGTTTGACATTCATAAAAGCGCTCCTTGTTATACTTTTATGACATTAAGTACAGCATCAGTCAGGCTCAGTATCTCATCAGAGCGGAAAAAACGTAAAACCCTGTAAACTCAGGGAACCGATTGCGTTTTCCCAAGAGTGGCGTTACGATCATTTTGCAGTTACGCTCAACAAAACGGCCCGCACAATGCGACGATTGGAGTAACGCATCAGGGATGTATCGTAGTTTTCACAAGTCAGCAAGGTAATCCATGCATCTTCTTCGTGTTTCAGCGCGGCGTTCAGGCTGGCTGGTGAGATGGCGCGATTCTCGCGCACTTCGAAGGTGTAAACCTGTCCCCAAGCACGGATTTTAACCTGATCACCAAATTTCAAGGATTTCAGGTTCACAAAGATGCCGGGCTTGTTGTTTGCATCCCAAACATGCCCTGTGATAACACTGTTGCCGTTCCAGGTGGGGAAAGCTGTGCCCTGCAGCCAACCAGCGGTAGCACCCAGCCAGGTGACATCCCAGCTGCCCTCATTTTCTGGCACACCAATGATTGAAGTTAACAGCCCCAGGGCGGGAATTTCTAATATAAGCTGATCGTAGGCAGTGTAGGTTTTTCCAACAGGCTGCATGGGTAATGCAGAAATCTGGTTTTGGGCAAAACCTGTATCTGGAAGGGTATTCGCTTTGTGATGTTGTTTGGGATAAGTCAAGCCAACCTGAAACTTCAGAATTGCATCCGAAAGGCCATAATTCAGTTTCATGCCATCCAGGCCTGTGATGGAGGTTGTTCCGCAAATATAAAGCCTGTAGAGACCATCCATCAGCACATTACCGTTATTGACTGACAGAGTGGATGCATGTTTGCTGGTATCGTAAAGAACGGAATTGACCAGAACCCTGACGTCATCCGTCAAAATACCACCTTTGCAGGTCAGTGTGTCAAAAGCGCCGTTGGTCCCGGCTTCGACTAGCAGGAAGTTCACCGGGTTATTAGCTGAATTCGCGCTACCATCATGCAGCACATCTGTCTCGAAAACAACTTCCAATTCGCTGATCCCCGCATCCAATCTCGAATTGTTGGCAGGGAAACTATTGGCAAGATCTGCCAATGGAGCTGGTTCAATTTCAAATGCGCCAATGTCACAATGCGTGCTTTGCGGGCGCGGCAAATCGCGTTGATCGGTGGCCGGACAGAGGTTATCATTCCCTGTATTGATGGCAGATGACCCGACTTTCAATGGTAAAGTTTGGGTATACGCGCCAAAATTGTCCATTGCGCCGAGCATAGGGTCCTTGTTAAAGATATTTGTGCACGTGCTTTTCGCCGGACAGCCTTCCTGAACAACACTATAGCTCAAAATGGGAGTACTGCTGCTGTTAATTAGCGCAGCACCTGTATTATCCCAGAAGATGCTATTTCGGATGAGTGGATTACTTTGAGCATAGTTAAACATTCCGGAACCCTGGTTCCCAGCTGAATTGCTGCTGAATGTGATGTTTGTCAGCGTAGGATTGCTGTTGTTGCTGTTGTACATTCCAGCGCCCTGGTTGGCCGAATTCCCGAAGAAGGTGCTGTTCGTGAGTACAGGGCTGCTGCTTTTGTCGTATATCCCGCCGCCCTGATTGGCTGTGTTGGCATTGAATGTGATTTTATTCAGAATGGGATGGCTGCTTTTGTTATACATCCCACCGCCCTGGTTGGCCGTATTGGTGTTGAGAGTGATGTCCGTCAGGATTGGACTGCTGCTGAGGTTGTTATATATCCCGCCACCCTGGTTGGCTGTGTTGGTGCTAAAGCTGACCTTCGTCAGGGTCGGGCTGCTGTTGTTGTTATACATTCCGCCGCCCTGATATGCTGTGTTGGCAGTGAAGATAAGGTTTGCCAGCATGGGGCGGCTGCCATCATTGTACATCCCGCCACCCAATGAGTACCTTGCCAAAGTTGAGTTTGCATTCCCAGCGGTAATTGTGAATCCATCCAGCACTGCGCCGGTTATGCCGATAACGACGTTATATGAATTTTCGGCGCGGGTTGGTTCATCATATTTCAAATTGCTATTATCATCACCGTTCAGATCCCCACTCAGGATGGTGCTGTTTACAGACCAGTCACGTTGGGCGCGTTCTGTCTCTACCCCGGCAAATCCGCCATACACGGCTACATTGTTCTTGAGTTGAAACGTCACTGCCCGATCAATTTCCGTGACTGGTTTATGAACCCCAGCCGCCACCCAGATCTCATCGCTGCTGATGGCAGACGTCAGCGCAGTTTGCAAGGCACAGGCATTCACCCAGCTCGAGCAATCGCCAGTACCAGACGGATCTGGTTTGGCGTAACGAATTCCTGCACCTCTGGTGAAATTTGCCGTGACGGATTGGTCTGAAGTCATCGTCACATTACATGCCTGCATACCAGTACATGCGCCATCCCAACCGTTGAAGGTCGTGTTGTTGGATGGAGCTACTGAGAGTGTGACTGAAACACCGTTATCAAAAACGGCCGAGCAGTCAGTATTACAGTCGATACCGGTCGGCTCACTTGTGACCGTACCAGAACCTGAGCCGGCCTTATTGACAGTCAAGGTGTATTTATTCAGGTAGAATTCAGCCGTGACCGACCTGGCCGCGCTCATGGTGACAGTGCAGATGTCGCTGCCAGTGCAAACATCTCCGCTCCAACCAGTGAAGGTCGAGCCTGTGGCTGGGCTGGCCGTCAGGATGACACTTTGGTTATAGTAGTAAAGCGCTGAACAGTTCAGGCCGCAATCGATGCCGGCTGGATCACTTACTACCGAACCACTGCCGGTTCCGGTCCTGGCGACCGTCAGGGAGAAGGTGGGGACACAGCGGGTCGAAATCCAGCCGGGCACCAGTTTATCGATAAAAGCGATCACTGCCGGGTCGGATGAAGTAATCCCACAGTCAAATGTTAATTTTGCGAGATTGACCAGGTTGGTTATTGTTATGGGGAATTCCCCTGTCAATTGATTAGATGATAACTTTAACAATGTGAGATTTTCAAGGTTCCCCAGTTCGCCTGGAAGGGTACCGGTCAATTGGTTGTTATTAAGCTCAAGCCACTGGAGGTTTGTTAAATTTCCAATTTCTGTTGGGATGCTTCCGGTTAATTGATTGCCTGCAAGGCTGAGTTGAATGAGGTTAGTCATATTTCCCAGTTCTGGTGGAATACTACCGGACAATTTATTATTATTTAGAGTTAGATTCTTGAAGTTTGTCAAATTCCCAAAGGCTGAAGGAATACTGCCAGTTAATTGGTTATTGGAAAGATCAAAATATGCGAGCTTTGGCAGATCATATATTTCTTGCGGAACACTGCCATTGAATTGGTTGAAAAAACCATAAAAGTCAGTGAGATTTGATAAATTTCCCAGTTGATTCGGGATGCTTCCGCTCAATTGGTTCCGCGAAAGCCAAAGGACCGTCAGATTGGTCATATTCCCAAGTTCAGGTGGAATACTACCGGATAGTTGGTTGTTATTAAAATCCAAGTATGTTAGATTTGTTAATTTTTCCAGATCAGATGGGATCGAACCTTTTACATTATTAGATCTAAGATTAATGTGGGCCACATGTTTTCCAGAGCAAAAAATCCCATACCAATTACAGGGCGTATCTGTAGCCATCCATCCGGTCTTGTTCGTCCAGCTTATTCCGCCCGTGGTGTCATAGAGAGCCACAAGCGCATCACACTCAGCGACCGGAATTTCGGTCACATCAGCACAGGTGGTAAATAAATAAGAAGAAGCGGTGTAGTCCTGATTGGCCTGGTTTTCGATCACACTGGCGTAGGATAAGCCGACCGGGTTGAAGGTGTAATTGGTCAGTGACGGTATGACGGCGCCCGACCAATAAAAGGGTACCGTAAATGAATACAGTCCATTGCCATCGGCTGTTGCCGTTTTGGGAGTGTCGTCTGTGTAACTTAAGGTTGCGCCTGCGATGCCCACGTTGCCCGAAATAGTGGGCGGGCAACGGGTGGTGATCCAGCCGGGAACCAGGTTATCGATAAAAGCGATCACGCCTGGATCGGTGGAAAACAATTCACAGTCGAAGGATAACTCGGTGAGCTTAACCATGTTGGGCATGGATAAGGGTAATTCTCCTCTTAACTGGTTTGAACTAAGATGAAGAATTGCAAGTTCTGATAGATTACCCAACTCAGCTGGGATGGAACCGCCCAATGAATTGTGCGACAAATCAAGAATATTGAGGTTTGTCAGATTGCCAAGTTCGGGGGGGATTAGTCCGCTCAATTGGTT
>CAIMZS010000149.1 GCA_903846015.1 uncultured Anaerolineae bacterium | reverse complement strand
CATAACTTCACACTATGTTTATACATTCTTTACGATAACTTGACATTAATCCTTTAAGATCAAGAAAAATATTTTTAGGAGAAAATGATGACTGTCCAACCGCTTCCATCCAAAGTAAAGCCTCGCTTGAAAGGGTTCAAAGCTTTTCTTACACATCAAACTTTTCGAAGGTTGGTGCAGCTTGCTTTTGCCGCCTTCATTCTGTACGTTACCGTCGTACATGTTACAGCAGGTGAAAGCGCATCCAACCTGACCGCCTCGCCCGAAGCTTTTTGTCCTTTTGGCGGGTTGGAGACATTTTACAAGTACATCACCAGTGGGGGAACGTATGTGCCGCATACGCATCTTTCAAATCTTGTGATTGCGGCAGCGGTGCTGGTGACCGCTTTGCTGCTGCGTTCCGCGTTCTGCGGATGGATTTGTCCTTTGGGTTTCATTCAGGATATGATCCACAGTTTTAGCGCCTGGCTGCAGAAACGCTTTGTGCCGCTGCGCAAGTTCTTGCGGATGGTTTCACAGCGAGGGCAGCCGGTTTGGGCCTTTCTCGACAAGGTTCTGCGCTTCCTTAAATACGGCGTTCTCGTTTGGGCTGTGACAGGTGCTGCAGTTTACGGTGTGATGGTCTTTAAGGATTACGATCCCTGGTCTGCACTGATTAACTTCGCCGAATGGACCTTCACTCCAGGACTGGTTGTGCTTGGCATAACTCTGATCGGCTCGCTGTTTGTTGAACGCCCGTGGTGTCGCTATGCTTGTCCACTCGGCGCAGCCAGCGGTTTGCTTGGAAAACTCAGCCCGGTGTACCTCAAGCGTGAATCGGATGCCTGTACAAGCTGCAAAATCTGTACCAATGTCTGTCCGATGGGTTTAAATATTCACACTGCTACCACCATTACCAGTGTGGACTGTATGAGCTGCCTGGAATGTGTTGGCGAATGCCCACGGGAAGGCGCACTGGAAGTCAAAGTTGGTTTACCGTTTATAGCTCCGCAGTCTGCACGGGAAAGGAGTAGATAATGAAAATTAATCCATTTATTTATGGCGTTGTTGTGTTGACGGTTTTCCTGGGTGTGATCTTTGGTTTCCAGGCAGTCGGAATCTGGTCCACTTCCGGCAAGGTGGATACATCTGGCCAGGCAATCCAGCCTTCATCGACGGATGTCAATACTATCAAAGGTTGGATGACCATCGAGCAGGTATCGGCAACATTTGGGGTGCCAACTGCTGAAATTCTGACCGCCTTCAACTTGCCCGCTGATACTCCCGGCTCCACCGCGCTGAAGGATCTGGAAAGCGACACGTTCGACATCACAGCGCTGCGCACCTGGTTGCAAAACCGGCAGCAACCGTAATAAAAAAGAAAAATGTAACTTTTATGGGACAATCGCATCAAATAAAATATAACCCGAAATAATTCAGGAGTACAAAATTATGGAACTGATCATTGATTTCCCAGGTGGATCGCGTGTTGATGCCCATTTTGGCAATTTCACAGTCGCCACTGACCAACCCCCGGCCGCCAGCGCACCTACGCCCTTTGCTGTATTTCTTTCATCCATTGGGACTTGTGCCGGGATTTATGTGCTGGGTTTTTGCCAGCAGCGTGGGCTGCCCACAGACGGCATCCGTATTGTACAGCGTATTCACAGCGGTTTCAACGGCATGGTTGAGAAAATAGAATTGGAAATCCAGGTCCCGGCCTCATTCCCAGAAAAATACAGGGATTCATTGATCCGTTCTGCCGATTTGTGTGCGGTAAAAAAACATCTTGAAAAACCGCCCAAGTTCGAAATCACTACGAAAGTGGTTTTACCTGCTTAAGCACAAAGCCTGGTGCGGATACTTGCTTCATTATAAAAATAGGCTCTCTGGCAAACTTCAACTGCCAGAGAGCCTATTTTTGATAAACCCGCCAGTGATTGCTCGAATCGATCCCGACAAATTGTTTTCCATCAAGCCATTTTACAGTAAATGGCGCTGAACGCCATCAAAGCGCCAAAGGCGATAAGCAACCAGAAAAGAAAACAGGGCGCGACAGCGAAATCGCGCCCTGTTTTCTTGTTCGTTTGGTTGGTTTACTTTTTCGCGGAGCGTGTATTGAAGTTGATCAAGGTGTAGAGCGGGCAGAATCCGACAGCCCCAGTAAGCAAGAGTACCACTCCAACCACATCGGCGACAATCGCCAATCCACCGCCAAGCACTCCACCCAAACCCAGATAAAGCAGCGCAACACCAGCAATGGCGCGGATGATGCGGTCGATATTCGATTCGTTAAGTTTCATTTCTGGCTCCTGATAACAATTGAGATTGAGAATAAAGATACAACTGCTTCTTTGATGCGGATATGCAATTAAAGTTACATCTTGGGCTAAAGGAACCAAAAGTAATGTTAAAGCCTGAAAACGATGGTGGCAGCAGCAAAAGAAGATGGGTTGGCTTTGACAGCAAACCCGGTCGTTCGTCGGCGTTTCCTGGTCTTTGTGACGATAAGAACTGGTGTAATTGCCAGTGCCAGGACACTGGGGCGGCTCGGGCTGGTATAATTTGAAGCATGAGCGACCCAAAGAACCGACCCATTGATCCGGCAGCCAAGCCCGATGACCGCGTTGACCACGCCTTGCGCCCAAGCAAGCTTGGCGATCTGATCGGGCAGGACCAGGTCAAAGAAAATCTTTCCATCCTGATCGCCGCCGCCCGGCTGCGCAATGAATCGCTCGACCATGTCCTATTTTATGGACCGCCAGGACTTGGCAAGACTACACTGGCGAATGTATTAGCCAACGAAATGGGCGTCAATATTAAGACTACTTCTGGCCCTGCCATCGAACGTGCCGGTGATCTGGCCGCCATCCTCACCAACCTGCGTGCTGGGGATATCCTTTTCATTGATGAGATCCACCGGCTGGGGCGGGCTGTTGAAGAAGTGCTGTACCCGGCCATGGAAGATTTCGCTCTGGATATCATCATCGGAAAAGGTCCATCTGCGCGCTCGATCCGCCTCAAGCTGCCCCGCTTTTCGGTGGTGGGCGCTACCACTCGCCTGGCGCTTGTCACTGCTCCGCTGCGCGCTCGTTTTGGGGCTGTTTATCGGCTGGATTACTATGACGAGTTGGCCATGCGAAAGATAGTCTTGCGCGCCGCCAGCATGCTTAAGGTCACTGCCGACGAATCGGGTATCAACGAGGTGGCACGCCGCGCGCGTGGCACCCCGCGCATCGCCCTACGTCTGCTCCGGCGGGTGCGTGATTATGCCCAGGTGCGCGCGGATGGCGTTGTTTCACAGGAGATCGCTGCCAGTGCGCTGGACCTGCTGCAAGTTGACACGCTCGGGTTGGATGATGTCGATCGCAGGGTGCTGCGCGCCATCATCGAAAAATTCAGCGGCGGTCCGGTGGGCTTGAATACTATTGCCGCATCCATCAGCGAGGAAGCGGATACGATCATGGATGTGGTTGAGCCATACCTGCTGCAGCTCGGTTTCCTGGACCGCACTCCGCAGGGCCGCATAGCCACTCGAACTGGCTACGCCCACCTGGGTTTTGCCTTCCCCGAGAATGGCGAACAACCGCGTTTGATATAACCCGCGAATTTTGGTTATGACTCGCTGCAATAAGCCGCTTTACTGTGCGCAAAGAGCGGCCTGCTGTTTTAATAGGCGTTTCAGACAATCTGCTTAAAAGCTATACAGATGGCTCACTGTTCGCTTTTTTGAACAAAATTGACCGATAATACAACTGGCACCAAGTATTGCTGATAAATTGCATATATATTGTATAATTTAGCCATGCTGAACCCAATCCAATCCCTTGCTTGTCCAAACTGCGGTTATCCTCTACCAATCGGCGTTATTGGTGGAACGATAATCAAATGCGAGGCTTGTGGCACAACCTTCAGGCTGCCCACTACGCTGACACCCGAGCCAGACATGGGCAATCTGCTGCTCGCCGCCGATTTCCAGGATGCGCATATCCCCGGATGGAAGGTTTATTCCTGGGAGAAGCCAGCCGAATTTACCCAGGATAATGGCATACCCGAATGGTGTGTTACCCTGCCCCCATCGCCAGACCACATGACTGCCTTTCTCCTGGCTACGCCTGGTATCCTGGACGATTTTGATGTATGTGTATCACTGCGATTCCTGGCTGGCGATAAAGTGAATTTCTTCGCCGGGTTTGATTTGCGCGCTGGGGAAGATGGTTATTACCAGGTGGTCATGGATGCAAGCGGAAACTTCCGGGCAGGATGGTTCGAAAAGACCAAGTGGGCTGGCGATCTTGTCAAATGGACTGCGCACCCTTCGTTGCGGAATGGTTTTGATATGCGTAACACTCTCAGGGTTTTGCTGCATGGGACGCAAATGCGCATTTATTTGAACGGTGTTTTAGCTACATCACTGCATGATTCGCGCTTTACCGCTGGCAAGCTGCGCTTGTTTGCCGCCACGTATGAGCTGGAGATGCGCCTGGCTGTTTCCAATTTGCAGGTGCGAGAAGTGCGAACCGTGTGAAGCATGCAAACATCTGATTTTGATTACATCTTACCGCCCGAATCCATCGCGCAAACCCCCGTAGAGCCGCGCGATTCGTCGCGTCTGCTGGTATTAAACCGATCGAGCGGGGCAGTGGAACACCGGCGCTTTAACGAGATCGCTGCTTACCTGCATCCTGGCGATTTACTGGTGCTCAACCAGACTCGCGTCATTCCGGCGCGCATCCATGCTATCAAGCCAACGGGCGGGCGAATTGAAATCCTGCTTCTGCGCCGCGAAGATCAGTCCACCTGGGAATGTCTGGTGGGGGGCAAGGGAATGAAGCTGGGGCGCCGTGTTTCGCTGGTTGATGGTTTGCAAGCTGAGATTGTGGAAGTGTTGGAAGGTTCACGCCGGCGCGTTCGCTTTGATGAACCGGTCGAAAGTCACCTGGCGTTGGATGGTGAAATGCCGCTGCCCCCCTACATCCATGAGAAACCGTCCGATCCGGAGCGTTACCAGACCGTGTATGCCAAAACGCCTGGCTCAGCGGCTGCGCCTACAGCCGGGTTGCACTTTACACCCAGCCTACTGGATGAAATCCAGGCGCAGGGTGTCGGTCTGGCGTATGTCACCCTGCATGTTGGGTTGGATACCTTCGCCCCGGTAACCGAGGCTGACCCAAGCGGGCATAAAATCCACACTGAGTGGTGCGAGCTTGATACTGAGACTGCGCAGCGTATCACCGCCACCAAACAAGCCGGCGGGCGGGTGGTTGCGGTTGGCACCACCAGTGTCCGCACCCTGGAAAGCGCAGCCGCAGCCAGTACTGCCGGCAGATTTCAACCCTTCAGCGGCCCGACTTCCATTTATATCCTGCCCGGCTACACATTCGGTGTGGTGGATGCGATGATCACCAATTTTCACCTGCCAAAATCCACGCTGATCATGCTGGTGAGTGCCTTTGCCAGGCGCGAGATGATCCTGGATACCTACAATACGGCCATTCATACCGGTTATCGCTTCTTTTCCTTTGGCGATGCCATGTTTATTTACTAACCCTTCATTGACAAATGCTCTCTTTCAACCATTGAACCGTATCTGTTCTGGGGTAACACCCATTGCGATATTATCGTATTGATCACGCAGGATCATCTGCCCCAGCTTGTCTCCATAAGTTGCCAGCAGAGGGATTGAGGCCGGGTCATCCATCTGGACAGGTTCTTTCATATCGATTTGGAAACGACGGAAGTCAAGCTTGTTAAAGAACGTCTCGACCAGATGCACCTGCTGTTCATCGGCGGAACTGAGGAAGGCCCCCAGCGTTGGCTCAATCCATTGCCAGGGCCAGAAGTTGGCTGGCTGACCGGCGCGGGTAGTCTGTGGTTCCCGGCCCGTGCCCAGACTGATCAGGGTGGTTTCCTCAGGTTTCCAATGCAGGCAAAACTGCGCTTCGTAAGCTGCCACGTAACATGGATTGGCATACGATCCAACGCCGCCATCGACGAGACGACCATCGACGACCGGAAAGTAGGTGGGCACCGAACTGGACGCCAGCACCGAGGTGATCACAGACCAATCACGGTATTCTTCCTTCCACGGCTTGATGAAACGGGTTTTGTTCGTAAGCAAGTCAAAGGTGGTGATGACCACGTCAAAGGGAGTTTCCTGATCCCAGAAAGCCCTCATTTTTGGGTCGCCGATCGCGCTGAACAGGGCGTCTGCCAGCGGTCCGTGTGGGTAGCGGTATTTACTGAGCGGAAAAAACATGGTGCGCCAGCTTTTCTTAAAGATGGTTTCACCCAGTCGGACATAGAGTTTATACATTGTTTCGGCTGTTAGCCGGGCAGCGATGCCGGCTGAGATGATCGATCCTGTGGACGTGCCGGCGGAAAGTTGGAAAATCTGGCTGCATGGTTTGGAAAGCACCGCTTCCAACTTCATCAATGCCCTGGTCACCATCACCCCACGGATGCCACCACCATCGATGGCAATAGCCACATTTTTTCGAAATGGATTCATAGTTTTCTCCTTCCTGAACAAGCGCACGCCTGAACATTCTCGTGCAAAGATCGGGACCACACACGTATCAAGTGTAGCGCGAATTTGTCTGAAATAGAAGCCCCATAAGGTAGAATCACAGCATGTCAATTGAACTGCTTCAAGATGAAATCATCGCCTGCCGGCGCTGTCCACGGCTGACAGCCTGGCGTGAACAAGTCGCCATCGAAAAGCGGCGTGCTTACCGTGATCAGCTGTATTGGGGCAAGCCTGTGCCTGGGTTTGGTGATTCGCATGCGCGCGTTTTTGTGGTTGGGTTGGCGCCTGGTGCGCACGGTTCCAACCGCACCGGACGCCAGTTCACCGGCGATGCCTCTGGAGATTTCTTTTACCCGGCCCTGCATCGGGCCGGATTTGCCAACCAGGCTGGATCTGTGGCGCGTGATGATGGGCTGCGTTTGACCGATGTGTATACTGCGCCGGTCTGTCGCTGTGCTCCGCCTGCCAATAAACCTACATCCGAAGAAATGGCAAACTGCCAGCCTTTCTTGCAGCGCGAACTCGAGATAATCCAGCCGCGGGTGGTAGTGGCGCTTGGTCGGATAGCCTTTGATAGCATATTACGAATATATTCGCTTCGAAACCCACACTGGAAATTTGGCCACTGTGCCCAGTTTAAAATCGAAAATGGTCCGTGGCTGGTATGTTCCTACCACCCCAGCCAGCAGAATACCCAGACCGGTAAATTAACAGTGAAAATGTTTGACCAGGTATGGATCACGGTAAAAACTTTAATGTCCTTGTGACATGATCCCGGTCTCTGCTCAAATCAGGTTCATCATTTGAGCAAGAGACCGGATTTGGTGAAATATTCTGGATGATCATGGCTCTAACGAAAAAAAATAAGGCTGACGAATGAAAAAATACTTGAAATGGATCGCTCTCATCCTGCTTGCCGTTATTGTTATCGCAGCAACAGGCTTCGTCATCTGGGCGGAAAATGCGTCTGGACCTGAGCAGGTTGCCCTGGATGCGCTTAAATCTGACGATGTAGTGACTGTCAAGCAGCAAAACGGTTATACTATCTTTCAACCCGCCCATCCATTAACAGCGACCGGTTTCATTTTTTACCCTGGTGGTCGTGTTGATTACCGGGCTTATGCCCCTGTTCTGCGCAAAATTGCTGAACAGGGTTACCTGGTGGTGCTTGTACCCGTGCGCCTGAACCTGGCTTTTTTTGATATCAATGCCGGTGAGGCAGCGCTTAAGGATTTTCCATCCATCCAGCATTGGGCGGTTGGTGGTCATTCTCTCGGAGGTGTGGCTGCATCCATTTTTGCTGGCAGCCATGCCCAGATCGAGGGAATTGCTTTCTGGGCATCTTATCCGGCGAATGGCAATCTAAGGAATTCATCGATCAAGGTTGTATCGATCTCTGGTTCTCTTGATGGGTTGGCAACTCCTGACAAGATTGAAGCATCCCGGGTCGATATGCCGCCCAGTACCACTTTTGTGAAAATTCCAGGCGGTGATCATGCCCAGTTTGGCGCCTATGGTCCTCAGCTCGGAGACAATCCGGCGGAAATA
The DNA here is from genome assembly GCA_903846015.1 of uncultured Anaerolineae bacterium. Taxonomy (GTDB): domain Bacteria; phylum Chloroflexota; class Anaerolineae; order Anaerolineales; family Villigracilaceae; genus UBA5195. The sequence continues at coordinate 6,445 of CAIMZS010000149.1, read as the reverse complement.
TCTGCTGCCGAGCAGTGGCAGCAAATTGCTGATGCTACTGCCGACTTGCTCGGCAATTTAGGCAGGTAAAGCGATGGAGTGGAAACCCAAAAAAATGCTTGTAACCCTTTTGATTATCATCCTGGCAGTCCTTGGCATTGCTCTAATCGGACCCTTTCTGGTTCCCGTCCCAGCGCTGGTGAACACCGTTGACGAAAAACAATTGGCCGATGCAGACAGTAAGTTTATGACCATTAATGGATTGGATGTTCATTATAAGGAAAGCGGCTCTGGGAAACCCGTTTTTATTTTGTTGCATGGTTTTGGCGCCAGTGTGTACTCATGGCGCGAGGTGATGCAACGTTTTGCCCAGCTCGGCCGGGTAATTGCTTTTGATCGCCCGGCTTTTGGTCTGACTTCCCGTCCAATGCCTGGCTCATGGGTTGGGGACAGCCCCTACAGCCCCGAATCACAGGTCAGTTTGTTGATTGGGATGATGGATGCCCTCGGTGTGCAGAAAGCGATCCTGGTAGGTAATTCTGCCGGTGGCACCATCGCCTTGGAAGCTGCGCTTGATCATCCAGAGCGCGTGACCAGCCTGATCTTGGTGGACGCGGCTGTGTATTCTGGCGGCGGTTCCCCGGCATGGATACGCCCATTCTTTAATACCCCACAATTCAACCACCTTGGTCCACTATTGGCACGCCAACTTCAGGCACGGGGTGATGATTTCGTCCGTACCGCCTGGCACGACCCATCCTGGGTTAGCGCCGAAATACTGGCAGGTTATCGAAAACCGCTGCAAGCCAATGGTTGGGACGTAGCCCTATGGGAATTGACCAAGGCCAGTCACCCGCTCGGCCAGGTGGAGCGGCTGCACGAACTGAGCTTGCCCGTGTTGGTAATGACCGGTGACGATGATCGTATTGTTCCAACGGAACAAAGCCAGCGATTATATCTTTCCATCTCAGGCGCCAAATTGGCTGTTATCAAGGAAGCGGGACATCTGCCGCATGAAGAAAAACCAACCGAATTTATGCAAGCAGTGCTCAATTTTTTGAGTGGATTATGATAACTGGTCATTTCCATCTTTTTGGTGATGGGTACCATTCAAAACACTGATTCGAAAATGGAGGAGTTATGCCAGATAAAATGCAAAGCGCACCGGATTTTACATTAACTGGTGTAGATGGGAAAATCACCAGCCTGTATGAATTTCGAGGTGAAAAAAATGTCGTCTTGATCTTCTTGCGAGGTTTTATGTGACCGTACTGCCGCGCCCATCTCGCTCGCTTGCGCGACGAGTTTGCGGCCTTTACCGCGCGTGACGCGGTCATCCTTACCATCGGGCCAGACGGGCCCAACTCATTTCGGCGCTATTGGGAAAGCGAACACCTGCCCTTTATCGGGCTGGCGGACCCTAAACACACTGTTGCTGATGCCTTCAACCAGGAATGGAACATATTCAAGCTTGGGCGCGTCCCTGCCATGATGTTAATTGACAAGCAGGGCCAGATCCGCTACCAGCATTACAGCAGCTCAATGTCTGACATCCCTGAGAATAATCTTGTTCTCAGTATTTTGGACAAAATGAACCATGGCGAATAACGTTTGCATTTCTTATTAGTATGATTGACCTTGTTCTTGACCTGATCGTGCGACATTATCGCAATCAGGTTCAGACAATGGTCCCGATCCCTACACGGGAATGGAGCAAAATGACAATCGGCAACATTGCCTTCCTTGGCTCAGGGGAGACTTCTCTGGCAGGCGGGCGTATATTTGAACAATTGGCGCGCCAGATTCACGAACCGCTTCGCATCGCCATCATGGAAACCCCGGCGGGATTTGAACTCAATTCCGGCCAGGTGGCCGGTAAAGTGGCAGATTTCCTCAAAATCAGGTTGGCAAATTACAAACCCTGGGTTGATGTTATTCCGGCACGTAAAAAAAATACACCCTACAGCCCTGATGATCCGGAGATTTGCGCCCCGCTTTTGCATGCAAACCTTATTTTTATGGGACCAGGCAGTCCCACTTATGCCATACGACAACTTCAAGGCAGTCTGGCCTGGGATATCATCCGCGCTCGCCACAGGTTGGGGGCAACACTGGTCTTTTCCAGCGCTGCCACGATTGCGGTTGGCGCCTACGGTCTGCCAGTCTACGAAATTTATAAGGTTGGTCTGGATGTGCATCACGTACCAGGTCTGAATTTTTTTGCTGATCTGGATACCCAGCTTTCAATCGTCCCGCACTGGAACAATACTGACGGTGGGGCCGATGTGGATACCAGCCGCTGTTTTGTAGGCATGGAACGCTTTGCCAAATGGTGCGCCCTCCTGCCTCCAGGGCATACTGTTCTGGGATTGGACGAGCATACCGGCATCATTATGGATTTTGACAGTCGCAAATGCCAGGTTGTGGGCGTTAGTTCAGTGTCGGTTGTGCGTGAATGTGATCCGCTGATCCACCCATCGGGGGTTACCTTTCCACTGACCGATATCGGTGCACTTTTGCCGCCGGATGAAGCCTCTGACGGCATTTCAGCCCTTGCATGGGAATTGGTGCATGATGCATTCGACTCAATCAGTCAGCAGGATGAGAGCGTCCCACCTCAGGTGACGGCATTGGCTGAGGCGCGTCAGATTGCCCGGGCACGCAAAGATTGGACTGCTTCGGACGATCTTCGCCGGCAGATCAGCGCACTGGGGTGGGTGGTTCAGGATATTGCCGGTGGTTGGACATTGAATAAAGCCTGAGAAAACAGGCCCAATGGTTTTCGGCAGCGGCGCAACCTCTCGGCTGTACTGGTGTATTCCGGCTGTTCTTGAATTTCTCTAATCCGCGACATCATCAGCAGCGATAATCTGCGATTCAGCCAATGCGCGCCTATGACAATGCCGGATGGTCAAAATAGCCACTAATCACTGTCTACGTTAAATAGTTTATATTTTGCTGAATTTGGACAGTCGTTCATATCGTGACCCATCTCTCCGCAAAACTGGCAGCGGACAGGTGGCAGCGATTTTTTAATCCCCAAAATGCGTTTGATGGTGGTAAGTGTGTTTTTAAGTAGAAGGTCAACAAAATTTTTCATTGGCATAACTCCCTGGCAGGAATATCAATGACGGCGCCTTCCTTCAGGAATTCACGACTAAAGGCAATGTGTTGGCCCCACATCAGGTGCAAAGGCTGGTCACCCTCATTGGTCACGGTTTCTTCAATTCGCAAAACAGGTTTGCCCGACTCGAGCGTGAGAATTTTTTCCACAAAAAAAGGTGTGTGTAACGCTCTCACCCACAGCCGCACAGACACTCGCTCCGGGTTATCTTCAAGCAGGCTGTATTCCCAGGCCAGCAGGCTGATCTCTCCATGTTGCCCAAATTCGACTCCCTGGTAGATTGCGGGCGGGCCGCCATTTGGCAAAATATCATTCCAGCCACCGCTGTAATAGTCGGAGAATGGACTTTGTGTATATATGGAAGGTTGGTTTTGGGCCGGGTTGCGCACCCCGCCAGGAGTCAGCAGCAGGAAGTCCAAATCCAGGGATTTATAACGGAACTCGATAATATCACTGCCTTTATCGACCAAAACGACAACACGCAGCAGTTCATTTTCAAGGATTAACGCGCGTAAACCCTTGAATGTCCATTCATCTGAAATACGACAACCGTGGTTTCGTGGGCGTCCGAGTGACATACGCCTCCTTAGGGGCGGTAATCGCGGAATGCTTCATACATGGCGATGATATTTTCGAGAGGTAGATCCGGGCCAACTTCACCACAAGCCACGATCCCTCCTTGAAGTGTGCCGCAGGCCTCAAAAGTACGGAAAACCTCTTCTTTTACCTGGCTGGGGGACCCAGTTCCGAGCACATGCTGCCGATCTATATCGGTGCGGAAAGCTACCTTGCCGCGCATGTTGTTGGCAACCCAGTCAAATCCCATGGCTGCAACCTGGCAATTGATCACATCCACGCCGATTTCGATCAAATCGCCCGCTATATCGTTAATGTGTCCATCACTGTGAAACCAGACATCCATTCCGGCGTCTTTCACGCGCTTAAACATCTCGGCGTAACGAGGTTTAAAAATTCGCCGCCAGGTGGCAGGTCGGATCAGCATGCTGTTTTGAGATCCCCAGTCATCGGCGAAGTGTAACCCGTCATATTCTAGCTTGACCCATTTATCAATCCAGGCCAGGTTAAAATTAACCATGTCATCCAGCAGGCGATAAAAGGCCGGGGATTCCTCAGCGACTGCCATGAAAATATTCTCAAAGCCATGCAGGAAGTGCATCGGTTCGAAGGTGTTAATCCAGGCTCCGCGCGCATACCAGCGTTCATCGAAGCCGCACATGTGCCCGCTGTAAAGACGCCCATCGGGCTGCCCGGCGCTGAAAACCTCTGGCCAGATATAGTCATCATATTGGTTCAGGTTTTTAATTGGGCCATCGGGAATGCCGACAATGCCGTCCCATTCACAATGCCAGGTAACGCCAAAGTCGTCCACATGCTGCCCCTGCTTATATGCCGCGGGATAGTCATCTTTTGGCAGGTCAGCCATGGTATCCCAGCCGAAGTCGTCACGAAATTCTATTAGAATTTCTGCCAGGGCTGGGCCATACTTAAGTTGTGAAGCCGGCAGCACTGCGTGGGAAATCGGTAGTTTGTCGGGGGTGCCGAATTTTATGGCCTTCTTTGTTCGTTCGCGGCTGTTCATAATTTTTCTTCCTTGGCGTCAACTGCCGGGTGGAATTCAGGATTTTGAAATAATTCGCGTAATACAAGCGAGAATGCCCCAATTACCGGCGCATTCTCGCCCAGTACACTCACCAACACTTGCAATTTTTGTTCGCTGCGAGAAATAGCCCGCAGGTTAACATATTCCTGGATGACGGGGAGGATCAGATCACCCACCAGGCTAACTTTTCCACCCAGAATGACCGCTTGTGGATCAAACGAGTTGATGACATTGACCGCGGCAACGCCTAAAGCCTGTGCCATCTCCAGAAGCGCTTCATTGGCGACTGCATCGCCCTGCAGCGCAGCCTTTGCTATCATTTCAAAGCTGATGTGGTTGATGTCATTATCACTTAAGTCGCTTACCAGGCTTTTCCGGCCAGCTAGCAATGATTGGCGAACCCTGTTTTCAACCGCGTGTGGAGAAGCATAAAGCTCCAGGCAGCCGGTATTCCCACACGCGCAGATGGCACCGTTGCGATCGATGGTAGTGTGACCAATTTCACCTGCAATATCATGTTGACCCCTGTAAATATCGCCATTAATCACCACTCCGCCACCGACCCCATCTTCTACCAGTATGAAGACAAAGTTATCCAGGTTGCGCCCAGCCCCAAACCACTTTTCGGCCAGGGCCGCGCTGTTGGCATCGTTGTCCAGGAACGTTGTGAAACCAGTTTTTTCTTCAATAATTTTTCGAATGGGGAAGCTGTCCCATCCTGGAAAATTGGGCGGCGCAATCAAAATTCCGCGTCCGGTATCCAAAGGACCAGGAGCTGAAATTCCAATGCCCAGGATCGTCCGGCGATCCACGCCAGACTTTTCGATCAAAGTCTCAATACCATCCAGCAGAGCAGGCAGGCTGGCATCAATTGGGTTGGATAAAAAGGAAGAACTGGCTGTGTGAATGACCATCTCATGCAAATCCAGATCTGTGAGCAGCCCCTGGATATTATGGCGCGCCAAACGTACTGCCAGGATATTCCCGATCATGGAATGGATACGCAACAGCGAGCTGCGCCGCCCAACGCGCGCTTCGCCAGCACCGGCGTCCTCTATCAGGTTGCGGTCAAGTAATTCGCGAGTAATATGAGTCAGAGTTGCCGGATTTAGACCGGTTTGTTTTGCAAGGTCTGCGCGTGAAATGGCGCCTGCTTCTCGAATAGCACGAAAAACAACTGCTCGGTTCAGCAGCTTGATGTCTTTCAGGTTGCTTCCGGATTGTGACTCTGGCGTCATGCGTTTCATTCATGCTCCTTTGATAGCTGATCTACCTGCTGTGAGGTGGCAATCACTTTGCTGCCGGAGCAATATGGGACCGGTTCCTGCGCTGGATGGTTCTGAACTTGCGCTAATCTGCACTTCAGACAATTCTTTTTATGCTATGCATACGGTTACCAATGCATGAATTTTTTTATTTCATAGAAGGTTTTTGCTGTGTATCATGGTTGTCGACATCGTTATCAGATATTCGTTCACTCGAAGAATATGTTTATTGATACAATCAATAAACATATTACCCAGGTCTGATACAAATGTCAAGCGTGAACCAATCAACATACTAACTGCAGATTAACTATATAATCATGCTGGATTTCATCCCGTCCGGCGCTATTCAAATGTTTTCAATGCCCGTGCAGAACCGGGTACCATGCCCGTGCAGAACCGGGTACCATGCCCGTGCAGAACCGGGTACCATGCCCGTGCAGAACCGGGTACCAT
>CAIMZS010000148.1 GCA_903846015.1 uncultured Anaerolineae bacterium | reverse complement strand
GATCCAGTCCGACTTCTATTCCTACCGTTATTTTGCCAGCGAAGGGTTCCTACCAGGCTACAGCTTCCCACGCCTGCCGCTTTCGGCCTTTATTCCCGGCAGGCGTATCAAAGACAAAGACGAATTTCTGTCACGCTCACGCTTCCTGGCGATCTCTGAGTTTGGCCCGCGCTCCATTATTTATCATGAGGGTTCCCGTTACATCATCAACAAGGTCAACCTGCCAGTTTCAGAGAGCGGTGACGGGTTGGTCACGAACCGCGCCAAGCAGTGCCCCATTTGTGGTTATTTCCATGTGATCACCAGTGGGGACGGACCCGACCGCTGCCAGCGTTGTGATGCTCTGCTTGATATTCCTCTGACTGCCCTTTTTCGTTTGCAGAACGTATCCACCAAACGCCGCGACCGGATCAGTTCTGATGAAGAGGAGCGCATGCGCCAGGGTTTTGAACTGCGCACAGCTTTCCGATTCCAGGATACCCAGGCCGGCGAGCCGGCTGCCCAATCCGCGAAATTAATGAAGGGCGATCAACAGATTGCCACGCTGACCTATGCCGGGGCCGCATCGCTCTGGCGTATTAACATGGGTTGGAAGCGCCGCAAGGATCCGAATCAGTTTGGGTTTGTCCTCGACATTGAGCGCGGGTATTGGGCCAAGGAAAACGATAAGACTGACGACACCGATGACCCGATGACGACTCGCATCATGAAGGTGATTCCCTTTGTTGAGGATACCAAGAACTGTCTGATCTTTGAACCGCTCAGCCAGCTTCCAGTTGAACAGATGGCCAGCCTGCAGGCGGCGCTCAAATCTGCCATCCAGGTTGCGTACCAGTTGGAAGACAATGAGCTTTCGGCTGAACCATTGCCATCCAGCGATCAACGCAAGCTTATTCTGTTTTATGAGTCGGCGGAAGGCGGAGCCGGTGTGCTGCGCAGGTTGATGGATGACCCGCAGGCCTTCGCGAGTGTGGCCCAGACTGCCCTTGAACTGTGCCACTTTGACCCGATCAGTGGCGAGGATTTACACCGGGCTGAAAACGCTGTAGAAGATTGTGAAGCCGCCTGTTACAACTGCCTGATGAGCTACTTCAACCAGATGGAGCATCGCCTGTTGGATCGACAGATCATCAAGGATGTGTTGATCGAATTAAGCGGAACCCAGGCTGGTATTTCGCCATCGGCACTCTCACGTGCCGAGCACCTTGAGCGTTTGCTTGCACTATGCCAGTCCAGTTTGGAAAGGGATTGGCTGGACTTTATCGAACGAAACAACCTTAACCTGCCATCCCATGCTCAAAAGCTGATCGAGAGCTGCAGCACCCGTCCGGACTTCCTGTATGAAAAGGATTGTTTGGCAATCTATGTGGATGGCCCGCATCATTTGTATCCTGAGCGCGCCGCGCGCGACGCTGCCCAGTCCGGTTGCCTGGATGATATTGGTTACAGCGTGATCCGTTTTGGCTTACTGGACGACTGGGAACAGGTGATCAAGAAATATCCGCATGTGTTTGGTTCCAAGCAACCATAAAAGAGTTCTCGCTCAAAGCCTCAAAGTTGAACAGTAAATGTCCATTACTGTTTTTTTTTGAGATATGTCATTTAATACCAACATTGATTTTGTCACTGTGAATTGGAGGAAAAATGGAATTAGTCAGCATGACATGCAGGCAGTGTGGTGGAAAGTTGATGGTATCAAGTGATGCTGACCAAATCATTTGCCAGCACTGTGGTACAGAATACCTGGTGTCTTTCAATGATGGTGCTGTGTCAGTAAAGCTTTTATCAGAAGGTATAAAGAAGATTCGAGCCTCAACGGATAAGACAGCATCGGAATTAGCTCTTGATCGGTTAAGAAAGGAGAAGAAAAATTTATTTGATGAATCAATGATAGAAGCAATAATTCTCAATACTGCAAAGCGTGGATTGGAAAAATATCATTTAGAGTTAGATCGATCATTACGAGAAAGCATTGGTCTTTATGAATTTAGTACATCGGTAACGATTAATCACTTAATTGATTTGCGAAGCCATTGTGAAAGATGCTTAAAAAAAGAAAAAGAAAGGATATTTCCTGATAAATATTGGTTGGATACGTTTACCGAGAACATTCAAAGAATTGACCAATGTATTCCAAAGTTAAATATTATCCTCGAACAAGAAAACGTTCATAGGAAAGTTGTAATATCATGACCTACTCAGTTGGTTCCCTGGTAAAAGCGCGTGGGCGCGAATGGGTAGTGCTGCCCGAATCTGATGAAGAAACCCTGATCGTGCGCCCATTGGGCGGCACAGACGATGAAGTAGCCGGCATTTACCTGCCGCTCGAAACCGTGACATCCGCGCAATTTGATTCGCCTGACTTCACCAAAGTTGGAGATTACCGCTCAGCGCGTTTACTGCGCGACGCGGTGCGTTTGGGATTCCGCTCGAGTGCCGGCCCTTTTCGTTCGTTTGCGCGCCTGGCCTTTGAACCTCGCCCTTACCAGCTCGTTCCACTGATGATCGCACTCAAGCTCGATCCGGTGCGCCTGCTGATCTCAGATGATGTCGGTATCGGTAAAACCATCGAAGCCGGGTTGATTGCGCGTGAATTGCTGGACCGCGGCGAGATTGAACGTTTTGCTATTCTATGTCCGCCCCAACTTGCTGAGCAGTGGCAGGCCGAATTGCGCGAAAAGTTCAATATCGAAGCCGAGCTGGTCCTACCGGGTACGGCTGCTCGCCTGGAGCGTAACCTGGGGTTGGGGCAATCGTTGTTCGAGCGGCATCCTTTTGTGGTGGTCTCGCTGGATTTCATCAAAACCGACCGGCGCCGGGATGAATTTTTGCGCACCTGCCCGGACTTGATTATTGTCGATGAAGCCCACACCTGCGCCAGTCAGAACGAGAAAGGCGGGCGACAACAGCGTCACCAGCTTATTCTAGGGCTGGCCCAAGATCCACAGCGCCACGTTATCCTGGTG
>CAIMZS010000147.1 GCA_903846015.1 uncultured Anaerolineae bacterium | reverse complement strand
TGGCTAAGCGAAGTGGTAAGGATCACGGCAAAAGAACTTCCAGTTCCCAAAAAGAAAAAGAACAAATGAGACTTTAGAGGCGGCAAGCGATCTTTAGAAAATACAATCACATTCGCCGCGATTAAGTCAACGCAAAACCTGTCATTGAATATCAAATACGCAAACGCTGGTTTATCCATATCAACCAGCACACAAAAATCCTGAAACACTGAACGGTGTCAGGATCGAAGTAACCGCTGATTGGAATTGGTTATTCCGGTCAGGATAAAATATAACCCAGCCACTCCAATGGCTTTCGCAAACCGATGAAGAAGCTGCAATCAAAATAGGGGAAACTATTATTGCCTACGGCGCTTTCCAAGCGCGAATCCCACAAGATAAGGGGATTAAAGACCATAAAAATTAAAAAACCACCAAATCCAGCACAGAGCCTTCTGCATGGTATTTTAGCTTATTGCAATTATTGCAGAACATGATACGATATGATAATACTTTATCTACTTTCTCCGAATTTGTTATAGGATAAATAGTATGACTGAATATGCTGATCTTGAACTTGGAATTCACCGTTATGAAGCGGGTGATTATGTCGTGGAACTACGCTTCAGTCTTCCAGGCAGTGATGCAGATACCCGCCTGGGACAGGGAGATCAGATTCGGGTAAACTTGGATCAGGCGGCCTTTAACGGTTTGCTGCCTGATGACTATGGTCAGGCGCTTACCCAGGCGCTTTTTTCCAGCGAAAAACTAAAAAACGCTTTTAACCAGGCACTGAGTGGTTCCCAAGCCCAGGATGCTGCCCTGCGCATGCGCCTGTTGATTGGGCCCAGCGCACCAGAATTGCACGGAATTCGATGGGAAATGCTGCGTAATCCGGGTGACAACAGCCCCATCGCCACCAACCAAAACATTGTTTTTTCACGCTACCTGGCAAGTATGGACTGGCGGCCAGTGAGGTTAAAATCAAAAGGGGCCTTAACCGCGCTCGCGGTAGTGGCAAACCCTTCGGACCTGGCAAATTATAAACTGGCAGCGATCAATACGGATGCAGAGTTAGCGCAGGCGCGCAGCGGTATGAAGGAGATCACAGTCAACACGTGTAAAGGCACATTGGACGAGATGATGTTCAACCTTCAGGCGCGCCCGGTGGACGTGCTTTACTTGGTCTGCCACGGGTATATCGCCAACAATCAACCAGTGCTTTGCCTGGAAAATTCACAAGGCAAGATGGAAAAGGTTCCCGGCTCTGAGCTTGTTACCCGTCTAAAGGAACTTCAAGAACGCCCAAGAATGGTACTGCTAGTATCATGCCAGAGTGCCGGTAAGGGCAGCGGGGATGCGCTGACGGCCATCGGCCCACGGCTTGCGGAAATCGGCATCCCAGCAGTGTTGGCAATGCAGGATAATTTCAGCATGGCAAGCGCAGAAAAGTTTTTACCGGCCTTCTTTACATCCTTAAACAAAGACGGGCAAATCGATCGGGCGGTAAGCACGGCGCGCGGAAGCATCAGGGATCAGCATGATTTCTGGGTTCCCGTCTTATTCATGCGCTTAAAAAGTGGGCGATTATGGTACACACCCGGATTTGGAGACGCGCGAAAAGGAGCCGCCAAGCTGCCGGCGGTCATACGCAATATCAAACGCGCACGCTGCACGCCGCTGATCGGACCGGGGCTGGTGGAACCGATCCTGGGATCGATGCACGAAATAGCGGGCCGCTGGGCAGAACAATTCCGCTACCCCATGTCACCCAATGAGCGCGAATCTCTGCCTCAGGTGGCCCAGTATCTTACGATCCACCAGGATGCTCGATTCCCATTTGATGAATTGGATGAAATACTGGTTAACCATGTGCGCACACGCTTTGCAACCGACTTGCCCGAAAATCTTTTGAAGGGGAATACACGTCTGAACACTTTATTAGATGCGCTGGGGGCAAAACGGCGTGATCAAGATGCGCTCGACCCATACAAAGCCTTGGCAGAACTGCCGCTGCCGATCTATCTGACCACGAATATGGACAATCTGCTCGAATCAGCCCTGAAGGCCGTCGGTAGAGAACCACATGTCTTTTTATGCCCGTGGAATGAGTATATTGAACAAAATCTTCCTGATTACAAGGATGAGCCAACACCCGAAAAGCCATTGGTTTTCCATCTTTTTGGGAGTTGGGATGAACCCGATTCAATTGTGTTAACCGAAGATAACTACTTTGATTTTTTGATAGGGGTGACCAGCAACAAAGATATCATTCCAGAGCAAGTGCGGCTGGCCCTGAGTGATTCGAGCCTTTTATTCCTGGGCTTTCAGACTGAATCATGGGATTTTCGGGTGGTTTACCGCAGTATCCTGGCGCAGCCTGGCAGCACCCGGCGCAACCAGTATGCGCAGATCGCGGCCCAATTGGAGCCGGAAGATGGAAGAATCCTGGAGCCCCAAGGCGCCAGGGTCTACCTGGAAGAATATTTCGGAAAAGGCCTGGATATTGATATCTTTTGGGGAAGCCCGCAAGAGTTTTTGGCTGAATTAATGCAAAGTTGGCGTAACGGAGGCCAGGGATGAGTAATTTACCCAACCCATATGTGGGACCACGATCATTCAATACTGGAGAAGCGTTATATGGACGCGACCGGGAATTACGCACTCTTACCGCCCTGCTGATCGCCGAACGGATTGTCTTGCTACATTCGCCATCAGGAGCAGGCAAGACCTCACTCGTCAAAGCCGGTCTTTTGCCACAGTTAAAGGAAGAAAACTTTAACATACTGCCGATTGTGCGCGTGAACATTGAACCACCCCCTGATTATGCCTGGGCAAATCGCTACCTGCTTTCTACTTTCGCCTCGTTGGAAGAGGGTTTTCCGGCCAACGAACGCCTGCCGTTGGTGGAGCTGGCAAAATTTAGCCTGAACGATTATCTGAATCAACGCGCGCAACAAAAAGATACACTGATCATTTTTGACCAGTTCGAAGAAATTCTGACAGTAGCACCCGAAGACCGGGACGGTAAACTTGCTTTTTTTAATGAACTGGGCCAGGCACTACGTAACAAACAGCGTTGGGCGCTCTTCTCCATGCGAGAAGATTATCTGGGCGCAATTACTCCTTATGTAAGGCCCATCCCCAACCGGCTGGTGACGCGCTTTAGACTCGACCTGCTGGGAAACGAAGCCGCCATGCAGGCAATGCAAAAACCCGCCAAGACTGCTGGGGTGACTATTACCACATCGGCAGCACAAAAATTGTTGGACGATCTACGCACGATTCAGGTGCAGATGCCAGATGGATCAATCGAAAAACAATTGGGTCTTTATATTGAACCTGTCCACCTGCAAGTAGTATGCTATCGTATGTGGGAGAAAAGAGCCCCAAACGGAGATGAGATTGACGAGAAAAACCTGGATGGTGTTGGGAATGTTAATGATTCTTTGGCCGACTACTATGCCACGAGCATTGGCAGGGTGAGCCAATCGAGCAGCACACCAGAGCGAAGTATCCGCGAATGGTTTGGAAAAAAGCTGATCTCCCCTGAAGGAATTCGGGGCCAGGTGCGCAAAGGAACGGAAACCTGCGATGGTCTGCCAAATGCCGATGTAGACAAACTGGTTAATACACACATCATCCGGGCTGAACAGCGAGGACAGATATGGATTGAGCTTTCGCATGACCGGATGATTGAACCCGTGCGAGAGAGCAACCGAAAATGGTTCGATGCAAACTTGTGTCTTTTTCAGCGCAGGGCAACCCTGTGGGCAGAGCAAGGACGCGGCGAGGGGCTGCTGCTGCGTGGGGCGGAACTGCAGACAGCAGAACAAGATTCAAAACAGATTGAGCTAACAACAGATGAAAGCGCTTATCTTGATGCCTGCCAGGTGTTAAAGAAGCGCACCTTACGCGATCAAAACCAAAAACGTTGGATCGTGGCAGGATTGATATGCTCAATCATGCTTTTCTTCGTTGCATTGTATTACAGTATCACGGCAACTAATGCAAACCAGGGTTATATCAATCAAAAGCAAACCGCCCAGGCCGCTAGCACACACGCGATCGCTGAAAAACTCAAGGCCTATTACGCGAGCACAGAAGCAGTGAACCAGCAAATACTTGCCCAGCAAGCCAGCAAAGATGCCCAGGCCCAGCAAGTCATGGCGCAGATTGCCAAAAACACTGCAGTGGCGAGCGCAAACAATGCTGCCACCGCAGAGGCCATGGCCAAACAGCAAAGAGATAAAGCAAATGAACAGGAACTGCGCGCATTGGAACAACAGAAGATAGCCGAGGCAAATGCCCTTGTCGCGCAATCAATCCTGGAACAGAACCAGGGGAATGTTGCCCTAGCAAATTTGCTCGCGGTGGCAGCCTTTGAAATGCAGGATAATTCCGGTACCCGTATTCGAATGCTGAATTCAGTTGCCAATTCCGACCGCCTGTATCTGACAAAAACCATCAACCCGGGAATTTCTCCTGAAATTGCATTTGGTACTGATTACAGCAGCCTGGTTTCAGATTTTTTTTCTAACTGTAAAGAAGATAATACTTCTTTTTGCCCGACATCAGGAGTGGTAAAGCTGTGGAAGATTTCAGGGACAACAAATACCCCATTCAGCATCAATCAGGATGCAAATTCCGTCAGCTTGAACGGTCCAATGTTGGATGCGATCGCTGTCAGCCCGGATGGCCTGACCCTTGCTGTGGCAGGATGTGACCCAGTGAATTCCGATATCACCGTATGCGAAAAAGAAGATATCACCCTGTTGGATCTAAAAACCCGCCAACAAGTGGGCGAAAAAATCAGCCTCACGGGGATCACCATCTCGAATCAAAAATCTGTAGGACTGGCATACAGCCCTGATGGAAAAATACTGGCGTTATCGATCAATACATCAAACAAATTCAGCGCCAACCCAGCCACCACCCCAGCAATCATCTTATGGAAAATAAAAGACAACCAAAAAATAGGGCCGATTAATTTGCAGAATGGGGCGACACAAATGGTATTTAGCCCGGATGGCAAAACCCTGGCAGTCGCCAGTGATGGCGGCTTGATCCTGATGGATACAACTAGCATGGATGGAGTAAGCCAACCCAACCAACAAAAAATCGGTTCAGCCGCAATCTGGTCGCTGGCTTACAGTCCGGATGGGAAAATACTGGCATTGGGCAATAACAATAAAACCATCACCATGCTCGATACCAATACCTACAAGGTGATTGGGCAGCCATTGCTGCTCTCATCAAGTCTTAAACAAGATCCAAATAGTATTGCGGTTGCGCTGGCATTCAGCCCGGATGGAAAAATCCTGGCTTCCGGCCACAAATATGGCGTAATTGTCTTATGGAATGTTATCGACCAATCAAAGTTGGTGGGCCCTCTCTATAATCACATTTCCCCAGGGAAGGATAATTATCCTGTTTTCCGGGTAACATTCAGTCCGGATGGAAAAACACTGGCAACTTCCAGTAATGAAATCATTATTTGGGATATGGACAAAGCCTCCTGGGTAAGTAAGGCCTGTGCACTCGCGGGTAGGGATTTTACCCAGGCTGAATGGCAGCAGTTTTTTGGCGAACAACCGATCAGAAAGGTGTGCGGAAAATGAGTCTGGATATACAGATTGAGCCTCCAAGCTGTTCCAGCCACTGCCAATTTTTTAATATCATTATCAAGATGGGTGGTTTGGCCCATAGCGAGTTTGCTTGGCCTGGTACATCAACTGATCAGCCTGGGTAATCATATCTTTGATTGAACAAGGAGACTCAGGATCATAATGAGTAACACCGATGCTAAGGGAAAGCTGGTAAAGACGATCTGAATGGGCATTGTGCATATCCAGAATTTGCTTCAGACGCGAAGTCAGGGTAACAGCATCATTCCCGGACGAGTCCAGCGCAAGAACTACAAATTCGTCGCCACCATAACGAGAGATGATATCCGCTTCACGAAAGGTTTCTGAGAGTACCACGGCAATTTCAATCAATGCTTTGTCGCCTTCGAAATGTCCGAAGGTATCGTTGATATTTTTCAATCCATCCATATCGGTAAAAACAAGATACAAGCCTCGTTTCATACGATGAGCCTGTTTGACCTGTTGTTCAGCTAAAAGGGTGAATCCGCGGCGATTATAGATTCCGGTAAGATCATCAGTAATAGAAAGGCTGCGAAGTTGCTCCTCCGCACTTTTGCGCTCAATAGTTATGGCTACCTGGGCAGAAACAAACTCCAACAAATCCAGGCTTTCCTGCTGAAAGTGGTAGCCACCAGAGTAACTCTGAACCACCATGACACCAATGATACGCTCTCCCATTTTGAGAGGCGAGCCCAGCCAATTTTCTGGCTTTGTACCCACGAGTTCCACCTCCCCCTTTTGAAAAAGATCGGAAAAGCTTTCGTGTGTAATAAGGGCAGGGAGACCGGTGCGAAGGACATATTCTGTAAGACCGCGGCCCATTTTGGCAGGAGCCGGCTGTTTATCAAATTCATCAACGTAGTAAGGGAAATTGATAAAATCAGTCATAGGATCATAAAGTGCGATATAAAAGTTTTCAACAGGCATCAGTTCGCCAAGAATGGTATGAATCGAGCTGTATAATTCATCAGTACTGTCACTGTCAATGGCAGCCTGTGAGATCCGGTAAATCGCATTTTGAAATTTATCAGCGCGTTTTCGTTCTGTAATATCCCGAACGGTAACCTGGACAAACACATTGCCATCAAGAATAAGCCGTTTGAAACTCACATCTGCATCAAACAAGCTCCCATCCAGGCGAGTCTGGGTCCATTCGAAAGATAGAGGAGTTCCGGCGATGGCAATATTCATCTTTTCGTCGCCTTTTTCCCAGGATAGGCGGTCATCAGGCTGGAATGGAGGCGAAAAACGATAGAATGACTGCCCGACAAATTGATCACGCTGACAACCAAACATTTGTAGGGATCTGGGATTGCAATCTACAACAATGTTATCAGAAAGCAGAAACAAAGCATCACTGGCAAATTCAAAAACTCCGCGATATTTGAGTTCGCTCTCGCGCAAAGCAGCATCCACGCGCTTTCGCCCGGAAATATCATTGAAGGATGCCACCCACAGGTCACCGATTGGATGCATGACAATTTCCACATCTCGTTGAGTACCATCCTTACAGGTTAACTTATATTCACGCAATACAGTGGTTTTTCCATCGCGGGCGGCATCCGCGAGATCATCGCTCCACTGCGCGAGAATCTTCTGACGATATTGAGGATCATCATACGCGCCCAACATCCATTGTTCTATACTGGGAAAATCGGCAAGCGAATAACCGAATTGTTCAACGAATTTTTTATTTAAGCTGATAATCGTTCCGTTCGCGTCGGAGATTCCAATTGGGACCGGAAAATACTCAATGGCTTCGCGAAAACGTGTGTCAGATCTTTGTTGTTTTAAAATGGCATCTTGAAGTTCATCTGTTCGCTTATTAATACGCCTCCGGAGTACGCGATTAATCATAAACAGAATAAGGATAATAACCAGTGAAATGGAAACGATAAAAAACATATAAGGTAAATAGCGCTCGAATTCTTGAAACACACTTGCACCAAACCATTGATTGTCAATAGCCTGGTACTCGGCAGGAGAGATAAGCGAAAAGC
>CAIMZS010000146.1 GCA_903846015.1 uncultured Anaerolineae bacterium | reverse complement strand
GTCCGTTTTGATGGATGGTCGCGGGAGGCCTGGCAGACCTTCCCCTCCCCCATTTGCGCTCTCCAAATGGGGGAGGGCAGGGAGGGGGTCCGCTTTTGCCATTAACGATTATAATCATACCGTCTTAACCATCCTGGAATTGTGGGAAATTGAAGCATGCCCTACGCACCCGGTGAAATCCTGCTCGAAAAATACCGCATTGAAGCCATGCTCGGGCATGGCGCTTTTGGGGATGTGTACCGCGTGCGGCACAAGACGCTGGATGTTTTGCGAGCCGTCAAGGTGCTGCGGCATGACGCGCCGGGGGTCGGCAGCGCCGATTACGAAATGGTTCAACTGCGCTTCCAACTGGAAGGACGGTTGGGCGCTCAGCTCAACATACCCATGCCCAACCAACACCTGCTGCAGGTGTATGACCTGGAAATCCGAGAAGACCTGCTGATCCTGGAGATGGAATACGCGGCGGGCGGCAGCCTGGTGGAGCGCATCAAAAATTCGATGAAATCCAAGATGCCCTTCCCCGTCGATCAGGCTGTGCAGATCGGCGCGGATATGGCAGCCGGACTGGCGGCTCTGCATGCCATCGATGTGATCCACCGCGATCTGAAACCCGCCAACATCCTGTTCGATGAACACGGGCATGCCAGGCTGGCAGATTTGGGCCTGGCGCAGATTCCCGGCGGGCCGAGCCTGCGCTCGCAGCTCAGCGATCCGCAGAGGCACCCCGGTACGCCCGGTTACATGAGCCCTGAGCAGGAAAACGGCCGTAACTACCTGACATCTGCCTCGGATGTTTATTCACTGGGCGCGACGCTATTTGAACTGCTGACCGGGCGGGTTTATCGTGGGCTGAGACCCGGCACCCGGGCGAAATCTTTGCGCAGCGACGTGCCAGGCGTGTTGGATGATTTGCTGGCGCGCATGCTCGCAAAAGGATCGGAAGAACGCCCATGGGATGGGCAAGAGACCTCCGAACTGCTGCGCGGTGTACTGCATCAGATCCAGCACGAACACAGCGAGGCGGAAACAAAGGCCAGGGCCGAAGCTGCCGAAAGAGTTCGGCGTGAAGAAGAAATGCGTAGAGAAGCCGAGACAAAAATGCGCCTGGACGCG
The DNA here is from genome assembly GCA_903846015.1 of uncultured Anaerolineae bacterium. Lineage (GTDB taxonomy): Bacteria > Chloroflexota > Anaerolineae > Anaerolineales > Villigracilaceae > UBA5195. Next base: position 1,404 of record CAIMZS010000146.1, on the reverse strand, counting down.
GAGATAAAAGCCAGGGCCGAGGCTGCCGAGAAAGCCCGGCGTGAAGATGAAGCACGCAGGGAAGCGGAAACAAAAGCGCGGTTGAATGCGGAGATAAAAGCCAAAGCCGAGGCTGCCGAAAGAGTTCGGCGTGAAGAACAGGCGCGTAAAGAAGCAGAGGCCAAGGCACGCCTGGATGATGAGATAAAAATCAAAGCCGAGGCTGCCGAAAGGACCCGGCGTGAAGAACAGGCGCGCAAAGAATTGACCATCAAGCTTGCTCAGGGCGTAAGCATGGAATTTGTGCGCGTGCCCGCCGGGGAATTCCTGATGGGCAGCGATCCGGCCAAGGACAACAAGGCTAAACCTGAAGAAAAACCGCAGCGCCGGGAAAGATTGGGAGAATACCAGATCGGCAAATACCCGGTTACGAATCGGCAGTTTGAAGCCTTTGCCCAGGCGGCAGGTTATAAGACTGAAGCCGAGAAGAATGGGAAAGCCTGGGTTTACAATTTTACGCGTAAAGAGTGGGATCAGGTGACCGGCGCAGACTGGCGTCACCCGTTGGGGCCACAGTCGAACATCCTGAGGCTGAGTGAACATCCGGTGGTGCAGGTATCGTGGAATGACGCCCATGAATTTTGCAAATGGGCGGGCGTGCGTCTGCCCAGTGAGGCCGAGTGGGAAAAAGCGGCGCGTGGAACCGACGGCAGAATCTACCCGTGGGGCGCCGCGATCGATAAGACGTTGGCCAATTACGGCATGAATATTGGTACAACCACGCCGGTGGGCAGTTACCCGGAAGGCGCCAGTCCGTATGGCGCACTGGATATGGCCGGCAATGTCTGGGAGTGGGTGGCGGACTGGTATGGTGAAACCTATTATAGGAATTCACCTGCCAGCAACCCGACCGGCCCAACTTCGGGAACCTATCGAGTGCTGCGGGGCGGCTCGTGGAGCAACAGTGAGAGCAACGTCCGCTCTGCCTACCGCGACTGGCTCACTCCTGCCAGCATCAGCAGTAACGACGGCTTTCGTTGCGCCCGCTCGCAATAATCCTGGAATACTGGGTTCTGATTTTCTGATTTTCTGCGGGTTTGACTTTGCTCTTGATCTTGTTCTTCGGTTCCCCTGCGCAGCAGGGTCGCTTAAAAAAAATAAAATGGTTTTCCAGGCATGACCTACCCAAAACCAGCTTGCTCGAAAAATACCGCCTCGAAGTGCTAGTCTGAACCGCAGATTTACGCAGATTTCGATGATGACGCAGATGAAACCCGGTGCCTGTCTGCGCCATCTGTCTTCGTCAGCGAAAAATTGAACAAATCTGCAGGCCCGATTTTGGATAATCCCGCATCGTTCGCGGGTCGGTCGTGGTCGTGGTTGTGGTCGTGGGTTGTGGTCCGCGTGGTAGGGGCGCGGCGCCGC
>CAIMZS010000145.1 GCA_903846015.1 uncultured Anaerolineae bacterium | reverse complement strand
GGCCCTGCAAAAATTCGCTCAACGGCTTGGCTTGAAAATTCTGCAAAGGACAATCATCAAATATGCGGTTCCCATTGCTTCTGCCGCTGTGGGTAGTGGCTACAACTATATTGCCACGAAGTCCGTTGGAAACATTTCCAAAATCCATTTCAAGAACAGGGGTAAAGTGACTGACGAATTGCGGGCAGTCATTTCAAAGCAAAATATCTACGATTTGGCCATACCTGCTGCTGCAATGTTTATGGCGCAGGTTGACGGCAACGTATCGTCTAAAGAAAAGGAACTCTATCGGGCCATGCTTTCGCGTATGTCTTTTGAAGAACATACGCCCGCCGATTTCAACAGGCTCGTGAGCGAAGAACACAGCATTCTTGACGCAATATCGCAAATTGAAGATGCCGAATTACAAAAAGCCTTGATTGAATTACTAACGCTGATGGCAATCTATGACGGCATATTGGCCAACGAGGAGCGCGAATTTCTGACAAGTGCCGCTGAAAGATTGGGCCTTTCGTTGGATATAGAGCAAGTGGAGAAGCGAGCAAAAGAGTATGAGGTCATAGTTGAAAAGAACTTGCTTGAGAGGACGGCGGGAGCAATGGGTGGTACGGCAGTAGCGGCAATTGGCATGGCAGGACAAGCTGCCAACAGACTCAAGGATGCATTTGGAAAAGCAGTACATCGGCAAGATAGTGGTAAATCTTCCACTTCCCCGGCATCCACAAAGGATGATCCTTTAGAGAGACTCAAGAAATTCAAGCAAATGTTTGAAGCTGGGTTGATAACTCAGGGCGAGTTCGATACTAAGAAAGCTGAAATTTTGTCTAACATATAAGCGTAAAGCCAACGCACCAAACCCGGTATGCAGGCGACGCGGTCCGCTAGGCCAATCAGATGCGGCGTCTCCGTTGCGCGTGCCTGATTCGTACCGTTGGCAGTTTACTATATTTTGTATCATCACCATTTAATCTAGACTTTCGTCACTATTTTCATCGAACGCTAACAGTCTGGCTACCCAATTTAATATCGCCGTGGCTGAATAAATCGCGAGTCTACAACCACATGCCTATGATATATAAGCTTCGGGCTGCCTGCGAGGAGTCGGCTTCAGCCGACTCCTCGCAGGCAGGGATTTATCCCCGCCGACTCCCATCCCGCCGAGACTAAATCCACTGCAAAAAGCCTTCACTGCCGAGTTCGCGCAGCGTAATCTTTGACTAAACCGCAACTGCTGGAAAAGTGCTTGCATGTGTTGAAAAATCATGCTATAATAAAACAAACAGTTGAGTAACTGCTCAATTGTTTGCGATAAAAATGAAACCTATTATCCTTGACGAACACACCGCTGCCCATGTGGCAGAACTCTTCCGCGCTTTCAGCGATACCAGCCGGGTGCGCATCCTTTCGGCAATTGTCGAAAAGGAAGCCAACACCACCGCGCTGGCTGAAGTTGTGGGCGTGACCGAATCTGCCATATCGCACCACATGCGTGGGCTGCGCCAAATGCGGATTGTTCAGGCGCGCCGGGATGGCAAAGAAGTATTTTACAGCGTGGATGACCCTCATATCATCGCATTGTTCCAGCAGGGGGTTCGCCATGTGCAAGAAGAATAATTCCCTGCTGGTGTTCACCCTGGTGTGCATCCTGGTTGGCCTGTTCGCCTCCGCCACTCCATTTTTGGATATCGAGAATGAAGGTTTATCGGAAGTACTCGATGCCGAAGAGTTTTTGCTGTTCCCGGCGTTTTTGAATGTAACTGGATTGTTTCTCCTGCTGACCAGACTCTGGTCAGCGTATTTTGTGGTTCCCCAACTTTTTTCTTCCCTGCTCGTCCCCCCGCCCATCTCAAACTAAATAACAACTGCTTTTTCCGGCAATTATTGCCGAGAAAGGTGGCCTGATTCTGCGCGCTTCTCGTGTGGTATTTCTATTTACCTTGAGCAGCTATTAAGCAGTTGTTTTCCTGACCATCCTGTTTATCGGGCATGCTGTTATGAGCTCGGACTGACAATCCTATTAATAATCAACATGGAGAATATATAAAATGGACTTTCTCGAAGAATTATTCGATTTTGGTGACCGCAAGCGCCGGAAAAATGGCGGATTATTTTCAAACAATGGAAACCATCATGATGACGACCATCATGACGATGATCATCATCAACAATACCCAACCAATTCATACGCTCAGACACCTGCAAACTCTCAGTTTCCTGTAAACCAGCAATTTCCAGAACATGCTGTGGTTTCTTTACCGGGCGTCGTTTGTAGAAAGTGTTCCAAACCAACCATCCAGGGTGCCAAATTTTGCCACGGATGTGGAACGGTAATCGGGGCGCTTCTCAATTGCGCCAGTTGTGGTTCGCAGTTACCCGCCAATGCCGCTTTCTGCCCGCAATGTGGGTATAACAACCAGGCATAAGAGCTGGTTAAAAAAAGGAGAATATCATGTCAAAAAGATCTTCGCATATTGTCAAGACTGGTCAATTGGAAGGCGCGGAATTGAAAATCGCAGCCGTTTACAATGATGGTTTGCAAGAGTCTGTCACCCTGGTCAATCAGGGTACGGTTGTTCAGCCACTGTCTGGATGGGTACTTGCAAGTCTGCGTGGGCAGTCCTTCTTCCTATTTCCGGATGATCTAATCATCTACCCCGGGTTGACGGCAGTCGTTCACAGTGGGCAGCAGGAATCTCGAAAGGCATCCCGACTTCAGGATGCCTGGGTGGATTTGTTGTGGACAACCGACCAGGTTTGGAACAACCGGGGCGACATCGCAATTTTGTTTGATACAAACGGCCTGGAGATTGACCGGTATTCCTATCCACACGAACGCATCATGGGCAGCAGCGCCAACCGTAGAAAAATATTATTGCGCATTGGCGATGGTTACGAAATTGTTGATGACACTCATCACCGGGCGAAGAAAGTGACCCGCAAACAGAACGGCATATTTGTAGGACAGTATTAAGGATCGTGTATCCTCAAAAAACAGGCATAACCAGGTCAATATTTTCAGCAGCCAACAGGAGAAAATGATGAACTGCCCAATTTGCAATCTACATTTGATTACCAGCGACCGCCAGGGTGTGGAGATAGATTATTGCCCCGGCTGCCGTGGTATCTGGCTTGACCGGGGCGAATTAGACAAAATTATCCAACGATCTGCCGCTGCCAGGACAAAATGGTACAAATATTTGTATGATGCCGATGATGCCAGCGCCACAAGGGCATCTGGTAAACATATTAAGCGCCTCACATCGCGATTTATTCAATATTGGGTCATCAAAGCGAAGGCTTTAAGGATAATAGCTTGATCACTGAACTTGAAACCATCATTCTGTCTGCCATTCAAACCATCTACGATTCCTGGGGCTGGTTTGGCGTGGCAGCATTTCTGATCTTTGAAAATGCCACCGGCATCACGCCCAGTGAAATCATCCTCGGGCTGGCGGGCTGGATGCTGATCGCTGAACACAAACTGCCGGCTTCCATGATTCCGCTGGGCGGTTTCTGTGCTGCCATCGGGAGTGTCTCAGGCGCGTCGATAGCCTACTGGGTGGCACGCCTGGGAGGCCGCCCGCTGATTGATAAACTTGCTCACTGGGTGCGGATTGATCCGGCCCACATCACCACTGCCGAAAAGCAGTTCCAGCGCTGGGGTACCAGCCTTGTGCTTGTCGGGCGTGTCATGCCCGGCATCCGTACTCTGATCAGCATCCCGGCGGGGTTGGCGCGCATGCCCTTTCTCACCTTTTTCGTGGCTACCTTCATTGGCGCCTATGTTTGGTGTACCCTTCTAATTGGCGCCGGGTATGTCCTGGGACGTGAATGGACACTGATCAGCGCATATTTAAAACAATGGCTGCCTTTCCTGTTAACAGGCGGGGTGCTTGCGCTTGGTTTTTACTACTGGCTTGTTGTCCGGCGAAAACAGGTTTACGAGCCTGTCTGTTCAGACGAACAATAGCAGTGATATTTTATTCTTCATATTCCGCCAGCCACACCGCGCGGATGGTGCAACTATCAAAATTAGAACAGCGTAAAAGGTGTCTAATGCAAACCAATCCATGGCATACCATCTCCATTAATCAGGCTTTTCTGCTGCTGAAGAGCCAACCTGGCGGGTTGAATACAGCAGAAGTCGAAACTCGCTTAAAACAATATGGCCCCAATGAATTGCAAGCCGCTCATCGAGTCTCGCCCTGGGCGATATTGTTGGAGCAGTTCAAGAATGTGCTCATCCTGATCTTGTTGGGCGCAACTGCTATTTCATTGTTTCTGGGGCAAGGCGTAGAATCTATTGTGATCGGTATCATCGTGATGTTTGCGGTGATCCTGGGTTTCGTCCAGGAATACCGCGCCGAACGCGCCATCGAGGCCTTGCGGAAAATGGCCGCCCCCACGGCCACGGTTTTGCGCGATGGAGCGGAAGTCAAGGTCCCGGCGCGGAACCTGGTCCCGGGGGATGTCATCCTGCTGCATACCGGTGACCGCGTCCCGGCAGATGTGCGTTTGATCGAATCAATCAACATGCAGGTAGAAGAAGCCGCGCTTACAGGTGAATCTCTTGCGGTGGAGAAGCATGTCCGCCTGTTGGAAAACCCCGACTTACCAGTTGGAGACCGCAAGAACATGGCATACGCTGGTACTGCCGTCACCTACGGTCGAGGGCGGGCGCTGGTGGTGGCTACCGCCATGCAGACTGAGTTTGGCAAGATCGCCCAACTGTTGCAAAGCATTGAAACCGGTCGGACACCACTGCAGCAAAACCTGGATAAAGTTGGCACAGTGCTGGCGCGCGCCGCTTTCATCATTGTAGCCATCATCGTTGCCCTGGGATTGTTGCGCGGGCAGCCATTCATCGAGATGCTCATATTTGGAATTGCTCTGGCGGTGGCTGTTGTTCCAGAGGCTCTGCCCGCCGTGGTCACCATTTCGCTGGCTATTGGTGTGCAAAAGATGGTCAAACGCAACGCGCTCATCCGCCGCCTGCCCGCTGTGGAAACACTTGGCAGCACTTCTGTGATTTGTTCGGATAAAACCGGCACACTCACCAAAGATGAAATGACGGTGCGCAAAATTTATACTGCCGGGCAGATGTTTACGCTCTCCGGGGCTGGTTATACCCCAAAAGGCGATTTCACTTTGAACGCTGGTGTAACTATCGTTCCAACCGGTGTACTCAAACTCAGCTTAACCGCAGCCGCCCTGGCCTCGGACACTCAATTGGTCAACGCAGACCCGGACGCAGGTTCTGGCTGGGCAATTAAAGGGGACGCGACGGAAGGGGCCCTGGTAGTCGCGGCGGCCAAGGCTGGATTGCACAAAGAAGCCCTGGATACCGAATACCCACGGGTCTATGAAATTCCATTCACATCTGAAACAAAACGGATGACTACTTTGCATCAGGTAAATGGTAGTCTGACGGCTTACGCCAAAGGCGCCCCGGAGGTAATTCTGGCCGCCTGTGCTTTCGCATTGACTGAAGATGGTGTCACAGCGCTGGATGCCGGCGGGCGGGCACATATTCTGATGCAGGCACAGGAGATGGCTGGTGAGGCGCTGCGGGTTTTGGGTATTGCCCAAAAAATGGATGTGACGCCCGAGACGGCTGAGCAGAGCATGACCTTTTTTGGATTGATCGGTATGATCGATCCGCCGCGCCCGGAGGCGAAAGCCGCGATTGCGGTGTGTGCGCAGGCGGGTATCCGCCCGGTAATGATCACTGGTGACCACCCCCTAACGGCACAGGCAGTGGCACGCGAGTTGGGGCTGTTGCGCAATGGCGGACGTGTGTTGATTGGAGCGGAATTGGAGCAGATGTCTGATGAACAGCTCCAGCGCGAGGTGGAAGATATCAGTGTCTATGCGCGCGTTTCGCCCGCTCACAAATTAAGGGTGGTGACAGCCTGGCAGGCGCGCGGGCATATCGTTGCGATGACCGGTGACGGTGTCAACGATGCCCCGGCCCTCAAAAAGGCCGACATCGGCATAGCGATGGGCATTACCGGTACGGATGTGACCAAGGAAGCTGCTGCCATGACCCTGACGGACGATAATTTCGCTTCGATCGTGGCGGCTGTGGAGGAAGGCCGTGGTGTATTTGGCAACATCAAGAAATATTTGATGTATCTGATCTCATCGAATATTGGGGAAATTGGCCTGATGGCCGGCGCGGTATTGCTGGGCCTGCCCTTACCGTTGACGGCGGTGCAAATCCTGTACGTCAATCTTGCCACCGATGGCCTGCCTGCCCTGGCGCTGGCAGTTGATCCGGCGGAGAAAGACTTGATGAAACGCAGGCCGCGCAACCCGCGTACGGGCATTTTCACCCGTCCGGTGGTAACGCTGATGCTGCTGGGTGGCATCTGGTCAACTGCCATCAACCTGGGGTTGTTCACCTGGGCATTGAACTCAGGGCGCAGCCTGGAGCAAGCCATGACGATGAGTTTTGTCTCGCTGGTGTTGATCCAGTTTTTCAAGGCCTACAATTTCCGCTCCGACCGGCATTCGGTATTCAGCAAGCCATTTGCCAACAAATGGCTGAACCTGGCGGTGGTTTGGGAATTAATTTTATTGGTGTTGATCATTTACCTGCCGTTTTTGCGCGAAGCCTTCAGCACCTATGCTTTATCACTAACCGATTGGTTGACCGTTCTTGGCCTGGCCATCACAATTATGCCTGTATTGGAAATCGCAAAGTGGATGGAGCGCAGGGGCTGGTTTGGGAAGGTGGAATAGCGCCAAACAAGTCAGGCTGCCTGAGCCGCAGCGCAACCACGTTCTTTCGGTTATTCTCATCATCATACGGTGTTTTGAGCCAGCACCAGAAAGGATTCAATATGAAATATAAAAGTAAAAATGCTCCGGTATCAAAAGGGCTTCTCAAGGGCAGCGCTGAGAAAGAAAGCCAACCAACAGCCTGGCGCAAAATCGGGCTGCGCCTGGCGGCGATATTTTTGATCATTGTTTTTCTCGCCAGCGAGTGCGCGAGCTTAATTCCCATCGGATAACCGTGTCGTGGTGGTCGTGGTAGGGGTGCAGCGACGCTGCGCCCCTACTTTCCAATGGATTGTTGTATAATGAGAGCATGAAGTTCTTTAAGCGCGTAACCGGGGTCCTTCTATTACTGTGCCTGCTCCTGACTGTGAACCGCGGCCTGGCCTCGGCGCAGCAGAACACCTCGCACTATTTCCCGCTGACCGGGCACAACGTCAGCGGCGAGTTTTGGATCTATTATCAGACCGTCTACAATGCCAGCTTTTTAATCGGTGACCCCATCACTGAACAATTTTCAGACCCCATTTCCGGGCGTGTCGTTCAATATTTTCAACGCGCGCGCTTTGAGTACTACCCCGAAAATCCAGCCGGGCAGCGTGTAAAACTGACCGATATTGGCCTGTTGGTTCATCAGAAAGCCCCGACCGGCGGCGCTGTCAACCCCTTCACTCCATTAGCTTGTCGAAATTATGTTGAAACGGGTTTTTCACTGTGCTACTCTTTTCTCAATTTTTATGATGCCAATGGCGGCGAGCCCGTCTTTGGAAAACCAATCTCCTACTCCGTGCCCTACATCAACGGGCGCATCGTACAATATTTTGAGCGCGCCCGTTTTGACTGGTACCCGGATTTTCCCGAAGGTCAAAAGGTGAAATTGGCGGAGTTGGGCCGTATTTATTTTGACATAGTGCCCGAAGACCCCAATCGCCTGCAGCCGGCGCGCTCAGAAAATTCCCCCAGTGATGTGCGCAGCATCAATGCGCGTGTCTTCACCTGGAAAGCGGTCACACAGTTGACCGACCAGCAGGAAATTTATGTCGTGGTGCGGGATCAAATCTTCAACCCGGTCTCCGGCGCTACGGCAGTCGTCACCATCAATTGGTCGCAGGGCGGCTCCCAGAGCATAGCCCAGACTACCAACGACTACGGCTTCGTCAAAGTACCCATCCATGTGCAGGGACAGCCGCATGACAGCCTGGTGGTGATCGATGTTGAAGTCCTGTACAATGGTCTTACCAGCAAAACGAGCACATCCTTCCGTGTCTGGAAGTAGCGCCCCTAACCGTTAAATCTCAACACACCCACATCAAACACCGGCCCATCCTTGCAAGCCAACAGGTATCCGGCGCGCGTCCTGACGGCGCATACCCCGCAGACTGCCACGCCAGCGCAGGGCAGTGGCGTATCAACCAGGATTTGCGCATAGCCTGCTTTTAGTGAACCGGCCAGCCCGACCAAACCCGGCTGCAGTTGTTCCCGCTGGATTTCGATGGCCAGGTAATCTGCCCACGCAATGATCTCGGGCAGGTCAACCAGCGTTGAAATCTCCACCCGGGCCGGCAGACCGGCAGGGGGCTGGTTGCTCAACAACACAAGTTCGGCCCCTTGCGCCAACGCAGGTTCGAGCAGCGCCAACAAGCGCCCGCAGTTTACGCCAAAGGATGCCAGCGCAACCCGGCGCGCGCCTGCTGGCAGGCTGAACCCGCGCCCAAACGGGCCGCGCAGATTCAGGTCAGCGCCGGGAAGCCAGTGCTCTGGCAGCGGTGCAGCCGCATAGAACCCGCCTGGGCACACGCCGCTCGCAAAGATCGGGTACGCCAGCGCAGAATCGCGCTCGCTGCTGCAGGTGGCGAGCAGATACTGCCCCGGCGCGGGAACCAGGACAGCCGGGCAGCCGATCCGCGCGGCGCGCTGTTCCTGAAAATAGATTTCTCTAATGCAACCTTTTGCGCTGTGCATACGTTAATCTAATGCTATCACGTTATAATCAAGCTAGATAGAAGGAGATAATCATGAATATTGCTCAAGTTGTTCAATTTGTTGCTTCAGGTGCCTGGCTTTTGGTCATAGGCATCGTCGTCCTGATGGTCATGCGCTCCAGCCGCGGCCAGGCCATCAAAGGTTTTACCACCAGCCTGGTGGGATTAGTCGTCCTGGCCCTGGCACTTAGCCTGGCGGGCGCAGGCGTCATCTTTATCGAGCCGGATCAACTGGCTGTGGTCATCACCGCCGCCAATAGTGAAGGTATCCGTCCGGAACCGCTCACCGCGGGTATCCACTTCATCATCCCGGTCATCGACCGCGCGGAATATTACTCCATCCTGCGCCAGACCTACACCATGTCGGCAGTCGGCACCGAAGGCCAGGTGTCTGGTGATGACTCGATCCAGGTGCGTACCAAGGATGGTCAGCAGGTCTATATCGACGCTTCGGTCATCTATTCCGTCAATCCCGCCCAGGCCACCAACCTTTTCCGTACCTGGCGCAAAAACTATGAAGACGGCCTGGTGCGCCCGCAGTCGCGTGGTGTTATCCGCGATGTTTCTTCGCAGTACGGTGTCGAAGAGATCGTCAGTTCCAAACGCGCCGATATGGAAAAGCAGATCACCGATCAGCTTACCAAGATATTTGCCGATAATAACCTGATCTTGCAGGATTTTGTGCTGCGCAATATCCGCTTCAGCGATGAATATGCCAAGGCTGTTGAAACCAAGCAGATCGCCGAACAGCAGGCTCAGCAGGCCAAGTTTGTGGTCGAATCCAAAAAGCAGGAAGCTGAACAGGCCCGTCAGACCGCCCAGGGTCAGGCCGATGCAGCCGTGATCGCTGCCAAGGGTGCCGCCGAAGCGCGCGTGGTGCAGGCCGAGGCCGAAGCCAAGGCGCTGGAACTGGTTGCCAATGTGCTCAAGCAAAATCCATCCTTGCTGCAGTACCAGTACATCACCAAGCTGGCCGGTGACATTCAGATCATGCTGCTGCCAAGCAATTCCCCGTTCATCCTGCCGCAGTTCAGCCCCAACACGCTGCCGACTGCGCCAATAACCACCGTTCCGTAACGTACTTTCCGGGAGCGGAGATGAGTTTCTCCGTTCCCGGATAAGTTTAGCATTCATCCCCGCGCATCCCGCCCGCAAGGGCCGGGGTGTGCGCTGTTATTCCAAAGCGCCCATCAAGGAGCCTTCCCATGTCCGATGTTCATCCATCTGGCAGGCACATCCGTCTCACCAGTCTTTCAAGCTGCGCTGGCTGAGCATCCAAACTAAATGCGGAAACGCTGGCGCAGGTTCTGCGCCCTGTCTCCAATTTATTTAAGCCGGGCGATAGTCCGGATCTTCTGGTTGGGTTGGATGGTCCGGATGACGCGGCGGTTTGGAAGTTGGATGATGAGCGCGCCCTGGTGGTGACGACGGATTTCTTTACCCCGGTGGTGGATACGCCTTACGAATATGGGGCCATCGCTGCCGCCAATTCGCTCTCGGATATTTATGCCATGGGCGCAACGCCCTTCCTGGCGCTCAACATTGCCGCGCTGCCGCCCGATCTGGATGTGTCTATTTCGAGTGAAATTCTGCGCGGCGGCGCCGAGAAATGCCTGCAGGCCGGGGTGGTCGTGGCGGGTGGTCACACCATTCAGGATAAGGAACCGAAGTTTGGGCTGGTGGCGCTCGGTTTTGTTCATCCTGATAAACTGCTCAGCAAGGGCGGGGTCAAACCTGGTGATGCGCTTGTACTGACAAAGCCGCTCGGTTTTGGCGTCACCACCACCGCGCTCAAACGCGGGCTGGCCGAGGCCGCCGATGTGGAAGAGGTCATCACCTGGATGAGCCGCCTGAACAAACTGGCCGGTCAGTTGGCAGTTGAATCAGGTTTGCGCGGCGGCACAGACGTGAGCGGCTTCAGCTTGCTGGGGCACGCTATCGAGATGGCCAATGCCTCCCGGCTTGGGCTGCGGCTGCACTTTGGCCAGGTGCCCTTTGTTTCCTGTGCGCGCAAATATGCCGAGCAATGGACCTTTCCGGGCGGCTCGTCTGATAACCGCGCCTTCTTTGGCCCGCAGGTGCGCTTTGATGCGGGCATAACAGAGCTGGAGCAGATGCTGCTGTTCGATGCCCAGACCAGTGGTGGTCTGCTGTTGGCTGTGCCGCCGGAAAAACTGCCGGCTTTCCTGCAGCGCGCCGCTGAATTGGAGCAGCCTGCCTGGGTGATTGGCGCGGCGCTGGAAGGCAGCGGTATCGAAGTGCTCGCGTAGTGGCCTTGGTGGTCAGCGCTGTTCGACGAAATCTATTTTTGCGTGTAGAAAGATGCTCTTGTTAAGGCGCAATGGTAAAATGACTTTATGAATATTGGTGTCGAAATTCTGATCATTTTTTTATTGATCATCTTGAACGGTGTATTTGCCCTCTCGGAAATATCCGT
>CAIMZS010000144.1 GCA_903846015.1 uncultured Anaerolineae bacterium | reverse complement strand
GAATTTCTGCCCCGCGAAGGTGAAACCTACTGCCGAAAGCGCCCAGCAAAAGGATGTGAAAAGTGCCGCAATTTCGCCGATGAAGGTCATTTATTGATCTCTATTTGATCCCTGCGATTTACGATAGTCCCGGTTCCAGCGATAGTGCCGGTTCTATCACGGCCATGAGATCGCCGTGATAGGTGGATTGATTTTAGTCCAGTTTTTTTGCAAAGTGTGCCAGGCGTTCTTTAATCGAAAATCCCAGGCGCTGGTGGGCCGTAATACTGGGTTGGTTTTCCAGCCAGGTATCCGAGCCTATTTCGGTAAGGCTCTGATGGCGAACCCAATCTTCCATCGCGTTCACCAGCAGCCTGCCGATGCCGATGAGGCGCAGGTCTTCGTCAACGTACCAGCCTTCGATGTAACCCACCGGGCTGGTATCGCAGCCGTCGGCGTATTTTCTTGTGCCGCCCTCCAGAAAACCGCCTAATTTGCCATTTTCTCGTTGAGCAATAAAAACAGGCGTTGCATCAGGAGCCGACAGGAATTCATCCATTTCTGCAAGCATTTCGGCATCATTATGGTTTGGCCAGAGCAGCATACGCATTCTCAGCCATTCGTGGCGGTCTTCGGGATACACGCGGCGAATCAAGATGGGGCTCATTCAAATTCCTCTTTCTCGTGCCGTTACCGGGACTACCGTGATATGGAAAGCGTGTCGGGCAGGTTTGGGTTCATCCAAACCTGCCCGACTATTATTTTCATCGGAGCCTGCCGTCACACGCGCTAATCTTGGTTCATGTGTGAGACGGTATACGAGGTTATATAGCTTATTTCCCGCGTTTTGCCAGTTGGTGGTCGAGCTGTAGCACGGCGGTTTCGTGGGCTTCGATGCGGTTCATACTGTCGATCACAGCCACCGCATTCTTCTCTTCCTCTACCTGTTCGTTAATATACCACTGCAGCAACACTTGAGCGGCGTAATCTTTCTCTACCAGGGCCGTTTCGTACAGGTCAGTGATGGACTTGCTAATGAATTGTTCGTGTTCGTAAACAGCTTTGAAGGCGGCCATGGGGCCGGCCCAGTCGATCTGAGGAGCGGCGATTGCCGCCAGTGTAACCTTGCCGCCGCGGTCAATGATGTGGGCAAAGAATTTCATGGCGTGTCCGGTCTCTTCGCCGGACTGAACGTACATCCATTTGGCGGCGCCGGGCAAGCCTGTGCGCTCGAAATAGGCTGCCATGGAAAGGTAGAGGTACGAGGAGAACATTTCCTTATTAATTTGTTCATTGATTGCGTTTTGCATTTTTTCGCTGATCATCATTGCTCCTTATTTGTGAGTACCGGTAATGGGTATCCTGATCTTTGCACGGGATGCTTTTATTATAAAACAAAACTTACTCCGATAGTGCCGGTTCTAGCACCAGGGCGATTGCATCTAAAATGAGGTAAAACTAGCTAATCTTCAAATTGGAGAAAAGCTATGCCTCGGAAACCGTTGGAAACGATAAAAGAGCATTTTGCACAGGTAATAGATCCGCGAATAAATCGGACGAAGGAACATAAACTAATCGACATTATAGGCATCGCGATTTGTGCGGTCATCTGTGGAGCTGAGAATTGGGTAGATATCGAACTATACGGCAATAGCAAAATAGTTTGGTTACAGACTTTTCTGGAACTGCCGAATGGTATTCCGTCCCATGACACATTTGGACGAGTTTTTGGGATGATCGATGCCCAGGAATTCCAAAAGGCTTTTTTTGAATGGGTACTTGCAATCAATGACATTATTCAAGGCCAAATTATCAACATTGATGGCAAATGTTTGCGCGGTTCCGATGATCAAACGTTGGGAAAACGAGCAATCTACATGGTCAGCGCATGGGCATCCGAGAACGAAATCGTTCTGGGGCAGCGTAAAGTGGATGAGAAATCAAATGAAATAACGGCAATTCCAGAATTGCTCAAAATGCTTGCGATTGCAGGCTGTATCGTGACCATTGACGCAATTGGGACACAAACCGAGATTGCGAAAACGATAGTGGATGCCCAGGCTGGTTATGCTCTGAGTGTCAAAGCAAATCAAGGCCATTTATACGAAGATATTTCGACACTTTTTGCGGTTGATCGAGACCAAAATTTCAAATATGCTGCGCTGGATTATGCAAAAACAACCAACAGCGGGCATGGCAGAATTGATGTTCGTGAATGTTGGAGTACTTCCAACCCTGAATACTTGCAGCTAATCCGCAACGTGGAAAGCTGGGCTGGCCTGCAAAGTATTGCCATGGTGATTTGTACCCGAATCATCGCTGAAAAGCAAACCCAACACATACGCTATTACATCACCACCTTGCCCAGCAACGCAGAACGGATATTGCATGTTATTCGCAGGCATTGGGCCATTGAAAATGAATTGCATTGGGTTCTTGATGTGGCCATGAACGAAGATCATAATCGCGTTCGCAAAGATCAGGCTCCTGAAAACATGGCTGTTCTTAGACATATTGCCCTCAATCTGCTAAAACAAGAAAAAACGGCCAAAGGTGGTATCCATGCCAAACAATTACAAGCTGCTTGGAACAATGACTACCTACTCAAAATCTTGGCCTTCGCCAATTAGATGCAATCGCCCTGGCTTGTTAAGCGTTTTGAAAATGGATGCCACATTCAACCTTTTGATGCCCTTTCCAGCGACCAGAGCGTGGGTCGGCTCCCTGGCTGACAGGCTGTGTGCAATGCGTGCAGCCAATACTGGGATAACCTTTGTGATGGAGTTCGTTATGAGGCAATCCGAAATAATAAAGATAATTCCAGACTTGATCATTGGACCAGTTCACCAGCGGATTTAACTTGATCAGGCTGTTAGTGGCATCCCATTCGACGACACGGGCGCTGGCTCGTTGCCTGGTTTGGTCTCGGCGGATGGAGGTGATCCAGGCTTGCTTGGTTTGAAGATAGGCGCGCAATGGTTCTACTTTTCGCAAATGGCAACAGCGGTCAGGTTCACGGGACCAAAGCTCGGGGCCATCCTGCGCATTTTGCTGATCAAGGCTAAGAGTGGATGTGACTCGATGAAATTTCATGCCAAAGTGCAGTTCAAGTTTGTCGCGCAGAGCATAGGTTTCAGGAAAAAATAAATCTGTGTCCAAATAAAAAACAGTTGTTTCAGGTGCAATCCGGTTCAGGATGTGTAAGATAACGATTCCTTCGGGCCCAAACCCGGTGGACATGACGAGACCTATGCCAAAGTGCAGCGCGGCCCATGCAAGGATTTCATACGGGTAACTACGCGAAAATTGATCTGCCAGCATGGCGATTTCGTCAAAATTGGGGATGGTTTCCATAGTGTTGACTGCGGATCGTTTCTCTTGAGCTAAAAAACAGGTTCCCGATGAAAATGGTCGGTTCAGCCTTAACGCGCGCCTTTTAAACTTTTTATATTTGTAGGCAGTTAGAGTATACAACCAAAACATAGCTAAAAACGGCTTACCCATCTTGTAAGCCGATACTTTCATTTTTGGAATCTCAGCATTGTTTTAATAACCCCAATCTTCTCATATCAAGCTTTTCGACCTTTTTATTGCAGGAGTTGATCGCATTTGTCATTATGCTCGACCGTTGTGTGTTTTAAAGGGCTGCCCGGAAAAGGCTATATCGGGATCCATACAACATACGAGTTAATATAAATCCTTTGCAGTGAAAGGTATTTCAGCGGTCTCGAGGTTGGAATCGGGTATACTCTCGCCATGCCTGAATCGCTCGGAATCTTTGGCGGAACCTTTGACCCGCCCCATCTCGGTCACCTTATCCTGGCTGCTGAAGCCCTGCAGCAGCTGCAGCTCAAGCGCGTGATCTGGGTGCTGACCCCTCAACCGCCTCACAAACCTGAAGGCTTGGTCTCGGAGAGTGAACAGCGCCTGGAGATGCTCAAGCGAGCCACCGCCTTGCAGCCCGGTTTCGAAATATCCACGATTGAAAGCGAACGCCCCGGGCCGCATTACACACTGGATACGATTGACCTGTTGCAGGCAAAATACCCCTGGACACGGCTGGTGCTGTTGTTGGGCAGTGATTCGCTGCGAAACCTGCCGACCTGGTACAAGTCGGACGAACTGGTGACAGCTGTGCACTCCTTTGGGGTCATGCGCCGCCCTGGCAGCCTGCCCGATCTGAAGACACTTGAAACCAGCCTGCCCGGTCTGACCCGCAAGGTGCGTTTCTTCGAAACCCCTCAGCTTGAAATTTCTTCATCCATCATCCGCCAGCGAATTGAAGACGGCGGCCATTTTCGGTATTATCTGCCAACGAGCGTGTATGAATACATCCAGCAAAACAATCTCTACCGGTAAACCCGTCTCACCTTTTCGAATTCTGCAGAACGGTGTTTTTTCCTCCATCATGTTGGGTCACTTTAGCGTTGATCTTTTGAACGGTACGCGCCCAATCTCGCTCACTTTTTTGAGCACTTCCCTGGGGCTGACCAACACCACCTTGGCGGCCATCAGCACCGGGTATGTCTGGGCGGCATCGTTGTCCCAGCCGGTCTTCGGCTGGTTGGCTGACCGCATCGGCACACGCTGGCTGGCTGCGTTGGGAATCATCTGGATGGGGCTATTTTTCTCCATGTCGATGTTGCTCAGCGGCCCGATATCGATTGCCTGCCTGATTTTGGCCAGCCTGGGTTCGGCAGCCTTTCATCCGGCTGGAACGATGGATGCCACCCTGGTGGGACGCGATCTGTATGCCGGGCGCGAGACCACCTCGGCTTCAATCTTTTTCTTTTCAGGCCAGTTCGGCTACTTTTTGGGCCCGATCGTCAGTGGGCCACTGCTGGACCGGTTTGGGGATGTGGGGCTGCTTGGGCTGGCGCTGCTGCTTCTTCCGGTTGGTTTGAACACTGGCTGGCAGCTGCGCAACCGTCAGGCTGCCCACGCCGAACATAAAAGATCTGAAGCCGAACGCCCCCTGGTTGTCTTCAACCGCGGTTACGTTACTACACTGGCATTGGTGGGAGGTATGCAGGCCTGGGCGCAGCAGAACATGATCACTTTCGTGCCAAAATATCTGCACGACTTGGGCCAGTCACCGATAACTTACGGCGTCATTGCCGGGCTGTTTATGGGCGGCTCAGCTATTGGCAACATTATGGGCGGAACAATGGCGGATAGATACGGCAAACAGCGTGTGGCCATGACCGTTCTGCTGCTGGCAGTTGCGCCTCTGGCGATCATCTCGCAGATCGGCTGGTCGCCGTGGTTGTATCTGCTCGTGCCGCTTTCGGGGTTGTTGACTGGTTCCGTTCACAGTATCGTGATTGTTCTGGCTCAAAAAGCTTTGCCGATGGGTATGGCGACGGCGTCCGGGTTGACGCTGGGGTTTATCTTCTCGATCGGGGCGCTTGGGACGCTTTTATGCGGCCCGCTGGCAGACAGGGTGGGTTGGCCCCCCGTTTTTTTGCTGACAGCTGGCCTGGCATTATGTGCAGCCTTGTTGACGCTGGGTTTGCGGGAGCAAAACTAGCGTTCTATTCATCCAGATGGAAGGTGTGGTAGGCGTTTTGGCAGGGATTGCCCCAGGCGATGTGCATCTCACGCGAGGTCAGGTCGATCACCATTGCGTTGATGGTTTTCTCGCGATCAATTTCCCTGCCGTCGATGGCATGATTACAAATTGAATTGGGGAAATCGATATGGTCTTTCTGGATACTTTGAAGAGTCTTGATGTTGTGCTTGTCGGTCTTGTGCAGCAGCCGCATCGCGCGGTGATACTGCACCCGCGAGGGGATCAATTGTTCAGGTTCGTATTCGATCTCCTGCATGTGCCGCGAGAGGTAGTGGTTCGAGTGTGCCATGTAGCCATCTGTGGCGTATAACACGTCAAAGCGGCGGGCCGAGACTTCCACCGAATAAATTTCACCGCTTTCGTGCGCGATCAGATGGTTGTAACCCGCGGCGCGATGCGAGACGACTGCGCGTTTGATGGCATCTGATGGTGACTTGGCTGCCAGAACTGCGCGCGCCACCACCAGGCGCGGGATGCCGATGCGCGAGTCATCCGGGTGGACTGAGTCGATCAATTGGGCGATGCCGTAGGCGTTAAAACCGACATTGGGGAGCAGCCCGCCGTAGCTCATTGCCAGGAAGGGCGGCTCGTCCCTGGGCTTGGCGTGCACAACGTAAACATCGTCTTCATCATCCGGAACCCAATCCTCGTTATGAGCTGCCAGGATGTGACCATCGGCGGTATGGGCATCGTTGACTGCCATGCTGGTACAACTGATTAGATGCAGGGCGTCCATCGTGACCGCTTCCATCGCATTGAGTACAGATACCTCTTCAAATGGCACGTTCGCGCCTTCGGCAATACCCATCATCTCATCGACATACTGTGGATAGCGTTCCTGGGCAAAGGGCAGGTATTTGCGGGCCTGAATCTGGGCGCCGTCCCAGGTCAGTTCAAGTTCTTCATAGGCATCAGCCAATAATTTGCGAGCATTATCAACGCTGCGAGCCACATTCTCGCGGCGTGTTTCGCCGATCTGGCGTCCCATTTCCCGGTGTGTCCCGCTTACGCGTATTAGCGGAATGGGATTGGGGTGGATGGGGGTATCGTATGGGTTGGTATTCAAAATTGCCTCCTGGAGCGTACCGGCAAAGCATTAAGCCGGGCTGTCAGGATTATAACATCTCGGGTAGTGCGCGCATCTTTGCTCGTGGCCGTGTCTGAACGGGGAATATTGTCTCGTGTCTGAACCGGCCCTGCTAGAACGGGCACTATCGCAGATTTACGCAGATTTCGATGATGGCGCCTCGTGCGGAAACCGGGACTATTCGGAATACGACTGGTAAGATGGCAGCCTGGTAGATTAAAAAACTCCCGCCATGGGAAGGGCGGGAGCAGGAACGGGGGGACAGGGACCCGAACTTAACTTTCCGAGTCTGCCGGTGGGGGCGGGACGACTGCCGCGGAGATCATCGGCGCGCCTATCGCCAGTGTGGCGATGCGTGTTCCAAAACGGGTTGTAAAGACTGCGCCAAGTCCGGCTAATCCGATCAGTCCGGATATCAATCCGCCAATGCAGGGGATGAACCCAACGCCCTGGGCTACCAGGTTGAGGATAAAGACGCCCACGCCTGCCGCCAGCGGCAGAGGCCACTCGTTTTTGAACATCTGACCGATGCGGATACCCACTTCCACCCCAAGCGAAAGCCAGCCGAGCACGCAGGCGGCGGCGAACACAACCGCGACGATGAAGATCAGCGGCAGGGTCACGATCAGGGTGATGATGAATACGCTGAACAACCCGAGCGCCACAATCGTGATGATGAAACCGATCAGGGTCAGTAAACCCATCCCAAAGGCGATTAATGGCTGTGAGACCACACCATCTGCCACACGGCGCATCTGTACAGGCAGGAACATGGCGATCAACATCGCCAGAAGCGCCAGCATGATCGACTGACCGAGGATGCCCAGCGCATTCCAGATGGGATTCTCAAAGGCTCCATTGACTACCGGGACAGTTGGAATGCCTGGAGCAATCGGATGGGTGGGATTATTGACCACATCCCCATCCACCTTTGCGCCAGAGTCGCGCTCGACAGGCGCGCCAAAGGTGACCAGGCTGCCCTTGATATGGGCATTGGAGGCCAGTTTGACGGCCCCACCCATGACAATTACATCTTTGCTGACGATTCCATCCAGAGTGATGCTGCCACCGAAAATGACTACTGCGCCGTTGACTCTGGCATCCTTTTCGATCGACACTGAACCGCCGAAGACAATCACATCTTCATTGAGCGTTTCGCCACTTTTCAATGTGAAGTTGCTGCCAAAAATGGGCCCGGCCTCCAGGCCTTTGGCCTGGACAGATTGAAGCGGCATCAACAGCAAAGCCGCCAGGATCATCAAAACTGCCAATCTGTTAATTTTTTCCATATTTTCTCCTTGCCCGTGCAGAACCGGGTACCATGATTTACTGCGCAAATTGTTCAGGCGGCTGACTTTGCAAATTTACCGACCCCGCGGAATGAAACAGTCCACAGGAAGCCTGTGCCACCGCACAGAGCCATTGTAAGCACCCAGACATAGCCAGGAACCAGGGAGGCCAGAACGTTGAGAAGAGAGCTGCCAAGCAGGCCCAGTGCCCGCGTGGTTAGTCCGATATAGACCAGGTTGCTGATCCATAAACTCGCCAGCTGTGTGGGGGGTAGGGCTAAAAATGGCAGATAAGGGAGCGCGAGCCACAACAGGCCTCCGGCACCGACAACTACCAACAAGAAAAGACCGATCAGGCTGCGACGCTGTTCCAGCTTGCGCTGCGTTGCCAGGCGGGTCTGAAAGCGCAGGGAAAAGCCGGCTGCCGGTGCGGTTACCGCGGCTGAGCGCAGCGCCAGGTTGGCGCGCTCAAGCCCGGCACATGCGGGGCAGTTGCGTAAGTGGACGCGCAAGTTGCGATCCTGTTCGGGGGTCAGGTGCTCATCGTTGAGCAGCCAGCCTTCATAGGGCAGGTGATCCATAGGGTGTCCTTTCTACACGAGCTTCAGGAGTGTTGGCAAGCAAAAATCGGGCAACAGACTTGCGCGCGCGATGCAGGCGGCTTTTGACCGCGCTAACAGTGAGTTTTAGCGCCTCGGCAATTTCAATTTCCGAGAAATCGTACCAGTAACGCAAGACGACTGCAGCCCGATCGGTGGCATCCAGGCTTTTGAGGGCCACCTGGATCTGTTCCTGCTGCTCGTGCCGGATGGTTTCGTGTTCCGGGTTAAGGGCGCCTGCATCGGGCAGTTCCAGCGGGGCTTCATCATCGTCTCGTTGTGCGTCAAGAGAAAATAACTGAAAGCGTTTTTTGCGCAGGCGATCGATACAGTAGTGCGCGGCAATCGACAGTAACCATGTCGCAAAGGGCCGCTGGCGGTCGTAGCGTGTAAGGTTCTGGTAAGCGCGCAGAAAACTTTCCTGAGCAGCATCTTCGGCAGACTCGGGTTCGCCCAACATTCGGTAGCATAAATTGAATACCGGAGTCTGGTAATGTTCCACCAGATGGGCAAAGGCCTCGTCGTTTCCTTGTTGGGCCTGAGTAATCCAGGCCATCTCTTCGTTCACGGTCACTCCTGTCGATTGTTCTACTAGACTATACGAGGAAAGGTTAAAAATAGTTGCACTATAAATTCTAACACGGCGATAAATGGCCGTGTTAGAATCGCCTCGTGTCTGAACCGGCCCTGCTAGAACGGGCACTATCGAAGAACCGGGTACCATACTGGATTAGCCCCATTTAGTGCATCTTTATTTTGGCAAAGGTATTATTTGTACTTAGTATTCAGGATGAATGTCAATCGCTATTTGTAAACTTGGAAGGTAAAATTATTAAAATAATTACACCTATGACAAAGCATGCCCGCCCAATGCCCGTGCAGAACCGGGTACCATGCTGTTTTGCCCCCGTTATCATTAATCGTAGTAATACCCAGCCTGTTTAAAAAAACACCATTAATGGTTTGAAAGGCCGATTTTCATCGAATCGTTCTATTTTGCCGTCTAAAATAAGGCAATCTTCGCCATTCGGCTTTTGATCATTTGCGCTTCTCAGGTTTTTCATGGCATATCATGCCCGTATGCCAAAGGTCTAAAAAGATGCCTACTCCCCTGCTTTCCACCAAGTTCTTTATTCCACGACCGCGCAACTCGATTGTCCTTCGGGAACAATTGTTTGAAATGTTGAGAAAAGGGTCCCAAGGGAAACTCACCCTTATTTCGGCGCCAGCTGGCTACGGAAAAACCACATTGATTACCTCCTGGCTGGCAACGCAGGAGCTGCCAGTGGGCTGGTTTTCAGTGGATGCGGGGGATAATAATTGTTATCATTTTTTTAGTTATTTCTTAACTGCGCTTCATAAAATGGATTTGCGCGTAGGATCGACTCTTTTGCAGATGCTCCAATCGCCCATGCCTCCATTACAAGATGTTTTCGTCGAGTTATTGCTGAATGAAATAACATCCTTTTCTCAAGAATGTATCCTGGTCATTGACGATTATCATTTGATCAACAATTCTGTTATTCATACCATCTTTCGCCAGGTTATTGAAAACTCGCCCAAGGAATTGCATATCATCATCTGCAGTCGGGCTGAACTTCCGTTTTCTGTTTCAAAGCTTCGTTCTAGCGACGAACTGCTGGAGCTTACACAAAAGGAACTCAGTCTGACCCTGAGTGAGTGTGTGTCGTACATGAATATTGTGATGAAGGCGCAGCTTCAAAAAGAAGATATCGCTATTCTACGGGAGCGTACTGAAGGTTGGTTGGCTGGAATGCAATTGGCGGCATTATCTTTGCGCGTCCAATCGGATAAGGTCGGTTTTATCAATTCATTAAAGGGTGATAATCGTTATATTGGCGATTATCTTGTAGATGAAGTCTTGCTGCACACACCCGCGAATTTACAGGATTTTTTACTGCAAACTTCTATTTTGGATCGGATGGATGCATCTTTGTGCAATTATGTCTTGCAGATTGAAAACAGCCATGAATTGCTGGATTCTATTGATAAACGGCGTCTGTTTATTACGCCCCTTGACGAAAATCGCAAATGGTTTCGTTACCACCATTTGTTTCGTGAAATGTTGTTTACCCGATTAACTCACAAATCACCGGAAATTTTCGCGGAACTTTATGCACGAGCCAGTGACTGGTATGCCGCTGAAAACATGAAAGAAGAGGCTGCCGATTACGCTCTGGATGGAAAAGACTACTCCCGCGCGGCGGTTCTTATAAAAGAAATTGGTTTACCCCTGCTTGGTTATGGTCGTTGGAAACAGCTGCTGAACTGGTTCGATCGAATCCCGGAAACCGAGTTTCAAAAACAGTATGGTCTCTGGTCAACCTATTTTATGACAATGATCAACGCCGGCTTGATTGCCAGTGCCGCCAAAAAGATTGATCAGTTATATCTCAAAGATTTGGAAGCTTTGGGTGCCTCGGATAACGAAATAAATATAGTGCGTGGAGAGCTGGCTGCCGTCAAAGGGGTACTCACTTTGCACAGTAAAGCAAACCCTTTGCAGGCTAAAGAGTCCTTGAAAGTGGCACGGGAGTACTTGTCAGGTGATGTTTCTTTCCGCCGGGTTTTTGCCAACAATAACTATGGAGTCAGTTGTTTGTTTTTGGGGGAAGTTGAAAATGCGCGAAAAATATTTGAACAAAATGTCGCCTGGGGAAAGACCAATCGTTTCTCGCTGTCGAGAGTAATGGGGACCAGTTATCTTGCGGATGCTATAGCGATGTCTGGAGATTTACAGATGGCTCATGAGCTTTTCCAGGATACAGTTCGATATGTACATGAAATAGGTTTGCAGCATGGAGCCGTTTTTTCTAAGGCAAACCTTGGCTTGGGTAATCTATATTATGAGTGGAACAAGTTGGCGGAAGCCAAACTTGTTTTCATTGAAGGGGTCCGTCTGGCTGAACAGGGGGGCTATCTCGACCAGCTTCTGCCTGGTTGCGCTACTTTGGCTCGCATCCAGATTCTTCAAGGAGATCTGCCGGGCGTCCAGGCCACAATTCAAAGGGCAAGGGCGATGGCCGATAAATATGATAATCCTGCAGATGCGATTTCATATATCAATGCAATAGAAGCAGATATGGCACATCAACGCGGTGCGCATACTATGGTGGATAACTGGCTTATTTACAGAAAATATAATTCTTCCAGTGTGCCAAGTCTTTTCTGGCAATATGAACAAACGACTCTTGCCCGTGTGTTGGCCGCTAAGGAAGAATACAACGAGATGGGGGAAGTAATAAAACCTGTTTGGGAGCTTGCTTTACGGCAAAAACGCACGAAAGACATCATTTTCTGTGAAGTGATCATGGCCAAATGCCTCTTTATGAAGGGTGAACCGTTACCAGCCATGGCAATTTTGCAAAAAGCGCTGTTTCAAGCAGCACCGAACAAATTCGTGCGAACTTTTCTCGATGAAGGCATGGTGGTCATCTCAATGATCAAGCAATTATTAAACACCAGGGGCGATCGAAAACCAAATTCCGAAGAATGTCCAACAGACTACCTGTATTTCTTGCTGGACCAGGTAGGCAAGGACACGCTGGAAGCTTCCACTGATGGAGCAACCGCTTCGCGTGCTCGGACTCTGTCCAAGAGTTCGGAAGGGATGGAGCCTTTGACGGATCAAGAATTGCATATTTTGCCCATGTTGGAGGCTGGCTATCCCAATAAACAGATCGCTCAGAAATTGAACATAAGCTCGAATACGGTTAAATATCATTTGAAGAATATTTTTGGAAAGTTGGGGGTAGTTAATCGAACTCAAGCCGCAAGAATTATCAGAAAAGAAGCGCAGTAAGAGTTCTTCGTCTGAACCGGCCCTTGTCTGAACCGCAGATTTACGCAGATTTCGATAGTGCCCGTTCTAGCAGGGCCGACGATTACGCAGATTAGAGCAAGAGCTGGAACCGGGTACACGGCGATAAATCGCCGTGCTATTCGCGGAAAATCCCATAGAGCCTAAACTCGCTCACCTGAAAAGGTGGGCTTTTCTTTTTTATACCCCAATCGATGAAATCATAAAGATAAAAGAGCAATTGGAGCCCATTAAAATTTTCTGTCACTACCCTTCTCCTACCCATAAGGGTGGTTTTTTCTTAACGCCAATCCCTTAGTATAAAAGAAGGAAATATCGTCTGATGAAGCAACCGCTTCGCGCAGAAATCTAAGATTCTTCGGCTTGCCGGTGATGACGAAGCACCCGCAAAGTTCTTAAAAGGAGATTCAATGACAATACACAAAAAACCACTGCAACAATAATTAATGTACTGAATGTGCCTGTAAAACAAGAGATTGTCATGTCTAGAAGGAGTTAATAAATTATGGACCATAGCACAGAAACAACAAAAATGTCCAGGCGAGCGTTCTTGAAGGTATCTGCAACCGTAGTTGCCGTTGCGGCAGTCAGCGATTTACTCAGTGGCAAAAAAGCAACGTATTTTTCAAAGAATGTTTCTGCTGCTGGAGAAGAGGTCATCAAATATGGCAACTGCGCTTTCTGCCAACAAGGGGACTGCCAAACCATCTATAAGATGGTTGATGGCGTGGTGGTAAAGGTAGAGGGAGATCCAGATTCACCCGTCAGCAAAGGCATGCTCTGCGGTCGTGGCAATAGTGCCATCATGAACCTGTACAATGCCTACCGGGTAAAGTCACCCCTCAAGCGAACCAATCCGGAGAAAGGTGTCAATGTCGACCCCAAGTGGATGGAAATCTCTTGGGATGAAGCTCTCAACACATGTGCTGAGAAGCTGAAAGCCTGCAGGGCCAAGGATCCACGCGGTCTGGTCGTCAATGAGAGTTTTGGCAGCAAAGAAACTATTCTGCGCACCGCCTTCCAGCTCTCATCCGGCACCCCTAACATGGTCGGTTCACACGGACCCACCTGTTCGGTGCATTATGCCAGCAACATCGTGCAGGGCGGCGGACCGGTTTCGACCCCTGATCTGACCTACACCGATTACCATATCACCCAGGGCCGCACCTGCGGTCCCAATTTTGCCGTACCACCCGCCAGCCGGCGCTTAACAGCGGCTCTGGAACGCGGTATGAAGTTCATCGTCCTGGACCCACGCAGCAGTGAAGAGGCTTCCAAGGGCGAGTGGGTACCGATCCGTCCTGGTCAGGACCTGGCCTTTAACCTGGCCATGGCCAACGTGATGATGAGCGAGATCGGCATTCTTGACGAACCGTTTCTCAAGACGCGCACCAATGCGTCTTACCTGATCCAGGCTGACGGCAACTATGTGCGTGACCCGGCAACCAAGAAGCCGATGATCTATGACCTGACAGCCACCGTGGCGCGCACCTTTGATGATCCTGCGATGGGGGATGCCGCACTGGAAGGCGAATTCACGGTCAATGACATCGTTTGCCACCCGGCTTATCAGCTCATCAAGGAAGCATTCAAGCAATATACGCCCGAGTGGCAGGAACCGATCACAACCGTTCCGGCAGCCAAAGTGCGTGAGATCGCCAATGATTTTGTCAAGGCAGCCCGGATCGGCAGCACCATTGAACTCGAAGGCACCACCCTGCCCTACCGGCCGGTCTCGTTCAATAACGAGCGCGGCACCGCTGACCACAAAGGCGGCACCTATGCTGACCTGACCACCAAGATCATCAACATGCTCGTTGGCGCCATCGAAGTGCCGGGAGCCTGCCTGGCGAACTGCGCCCGTGGACCTCTTCCCCTGACTCCGATGGAAGATGGTACCGTCAAACCCACCGGTGAATCTGCCGGCGTGCCGTGGGTCTTCCCGCCCGCGCATGTTGACATGAGCGAGTTCTACCCCAACAAACACACTGGACCGCACCTGACCGTCAAGGCCATCAACGATCCAAAGAAATATTACCTGGACTACACTATCGACGTTTGGTTCGGCTGTGGTGGTAACTCGATCAGCTCTTGTGGCGGCACCGATCAATTCGTGGCAGCCTACAAGAAAGTCCCGTTTGTTTTTATCATGTCTTACCATTTCGATGCACCGACTATGATGGCGGATGTGGTGCTGCCGGAACATAGCTTTATGGAACGGCTGTATTCCAGCCAACCCATGCGCCCGCACCAGAACATTTCGGATGAGGTCAATGGCTTGAAGATGATCTTTGCTCGAGACCCGGTGAAAACGCTGTACAACACGATGCACTGCGATGAGATCTACATCGAGCTGGCGGATCGGGCAGGTTTCTTAAAAGGCAAGGGCGGACTTTTAGAAAGATACAACAAGGACCTGGACCTGAACAAGAAATATACGATATCAGAACTGTTTGACATTCGCGCCAAGGCTTTCGATAAAACACTCAACATTGAAGACCTGAAGAAAAAGGGGCATGTGCATTACTGGGTGGATAAGAAACTGGGCTACAACCGTTACTATTGGCCTGGCGACAAGCCCGAAAACGCTTCCCGCCACCCCTTCTACTTCATCCATCTGAAGGAAGTAGCCGATAAGTTGAAGGCCAACCTGGAAAAAGATGGCGTCAAGATTCCAGGGTGGGACGACCAGGAAGATTTCTTCTCTTACTGGCAGCCGATTCCGCACTGGCAGGAAAATACCAATACAAACCCGGATGGCGACATGGATTTGTTCGCGATCAACTGGAAGATGCCCTTCTACGCCAACGGTGTTGGCGCGCCTCACGAAAACGTCTGGCTGCAGGATATCATTAAGCACTCTGGTCAGTATCATAACAAGATCTGGATCAATACTAAGACCGCAGCGGCCAAGGGCATCAAGAATGGGGATATGATCGTAGTTGAAAACCGTGCTGCCAAGACTCAGGGCGAAGCGCTTGTGACCGAACTGATTCACCCCGAAGCGCTTGGATTCCCAGGCATGCGCGGCACCAGTACTCTTCAACAGAACCCAATCGTAGCAGCTGGGCCTTACTATAATGACCTGGTGTCCATGGAAGACAACACATTTGACCCTGTTAACGGCTCGCTGGATGTTAGCCCACGAGTCAAAGTTTACAAGGTTTAGGAGGAAGAGCGATGCGATACGGAATGGTAATTAATTTAAAGCGATGCATCGGTTGTGACGCCTGTACTGTTGCCTGTAAGCAGCAGAATGGCACCGGCCCCGGCATCTTTTGGCGCAAGGTGGTAAAGACGGAAGTTGGAACCTACCCCAGCGCACGATACAGCTTCTTGCCATTGCTCTGCAACCAGTGCTCGGACCCGGCCTGTGCCAATGTATGCCCGGTAGGCGCGACAGAGAAACAACCCAATGGGATCGTAACAGTGAACGCCGACAAGTGCATCGGCTGCCGTTACTGCATGGTAGCTTGCCCATACGAAGCCCGGCAATTTGTGAACGACGCCGGTGTGGAGTATTTCCCTGGCAAGGGCCTGACGCCTTATGAGAAGCTCATGGTTACAAAACACCAGGCTGGAACAGTGGAAAAGTGCAACTTCTGCCAACCCCGTCTGGAGCAGGGATTGCAGCCAGCCTGCGTTATCACTTGTCCGGTGGCTGCTATGACCTTTGGCGATATCGACGATCCCAACAGTGAAGTATCAAAGCTGATTGCGGAGCGCGGCGCCAAACCGCTTAAGCCCGAGGCAGGCACTGACCCGGCTGTCTTCTACATCAGTTAAGGAGAAGTTAAGATGGCAACCACAACCAAAATAAGGACAACTCCGAATGCAATGCCCGGCTTGATCGGGTTTGGGATCCTCGTGATTATCGGGATCGCTGCATGGGTCATTCAACTCACCCAGGGATTGTCTGTTCTAGGCATCGGGCAGACTATCGCTTGGGGCCTGTATATTGTCACATTCTTATTCCTGGCAGGGCTCGCTGGCGGACTGGTGATCCTGACCAGCCTGGCGGACCTGCAAATTATACCGAACCTGCGGCAATACCGGCGCTCTTTCTTGATTGGCGCTCTAGCCGCGTATGTAGCCAGCGGGTTCATGATCCTGATGGACATCGGACGCCCATTCCGAGTGCTGAATATGATTCTCTCTGCGAACTTAAGCTCACCTTTTGTGTGGGATTTCGCCCTGCTGGCGGTTAGCGTAATAGTAACTGCCACCTACTTGTATGCGGCTCCTAAAGGCAAATTGCTGCCTGTGTTGGCCGGGGTTGTAGCAGCTGCGGTGATCTCGGTGGAAGGCTGGATCTTGAGCATGAGCGCAGGGACGCCTCTGTGGCATGGTGGCGTCACTCCGGCTACCTTCCTGATTGAAGGCTTTATCTCCGCATCAGCGATTTTGCTGATCACCCAGTCGGAAGGCGCTGCCGTCCAATGGTTACGCCGTGCTTTGCTGGTGATCGTGCCTGCCCTGATCCTGCTCAACCTGTTCGAGATTGCGTCTATTAGTTACGCCGGGGTTCCGGATGCGCAAGCTGCGATCGGCCTGATGCTGGCAAACCCGCTCTACTGGTTTGTGCTCCTGCTCGGGTTCGTACTTCCGGTTGTGCTATTGGCCGGGTGGGGAAAGCAAAGGCAAGCGGTTGTCTCGGCCGGCGCTCTGCTGCTATTGGCTGTATTCGCTTCCAAATACATGCTGTTAGTTTCCGGCCAGGCATTTGATTTCATGCAATTGCCGCATACTTACACCCCAACCCTGGTAGAAATCAGCGGGGTAGTTGGGATCTTCGGACTGGCAGGCTTTTTATATCTGCTTGGACTGCGACTGGTCCATCCAAAAGCAGCTAGCTAATTAATCACTCATGGTGGGGTTAAGAGGTGCTGAACCCATCTCTTAACTCACCCATGACACGAGTCTGAACCGGCACTTGTCTGAACCGCAGATTTACGCAGATTTCGATGATTACGCAGATTAGAGCAAGTACGAGTGTCTGAACCGCCTCGTGACCGTGCTAGAACCGGGACACGGCGATAAACCGCCGTGCTATTGCAAGGAAAGGATTTAAACATCATGAACGAATTACAGGAATTAAAGTTCAAAGAGTTAGCCGAAACTGCCCAGGTGAGGGTCGCATTTTATTCTTTTCTCAACCTGCATTTTGTGACACTGGTAGATAGAGCTTTCGTAGTACGTTTGCGCAATGGTGAGTTGAGTACAGTATTAGAGGCCTTGAAGCAAGACGAATTCAATGAAGATGATGTCATTGCCGGGGCTACTCTGATGCTCGATTACCTGAAAAAGACCAGCGAGATGGATTTGGACCAGTTAACCGAAAAATTAGGGGTCGATCGAACCTGTCTGTATCGGGGTGTAGCCAAAGGCTATGGCCCACCGCCACCTTACGAACTGATCTGGAGCAAAAACGCGGAAGATTATAGCGTTCTGCAAACGATCTCAAGAGTTTATCGAGATGCAGGTCTTGAGCCATCTCCAGACGCCAAAGAACGCCTGGATTACATCAGCGTAGAGATGGATTTCCTGCGAGAACTGGCACAAAGCGAAGTGTTGGCCTGGAATTCTGGCGACAGCCTCTCCGCTTCCAGCTTGCTCGAAAAGCAGCGAGATTTTATGAACCTTCATTTTGGAGCATGGGTTCCACTTTACATCGAAAAAGCTTTTGAACAGGTCGAGACCGATTTCTATCGTGGTCATCTACTCATGCTGCGGGGCTTTGTTTTGATGCAAAAAGAAATCTTTTCTGCAATTTCGTTGGTTGCCGAAGCATGATCTGGATCGATTGAATGGTACCCGGTTCTGCACGGGCATAGAAGGTAAATTAAAGCTATGACCAGGACACCAAGGTTATTGGGTTTGCCACTTCAGCATGTAAAGGTCTCGCCGTTTAATGCGGGCCTTGTGTTGGGATTGGGAGCTGCACTGGTTCAGGCTTATTTTAAAGTGATTCCACCCGTGGCGAATGGTTTCTGCATGGTTTGTCATCCGAAGGATTTATTCAACTGGACAGCTGACCATTTATTTAATCTAAATTGGGGATATGGCATGGCTTCAACAATGTGGCCACTGCTAACCGTTGTAGGGGTTGTCCTCGGAGCTCTGGTTGCCGCCTATCAACATGGTGAAATTCACCTGCGACCGGCACGCCAGCCCTTGTTCTACTTCGTCAACGGATTCTTGATGATCAATTTTGGTCTGATTCTCGGAGCCTGTCCAATCCGGATCGTGCTTCTCAGTGCGTATGGAAGTTATCTCGGGTTGATCGGCTGGGTCTGCATTGGTATAGGGGTGCTGCTTACCATCAGGTTCCAAAGGTGGAGTGCAGGCCGAGCCGTCGACCAGGCGAAGCGGTTGCCCCATCAGAGGAAAATGACATGACTGCCGCCATTGCAACCCTTATCCTGGGTTTTGTTGTTGGTTACCTTGGGCAACGGTCACGCCTGTGTTTCATTTCAGGCTATCGGGACTATTTCCTTATGCACGATACCACGCTATTAAAGGGCGTGGGAGGCACCTTCATCGGTGTCCTGGCTGGATATATCCTGTTTGGCTTTTTCGGCGGCAGTGTTCCGGCTTTTCCGTTATTTTTACAGCCATCACTTCCGACCTCAGCTTCGGTATGGTTGATCACCATTGTGTCTGGGTTGGGAGTGGGGATCGTTGGCGCTCTCTCCGGAGGTTGTCCTTACCGAATGCATGTTCTTGCCACGGAGGGCAAAAAGACCTATTGGGTGTATTTGTTGGGTTTTTATGCTGGGCTTATTTTTTATAATGTGGCCACCGTCTACCTTGTGGATATGCTCAAATCCGTTCTCAATTGACGGTTGAAATCTACATTAGCTGGCGGATGGATGTTTCATCCAGGTAGGCTTCCTATGCACTTGCTCTAATCTGCGTAATCGTCGAAATCTGCGTAAATCTGCGGTTCAGACTAGCGACACTAACTGACTGATCAGGTTTTTAGCAGCTGAGGAGTATTAATGAGGTTCATTAGATGCGTATTATTGTTGTGTTGTCTTTGCCTTAGTTCGGCAGCTTGCTCGAACAGCCCTCAACTGACGCAATCTTCTGCAGCCATACCCGCAACCATGTCTGCAAAAAATGAAACTACGCCAACACCAATACTCACGCCCATATCAGATGGTGCTTCATTATTGATTAGATTACCAAAGTGTGAAGGGCTCCAAATTATGCAGGACCCCATAATATTCAAATGGCCGAATATTGAAAGGCATCTCAAAGAATATAAGGATGGTTTATGGGGATATTATGGTTGCGAGCAACCGCAGGCAGATGTAGCCGCTTTTTATCGGGCTCAGATGCCCAAATCCCCTACAAACGCTTATGAAATGAATTGGGTAGAAATACCGGAAGGCGCAGTAGGAGTCTTTTACGATGGATTAGCCTGGAGCATTGTGTGGGTCGTTCCGCAACCCGGCAATACGCAGAAGTCTTATGTTATTGTCGCACAAACATCCTATCCTGTCGGTGAGGTTTGCCGCATGGATCAGATCATGTTCAATGAGCATGTTGCCGCAGGCGGATGAAGGAGTATTGAGTGATCTATCTTGATAATGCAGCTACTTCTTGGCCGAAACCGAAGGAAGTGCTTCATGCAATGACCGACTTCATGGAATATTCCGGTGGCAACCCGGGTCGTTCCGGTCACCGCCTGTCCATCTCTGCAGCCCGGATTGTATTTAATACACGCGAGCTGGTCACCGAACTTTTCCATGTCTCTGACCCACAGAAGGTAATTTTCACAGCCAATGTTACCCAGGCATTAAACTTAGCCTTGGGCGGTTTGTTGAAACCCGGAGATCGGGTTGTCACCACCAGCCTCGAGCACAATTCAGTGATGCGCCCGCTGCGTGCCCTTGAAATGGAAGGGCTTCGATTGACTGTTGTTCAATGTGGTGCTGATGGTCGACTTGATCTGGAATCATTGCGAGCAGCCGTCACCCAGGGGACTCGCATGGTTGTGGTTACGCATGCCAGCAATGTTATCGGGACTATCCTGCCGATTCAGGAGATCGCGACGATCGCTCATCAGGCCGGCGCCTTATTATTAGTCGATAGCGCCCAGACTGCGGGTGTCATTCCAATCGACCAGCCAGCATTGGGCATTGATCTGTTGGCTTTTACCGGTCATAAAGGATTATGTGGACCAACCGGAACCGGAGGTTTGGTGATTGGTGAGCGCGTGGACATTGCCAACTTCGAGCCGTTGATTCGCGGAGGCACCGGCAGCCGGTCGGAATTCGAACAGCAACCAGAAATGTTGCCCGATAAATTTGAAAGCGGGACTCCCAATAGCGTCGGTATTGCTGGTTTGGGCGCAGGGATTCGTTGGGTACTTTCCAGGGGAATCGCTGAAATTGGTGCTCACGAGAACAAGGTCAAAGAGGCATTAATTGCGGGATTGCTGAATATTCCTGGTGTGATAGTTTATGGGCCGAAGCCGTCCGAAATGACCGCAGTTGTATCTTGCAGGGTAAAAAATATGCGTGTGTCAGATGTTGGTCTTCAATTGGATGACAACCATGGGATTCTCTGTCGGGTTGGGCTGCACTGTGCGCCTGCCGCGCACAAAACCATTGGCACATTCCCAGAAGGTACCATCCGTCTTGCGCCAGGTATCTTCACTTCGCTGGATGATATAAGCGTGGTAGTAAAGGCGCTTGAAAAGATCTCGGTTGATCATGACTGAATATGGCATTATCCTTTTTCACAATACTACCTCTGCAATGCAGGCAGAAGCGCTATTGATGAGAGCCAGCCTGACAGTTAAACTTATTCCAACACCTCGCGAGTTGTCAAGCGACTGCGGAATTTCTCTACGATTTGACTTGACCTTGAAGGAGACTGTAAACAAACTTTTGGAAAGTGCGCATGTAAACATCGCTGGTCTACATTCGCTCACTGGTAAATAAGCTGAGCGATGGTCCCAGCTACTGTATGGGAATTCAAATAAATATTACTCCGATCTGTTCTGCCTAAAATCTTGGTTCCCGGTTCTGCACGGGCGAAGTCATGGCGGAATGGACAGCTACTCACCACTGGCAAGGTTTTTCTGGAAACGGAAAAGCTTCCCGTAATCCCATGTGAAATGGGATGAAATTGGAAAGGAGCGCAACTCTATGCAAGTCTCTGAAAGCTCGTCTGCTCTCATTTTGGAGAGTGTTTTTTCTTCGAACAAAATCAAACCAGAATTAGTGTTGGTCTCAGGCACAAAAGGGGCTGGTAAAACCAGGTTGTGCATGGATCTGGTTGAACATGCGTATGTTCGTGGTTTGAAACTGCGTGGTTTAATTTCCCCGGCAATCTTTGAAAACGATACCAAAGTCGGCATCGATCTTATGGATTTGCATACAGGCGAGCGCCGTACCCTGGCATTTCGTGCCGGAGTAGAACAGGGAGATTTCCGGACAATAAATTGGCAGATGGTTGCTGAGACGTTGGAGTGGGGGAATACCATCCTGAAACAGATCGATTCGTGTGATTTATTTATTCTCGATGAAGTTGGCCCGCTTGAATTTGAACAAGGGGTAGGACTGATGATTGGCCTCGAGATACTCGATTCCCGTAAAAAATTCCCGGCGGTTGTTGTCGTTCGCCCCTCCCTGCTCAGCACGGCGCGCAGGCGCTGGCCGTGGTACCAGTTGGTCGATGTTCCTGCCAGGGTTGTCGCATGATTCACATCCGCGATTTATCTGTTTCCTATGGGTCTAGCCGAGTGCTGCAGCATGTTTCATTTGATGTGAAGGCCGGCGAATGTCTGGTCCTGACCGGCTTGTCAGGTTGTGGCAAGTCTACCCTGGCGCGCGTATTGACCGGGATCATCCCACACACGATACCTGCCCAGGTTGAAGGCTCGGTGCAGGTTGCGGGGTTGGATGTTCTGAATTCTCCCATTTCTGAAGTGTCGCAGCGGGTAGGCGTTGTATTTCAGAACCCGCGCGCGCATCTCTTTCACTTACGGGTGGATGATGAGATTGCCTTTGGTCCGCAAAATCTCGGGTTATCAGAAGAAGAAGTATCCATGCGTGTGGACTGGGCCCTGTCTGCGGTCGGTTTGACCAGCCTGCGCGATAAAAAACCTGCCAACCTTTCCGGAGGGCAAATTCAGCGCCTGGCAATTGCCGCCGCGTTGGCCATGCGGCCGGATGTGCTGGTGTTGGACGAACCGACCGCCTCACTTGACGTGCCCGGCACACGGGATATCGTCACAGCCCTGGATAAATTGCGCCACCAATTTGGCCTCACGATTGTTCTGATTGAACATCGCCTTGCCGAAGTGCGGCGTATAGCCGACAAGGTACTGGTGTTGGACAAAGGTCAAGTGGTCGCCGAGGGTGGATTTGACCAGGTGCTCAACAACTATGAAATTCTCCATGCTTATGGTCTTCGGCGCCCGACCATGGAGTCGCTTACTGATTGGGCTTGTCTGCTCGTTGCTACGCGAAGCGGTTGCTCCATCAACGGGCATCATCCTGCAGACAAGCAGCCTGTGCTTGATCTGCAAAATCTCTCCGCCGGCTACGATGGGCATCCTATTATTCGCGATATCAACATGAAGATATTCCCCGGCGAATTTGCCGCGCTGGTAGGGGATAACGGCACAGGCAAATCCACCCTGGCGTTGGCAGCCGCAGGTTTGCTTAAGCCGTTGGCTGGCAAGGTGCTTGTGCGCGGTACATCTCGCCCACGCCCCGGTTTGGATATCGCCTTGCTTTTTCAAAACCCTGCAGACCAGCTTTTCACCGATTCGGTTGACGAAGAAGTCTCTTTTGGGCCGCGCAATTATCGCACCTTCGACACTGCCATTCACGAACAAACCCTCAAAAGCGCGGACCTGCTTGATCTGCGTATGCGCCGCCCGTTTTCAATGTCCATTGGACAGCAGCAGCGAACTGCGATGGCATCTTGCATCGCTTTGCGCCCTGCTCTCGTGATTCTGGATGAACCCACCCTGGGACAGGATTGGCGCCACCTTCAGCAGCTCATGGATTGCCTGGTGCGGCTCAACGCGCAAGGAACAGCCATCCTACTCATCACGCATGACTACAAATTGGTGCATCGCTATGCGCGCCGGGTGCTGCTGATGGAATCGGGCTGCATCATCCTCGATGGCAAAATTGATCCTACGGTCGCGAAGCGGCTGCACCATCACGCGAAGCGGTTGCACCATCAGATGGGCAGACTACCGGTTGATGAGGTTCTCCATGACGCGTTCTGATAATCAGCCTGGGGTGACCACAATCCACAGCGCCGGCTGTTCACTTCTCAACTTGATTTATTTCCAATTGAGCGGCTCGCCCTTGATATGCTCTGCGGTGCAACCTCAACTGGAAGATACCTCGTGAGACGCGGATGGCGCGTTATGGTACCCGGTTCTGCACGGGCATGGTACCCGGTTCTGCACGGGCATGGTGCCCGGTTCTGCGATAGTGCCGGTTCACGGCCACGGGCATCGCCCTGAAAGTCGCCAGGTTGCACAACTGGTGGTTCCCAAACCAATTTTGAATTGAAAGGAAAAACCATGAAATTTACAACCCGTGAACTTGTATTGATGGCTGTTTTCGGCGCATTGTGGGGATTGGTGGAGATCAGCCTCGGCTCGATCATTCACGCCATTAACCTACCGCTGAATGGCATGCTGCTTTCGACCATTGGAGTAATGGTGGCCTCGCTTGGACGTTTGTTTGTACCGCGCCGCGGCTCGACCATTTTCATCGGCGTCATTGCGATGGTGCTGAAATTATTCAGCATTGGCAATATCCTGATGGGCCCGATGGTCGGGATCTTTTCTGAGGCGTTGATTGCAGAGCTGATCCTGGATATTTTTCCAAATCCTTCCCAGACGGCTTTCATATTCGCGTGCGCAGGCGCCGCGTTATGGACTGTTGTACAACCCTTCGTAACCGGTGTACTGTTGTTTGGCCGTAACTTGCTGGTCATCTGGCTTGACCTGCTTGACCTGGGGTTTCGTTTGTTTGGCCTGCCAGCTCAAGCCGCGCTTTGGATTGTTGTGGCGATGGTAGCTGTTCACTTCGTGGTTGGCGGGGTTGGTGGCTGGATGGCCTGGCAGCTTGGTAAGGTTTTACAAATACGGCTGGGTGCAAATCTTCCAGAAACGGTTGGATCTTAGTATGGTTTTACTCGCCGGTACTTTGTTCAGGTCTACATCTTCACAATCTTTGTGTGTAATGGCACCCGGTTCTGCACGGGCAATGAACGAAAGCCGGTATTTTGCTCCACATGTGGTTATTTTGCAGAAAGATTATCTGTAAAAAACCACAAAGACTGGATTTATCCTTTCCGGGGAGTGCTTTTTCTTGTCCAAACAGGAAACCCCGAGATTAACACCTATTTTTTCAACAGGAGATATACGATGAAACGCTTAACCCTTATTTGTTTGTTGCTTGCGTTGACCTTTGCTGCTTGTGCTCCCAAGGCCCAGGAACCTGCAGCTAATGCTTTGAAAGTATCAGATGGCAAGATCACCAAAACCTTTACCGTCACAGATTTAAAGGCACTTGCTGAAGCACAAGCCACGATCAAAGGCGTGACTTATCTTGGTGTGCAGCTTACCGTGTTGATACAGGCCGCTGGCATCGATCCAACCGCGCTGAAAGCCGTCAAGGCGGTTGCCAGCGATGGTTTCGCTGCCAACTACGAGCCCGCATTGTTCGGTCTCAAAGATACAATCGTCGCGTATGCGCGCGTGGGTGGCCCGTTGGGCGATGATGAGACGCCTTTCCGCATGGTTCTGCCGGCCGAAGGTGGTAAGATGAACGCTCGCAAGTTGACCGATATCGTGGCGATCCCATAATGCTCAAGCAAGTTCAATCCACTTTCGTCACGCTGACTGGTCCCAAGCTGCTCATAGGGAGTCTCGGCCACTTGAGTATCTTCCTGTGGGCGTTGGGAATGGTGTTAATCTCACCGACAGTGCCCGTTCTAGCAGGGCCGCTGGGCGCATTGGGCGTGCTGGTGTTTTTGTACCCGTTTGCGCTCCGACGTCTTGCGAGGCCGCGCTGGTTGATCATTCTCGGCAGCCTGTTTCTGGTGAATATCATTTTTGGGTACCCTGAAGGCGGAACTGATTGGATGGTATTGGGTTTGCATCTATCTTCAAGCGCGTTGCTGAATGGCATGCAAATGACACTGCGTGCCGTACTCATCTTGCTGGCTGCCGATGGATTCTCGAGTTCGGTCAACATTACTGAAATAGCCGGGTTGTTTGAACGAGGCGGATTACAAGGGTTGGGTTTTTCCATCGGAGTGGCAACCAACCTTCTGCCTGACCTGCGCCAATCCAGCATGATTGCCTGGCATAGCTTACGCATGCGGGGCGGTTTACGCGCAAATTGGTGGCGCGGAATCCAACTCTTGCTGCTGACAGTGCTCTCCAATTCCCTTAGCCATGCCGAAGAAATTGTCCTGGCGGCAGAAGTGCGCGCATTTCGGCCTGAACTTGCCCGGAAAGTGGCGCTTCGCATCGGGATGTTGGATTGGTGGATTGTGGCTGCCGGGTTGTCCAGCCTGCTTGTGCAAAAATTAAGATGAGGAGAACCATGTCTATTCCAGTAATAACCATAATTGGATCGTCTGGCTGTGGGAAGACAACTTTACTCGAAAAAGTCATCCCTGAATTGAAACAAAAGGGGTATCGAATCGCGACAGTGAAACATCATTCCCATGCCGGATTTGAAATTGATCAGCCTGGCAAGGATAGTTGGCGACATGCGCGGGCTGGGAGTGATCACGTGATCATTGCTGCACCGGATAAAATCGCATCCTACCGGCTGGTCGATAAAGAGCCAAGCCTGGATGAAATCATCAGTGAAATCAAGGATGTTGATATTATTCTTGTTGAGGGATACAAGGCGGCTGGAAAGCCGTCGATTGAAATAATTCGCGGTGAACTGGGTCTTCGGGTAATTAGCAATCCGGAGCAGTTGGTAGCCTATGCCGCTAATGTTGCCTTGGACGCAACGGTTCCGGTCCTCAACCTGAATGATGCCCGCAGTATTGCTGATTTTATCGAAGAACGTTTTATCAAAGCCTGATTCCGGTCGATAATCGTCAAGGCGAACTGGTGCGCACAGGTTCGTCTTGACGGATATGGATTTCCCAGGGGTTCTTGATGTTCGTCCGGTCGGCCAGGCTTGTTTAGTTGTGAGGGTTATTACCAAAACCTTGCCCGTGGCCGTGCTAGAACCGGGACTGTCGCAGAACCGGGTACCATCACTATAACAGACGAGCGTGACAAATGCGTTACATGGTTTGCTCTATAATTCGCTAATTCTTAAAGAAAAATAGGTGCAGCCTTGATCAGTAGCGCGGTCATACTATAATGGTCCCGGTCTTTGCGATGGATAGAAACACCCCGACTAATCTCAAGAAACGGAGATGCATGCAAACTTCAAAGCAGCCAGGCGGCATGACCGGTTTCATCATGATCTGGATCAGCCAGATCATCTCAATCCTGGCTTCTGGTATGAGTCAATTCGCGCTGACGATCTGGATGTACCAACAAACCAAAAGCCCGATGGCTATGTCATTAATGGCGGTCTTTTATGTGACCCCATTTTTGGTGCTCTCGCCTTTTGCCGGTGTGATGGTAGATCGCTATAATCGAAAATTGATGATGATGGTCAGCGATACGACCGCGGCGCTGGCGACTGGCATTATTTTTTTTCTGGCAGCTACGCAGCAGCTCGAATACTGGCACCTGTACTGTACTGCCATCCTGTATGGGATCGGCAATACTTTTCAGTGGCCCGCCTATTCGGCTGTCATCAGCACGATGGTGCCCAAGGAACAATTGGGGCGGATCAATGGGTTTATGACGGTGATGGAGGCGGGACCCGGGATCGCTGCGCCGCTGTTGGCTGGGGCACTCCTGCCGCTGGTTGGCCTTCCCAACATCCTGATGCTTGACGTGGTCACATTTTTCCTGGCGCTCGGGACGTTGATGCTGGTCGCCATTCCGCAGCCGCGCAAAACAGAAGAGGGCCAGAAAAACTCTGGCAATGTCTGGCGCGAAGCTGTTTACGGGTTTACCTATATCTTTGCCCGCCCCAGTCTGTTGGGGCTGCAGCTCATTTTTTTTGGAGGGAACCTGTTCTTTGGCATCTCAACGAGTGTTCTGGCACCGATGATCCTGGCACGGACAGGCAGCAGTGTAATTTTTGGCTCGATCGAATCGGCTGGGGCAATTGGCATGGTGGTGGGAGGCGTGTTGATGGCAGCCTGGGGAGGCTTTAAAAAGCGGGTAAACGGCGTTTTACTGGGCTGGATGGCGATCTGTTTTGCGGAAATACTGCTGGGTTCAGGTAATAGTCCGCTGTGGTGGATGAGCATGATGGCAATTTCAGGTCTGATTGGGCCGGTGATGGATGGTTCAAACCAGTCCATCTGGCAGTCCAAGGTGGCGCCGGATCTGCAGGGCAGGGTTTTTTCCGCGCGGCGTCTGATCGCCTGGTTTTCCCAGCCGATTGCGCCTGTGATTGGCGGCGCACTGGCTGAATATGTGTTTGAGCCTGCTATGCAAACTCATTCTGCGCTTGCCAACGCGTTCGGATGGTTGGTGGGTACTGTGCCGGGTTCGGGGATGGGGCTGTTGATGGCAATGTGCGGCGTGGCGGGTGTTCTGATCGGTCTGAGCGGGTATTTTTTCAAGGCCATTCGTGATGCTGAAACCATTTTGCCCGATCATGACCAGCTTGCCGCAGCATAACCAACAGGTTGTGGATAAAAATCACCCGCTCTAATCTGCGTAATCGTCGAAATCTGCGTAAATCTGCGGTTCAGACTAGCACAGGTTAGGGGAGAACTTTTTTGCCCGTACAGAACCGGGTACCATTACTGTATAATTCTGATAATGCGCAAAATCTTGCTGATATTATTATTCTTTATTGCCGGGGCTATTGCTGTCATCAGTCTGGGCGAGTTAAAACACACCTGGCGCACCCTCAGCCACAGTGATGTGCGTTTTTTGGCGCTGGCCATCCTGCTCCTGTTGGGGTGGACGTTCAACGATGCATCGATTTATCGTTCACTTTATCGCTTGATGGATATGCGCGAGGAATTTGGCCACCTGGTTTTATTGTCTTCGGCCACCAGTTTTATTAATGTGGTCGCCCCAAGCGGCGGGTTTGGCGGCGTGGCTGTTTTTGTAGACGATGCCGGCAAACGCGGTCACCCGCGCGGTTTGGCCGCCGCCGTTGGGGCTCTATACCTCTTCATGGATTACGCTGCATTTATGGTGGTGCTGGCTTTGGGATGGACGGTTTACATCCGCAGAAACGATCTGAACCCGGGCGAGATCACAGCTTCTATCATCATGCTTGCCATTGTAGTGGGGATGGGTATTCTGATCTTTATCGGCTCGCGCTCGGGCGAACAATTGGGGCGGGTATTGGCCTGGCTGGCGCATCGCATCAACCGCATCATGTGGGTGTTTGTGCGCCGTGAATATTTTCATGAGGTTGCTGCTTATGAGTTTGGTGTGGAAGTGGCCGAAGGCCTGTCGATCCTGCGGACACGCCATCGCGGTATCCTGTTCCCGTTTCTGTTTGCCCTGAACGGAAAATTACTCCAGACCTTGATCCTGGGTGTCACCTTTATGGCCTTCAATGTGCCTTTTTCGATCGGCACCATCATCGCCGGGTTTGCTTCGGCTTATCTCTTCCTGATTGTTTCGCCAACACCATCCGGCATTGGGGTCGTTGAAACCTTGCTGCCGCTGGCGCTGATCTCGCTGGGCGTGGCGTGGGAAGATTCGGCCCTGATCACACTTACTTATCGTGGGATCACCTTCTGGATACCCTTGACAGTAGGCGGCATTTCATTCAGGATATTGCAGCGCGAATAGAGCTTACCTGGTTTTCAACACAACGGCCGCGCCATAGCCCACTACGCGGCGAGTATCGTGGCTGATGTCGGCGGATGTAGCGTGTTTTAGCACTTTGAC
The DNA here is from genome assembly GCA_903846015.1 of uncultured Anaerolineae bacterium. Taxonomy (GTDB): domain Bacteria; phylum Chloroflexota; class Anaerolineae; order Anaerolineales; family Villigracilaceae; genus UBA5195. The sequence goes on along the minus strand of CAIMZS010000144.1, from coordinate 16,220 downwards.
GGTATCGGCTCCCAGCGCTTTTGCGGCCCATAAGACTGCCGCCAGCGCTCCAAGCCCGCAGGCTTCACCTTTGCCGCTGGCCTCCAGGTCAAAAATCCCATCCGGCGAAAAAGCCTCCACCGCTTTCAGCATAGCTGCATCAAGATGGTTGGCGATGGCTTGTTTGTGGAAGTGCGACAGGTCGGTGGAGGCTACCAAAAGGACGTTTTTCCCGCTGACTGTTTCGGCCAGTGCCTCGCCCAACTGCTGGGCAGATTCACGGGTTTGCTGGCGCAACATGACCGGCAGCAGGCTGAAAGGTTGTACCAGGGCGCGCTGTAAAAACGGGAGTTCAATCTCCAGCGAATGTTCGGGGTCTTTAAGCACCGGCGTCAGACCATATCCCAGGCGTTTTTTTAATTTCCCATCGAGATCATCCACCAGCGTTCGTTCGATTTGGATCTGGCCCAATGGGGTCGCATAAGCTGAATGGGCCGAGGTGATGAACTGGTAGGGATAGACATGGTGCATCGGTGAGAGCACAGCTACTGTCGCAGGTGTACAATGCCGGATGGCTGCAAAGGCGTGACCGGCTACTGCGCCGGAATAATAATGCCCGGCATGTGGGACGATGATCGCCAGCACTTCTCCGGGCAGGTTGGGCAGCTTTGCGCTGTCCATATAAGCATCCACGTCGCGTGTCAGGTTATCAGGCCGGCCTTCGTACCAGGTTCCTGCAATTGCTGATGGGCGTATATCGTTCACCGCAGGCATACGATCCTCCATAAAATTAAGATTGAGAATCAAGATCAAGAGCAAGAGAAAGTGGGTAGTAGAGATGTTCAGGTTAAGCTTGGGTCAGGATGTGGGTTGTCGATTTAAAGGCCAGTTCAGGCAGATTGCCAGGCTCAAACCAGCCCACGTCTGAGGCGTCATCAGCGGCGTGCGCCTCGCCTTCGGCTGCATTGCCGCGGTAAAAGATGACGAAATCGGAACCGCGGGAATGTTCACGTCCGGCAACGATATCGATAATGCCGGTGATATAGACCGTCAACCCGGTTTCTTCCAGGCATTCGCGCGCGGCGGCGGCGGCAGGGTCCTCGCCAGCGTTGACAAAGCCGGCTGGCAGGGTCCACAACCCCTTGTACGGGTCATTAGCGCGCTGTACCAGCAAAATACGCCCGTTGCGTTCCACCAGCACCGCTGCAGCCACCTTAGGATCGGCAAAATGCATCCATGCGCAGGCCGGGCAAACCGGGCGCTGCTGCCCATAATGAAATTCCACTTGTACAGCAGTGCCGCAGCGTGGACAAAAAAGGATTGATTCAGGACGCATTTCATTCACCAAACGAACGACGAGTACCGCCCCGTTTTTGACGCGAAGCGGTTGTTCCATCAGCGGCAGCGCTTACATGATCACGCGAAGCGGTTGCTCCATCAGAATGATTCCATGTCAAGGGGCAACCAGTACGAAACTTCCCAGCTTGCACACGGTGAGACGCAGACGCTTGAACTCGGTCAGGTGTTCATAGGCGGATTCCGGGCTGCACGTGCTGGCCGCATCCACCCATTCGCTCCCGGTCCACCAATACAGCTTTAGCTTGGCCTCATCCACAACGGATGCTAATTGCGTACCATAATCCAGGCTGATGGTGATTGGACCGCCTGGTTCTCCAGATTCGGGGGGCACAGACAGCAGGAAGGCGCGGTCTGCAAAGATCGTTCCGGATGTTACTGGGAAATCCATACTCAAGCCAGGGGTGTAGGTCACATTTGTGTTGGCCGGAAAGATATCGGCTGGGAAATCAATGGATGTCATCAACCCGGATTGCTCGGTGTGATACATGGTATAGCCAAGGCCGGCCTCAAGCCTAAGCTGCTGAACCCCGCCAGGCGAAGCGGTCGCTCCATCAGTTGAACTGCCGGCCGGGCCGCTGCCTTTATCGCCGCCAATCACGGGCGGACCGCTGACGGCGCCGGGTTCGGTTGGCAGGATGGCTTTGTCGCCCAGGCTGACCGTGTTATCGGCCGGAATGACTTTATCACCGAGTGCTACTACCGGGGGCACGTTCGCGTAGAAAGTAGTACTTGAAACCCATTGGATGCTGATGATCAGCGCCAGGATGGTCAGCACAACCAGTATGATGATGATCAACTGGCGTATGCTGGGACGGGTGGTTTGCATGGTGCGGGCTTTGAGCCAGCCCGTATCAGACCGGGCGCGCACAAAATAGGCGCTTGCGGCACTGATAATCGCCAGTCCAAGCAGCCCAAACTGCAGCCCGGCGGGGATGGGAAGCTGGATGGGAATACGCTGTTCTTGCGGTACCTGGGTTTGTTCCGGCGCAGCATTGGGCATGAGCTTTAGCTGCTGTGCATCGGGTTCTACCGCCACTTCTGTTGGGATGGCTGCCTCGCTCGCGGCCTGGGTGGGGGCAGCTTGCAGGAACAGTCCCACTTCAGGGGTGGCAGTGACGCTTTCCACTGGGGCCATTGGGGCTGCCGCTGCGGGTGATTCAGTGTTGCTAGAGCTATCTCCACCGCCGCCATAGCCGCTACCGCCTATTCCCAAAGCTGGTGCTGGCACAGCGGCGCGGAATGCGTAGTAAGCTGGCTGAGAGATGTTGGCAGCGTAGGTAAATATGAAAAGGAGTGCCATCACTGCCGAAGCCAGCCTGAAAATCGAGAAGGCGCGCGGGACGGGCGGTTTCAAACCGGCCATTTTGGGTGTCAGGGTGAAATTGCGTGGAGCGCGGCGGGCCGGCAGTTTGCGTAGAATGGCTCGTGATTGGCTCAACTCGTTCAACAGCCGGCGATATTCTTCGTCTGTCTTGAGGCGCGTTTCAAGGCGCGTAGATTCAGCCGGGGATAGTTGTCCATCCAGGTAGGCAGAGATCAGTTCAACGTCGTGGAAGTTGGGTTGGGTCATGGCAGGCTCTCCCCTTCAAGACGGAAAGCCGCGGGTAAAAGTTCCCCGAATCCCTGCAGACATTCACGCAGTCGCAGCCGGGCGCGGGCCAGCCTGCTCTTGATGGTGCCGAGGGGTATATGGGTGGCTGTGGCCACTTCGCTATAATCCAAACCCTGGACATCCGCCATCACTACCACGGTGCGAAAATCCACCGGCAGCGCCTGCAGGCAGTGTTGGATGGCGTGTTCCAATTCATCCGCCTCAAACTTTTCAGCGGGGCTCATGGATGAATCGGCCAGCCAGCGTGGCGAGTCAATTTCCTCATCATCGTCATTGGTCGGTTCGAGTGGAATGGTGGGTCGGCGTTTCTGGCGGCGCAACTCATCGTAGCAGGCATTGGTGACTGTTCGCATCAACCACGCTTTAAAAGAGCCGCCGCGGAAACTATTCAGGCTGCGAAAGGCAGAAATGAAGGCATCCTGGGTGGCATCTGCCGCAAGCGCATCATCGTTCAGGATGCGCAGGGCGGTATTATAGAGCACATCCTGGTAGGCAAGCACAAGGCTATTAAAGGCATCCAGGTCGCCTCTTTGGGCATCTCGAATCAGGCCAGGTTCATCCATAAGGATATTGTATCAGTTTTCAGTGAGCAGTGAACAGGTGAGTAATATTGTGTGGTGTTAAGAGAAAAGCAAGAGAGACACATCAGGCGATATGTCTCTCTCAAAGTTGGGGTTTATGCGAATTAGCCGTTGGCAGGCGCAGGCGAGGCTTTTGGTGATGGGGTGGGGCGCGGGTTAGCCTGGCGGAAGGCCCTGATAGCTTCACGCAGTGCCCGGAAGAATTCGCCCACGTTTCCCCGGTATTCTTTGAGGGTGGCAGCCAGGCTGCTGACGGTGGTTTTGGCGTTCTCGGTGTCGGTTACCTTGCCGAGCGAGTCAAAACCGGAATGTGTGTCTGCGATGGATTTGGCTTTTTCGTAAATGGGCTGCCCCTTGGGGAAGGCGTTTTTGAAGGCATCGAAGGCGTTTTGGAGGGCGGCTACATCCAGACCCTTTTCACGGGCCAGATCGATCATCTTTTGGGCCCGGGTGGTCAGCCTGTCGAAGTTTCCTATTGCCCGACCGATGCGAGCCACTGCCAATGCCTGGCGGGCAAAGACATTCTCCAGGCGGGTATTTACACTGGTGGGGTCCAACTCTTTGCCTGGTGCGGGTGGTGTGCTGGTATCGCCCAACCCTGCTGCATAAGTGTTATTGAACGGCAGCGCCGCCAGGATCAGGGCCAGGATCAAGCCACTCAAAACTAACTTGCCAAATTTCGTTTTCATTTTTTTCTCCTTGGTTGAATATGAGCTTACAAAGCATATTCTAGTTTCAGGGGGTCATCGGGTTGTGATGGCAATGTAAAAAGGTTGTAAAAACATGCTTTTACAAGTTCTCCAATCGAAAAAACATCCTTGTGACGGGATGTTTTTTCGATTGGAGAATGTTCGTCACCATTTCAGGATGGTCGGAGGTCAGCTTGTTCGATGCCCGTGCAGAACCGGGTACCATCCAAAATACGGCGCACCCAAGAATTACGGTGAGCAGGCGCAGCGGAAACCGATAACGTCGAGTTCATTGGTTGGGCTGCTGCCGTCACGATCAGCAGAACGGACAATTTTATCGCTGTAATACCATGAGCTGCCTCGCAGCACCTTATAAGTACCCATCGCTGGACCGGGAGGATTTCTGAACGAACTGTCCTGATAATAGTTGTCTCCGTACCAATCCATGACCCATTCCCATACATTCCCCTCCATATCAGAGCACCCATAAGGAGAATCACCGAGCGGGCTGTATTTTCCTACAGGTGTAGTATCTTTTACATTGCCTTTATAATTGCAGCGGGTATCATCCGGAGCCTGGTTACCCCATGGGTAGGAGCGACCATCCGTGCCTCGCGCAGCCTTTTCCCATTCAGCCTCGCTTGGCAGCCGAATATTCCTTGTGCTGAGACCTTTGAACCACTCGCAAAATGCCATCGCGCTAAACCAACTCAAACCGGCAACCGGGTGATCAAACTTATCTTTTGGAGCATCAAAGCCTCCCCAGTTGGCAGGTGGTTTATGCCCGACAGCTTTTACAAAGACTTTATATTGTTTGTTGGTAACCGGGTATTTTCCAATCCAATATTCACTTAAAAAAACCTTGTGCTGAGGGGTTTCATTCGCCCGCGCCTGCTTTTCCTTTTGTTGGTCGCTGCCCATCAAAAATTCGCCAGCGGATATGCGGATAAATTCGAATGGTATTCCAGGGGCCAGGTCAATTGTGACCGTACGCTTTTGGCGCTCATCTGCTTGGCGCTGTTCTCGCTCCATTGTTGCATTGCGCTCATGTTCTACCGCTTCGCCTTTTTTATAAGCTTGCCTGGCTGCACTTTCTCGCGCTTCTTGTTCAGCCCGCCTTTGAAGGTTTTCATTGTTTCTGAAATTATTTTTCAGGCGGTCAAACTGTTCACGTTTTTGCGGGTTGTTTAAGACGTTGAATGCTTCATTAATTCCCTTAAGTTTTTCTTCAGCCTTGGCCTTGTGATGCGCGGATACAAATTTGTCTGGGTGCCAGGCTTGAACCAGAAAATGATATTGAGCCTTGATCTGCTCTTGAGATGCATTCTGGTTTACTTCTAGTATTTCATAATAGTCATTCATTGTGCCTAACCTGAATTGAGGGTGGAATGGCATTTTGAAAAAGCAAATGCAAAATAAAAAAAGCCCAAAATTTTTCGTCAAGAATATTGTCTTCCTGACCACTTCGGCAAATTATCCGTATTACAAATAAGTTTAACACATTTTTAGAGCTGCCCAATATAATTAAATCCAGCGGCAGCGACACTTTTCCGTGTTTTTCAGCCTGCACGAATGATTTTCGGTATTTACTCCCCCGGGGAACTCCATGAGTAGTGAAGTTTTCTAAAAAGCAGCCCCGGAATGAACCCAAGACAGCCGGGGTTGCCTCGAAGTAATCCAGGATAACATGCAGCGATACTGGGGTACCATTCACCAGTTACCGGTTTTGCAAAAAACTTTGAAAACCCGCGAGTTGCGGCATCTTGCACAAGACCGGTAGCATTGAGATGATATTGGTTTTCATGCTGAGAATTGTTGCGGACTCGTTAACTTGCTTGACAATCTTCGGAACAACGTGTAAAATCACGCTCGCTTAACAATCAAATATCTTCATTGCCGAGATAGCTCAGTTGGTAGAGCACGCGACTGAAAATCGCGGTGTCGTCAGTTCGATTCTGTCTCTCGGCACTACCCGGCTGAAGCTGGCCGAAAATATGCGGGCGTAGTACAGTGGTAGTACGTCTCCTTGCCAAGGAGAAGGTCGTGGGTCCGAATCCCATCGCCCGCTCTTGTTTTTGCAGACGGCTGGCATGCATGGTTCTCAGCGAGCCATTTGCTGCCAGCCAAAGTTTTATATAGGACATGGCGACGTCGCCAAGTGGCAAGGCTAGGGTCTGCAAAACCCTCATCATGGGTTCAAATCCCATCGTCGCCTCAGCAAAAAAGACAGGCCTTGGCCTGTCTTTTTTTTAGCATTCAACCGCTTCGTGTTTCGTCATTCAACATGATTTTTGGGCAGCCAGATGTCAAACTGCGTGCCCAGGCCCAATTCACTGCGTACCTTGATTTTCCCGGCATGTTTTTCCAGTATCGATTGAACGATATACAATCCGATCCCTGTTCCGGGGATTTCATTCTCTATCGCGTTTGTGCCGCGGAAAAAGCGTGTGAACAATAAGGGTAGATCTTCGCTTGGAATTCCGATGCCTGTATCGGAAATGACTATTCCATAACCAGAATTTACGCGTTCCAGGGAGATATTGATATTCCCGCCGGAAGGCGTAAATTTGAGCGCATTTCCGATCAAGTTCATAAAGACCTGGGTCATGGCTTTTTCGTCAGCCATAATAAGATGCAAGGAATCGTCCGCTTCAAGCATCGATTGGAACGAAATGGAAATATTTTTCTCTCTGGCGGGGTGTTCAAATTGGTGGGTTACATCTTCAATGAGAGGTAATATCTCAAATGATCTGAAATTTAAATTAAACCGGTCACTTTCCAGGCGGCCTGCACTCAGCAAGTCTTCAACCAGTATTCTTTCGCGGCTCAACTCACTCTTTAAAACATCCCAATATTCATCATATTCTGTGGGCGTTGAGCCACCGTCGATCAGGTTGATCATCAGCAACATGGTGGCAATTGGGGTGCGTAATTCATGCGTGGCGCGGTTGATGAAATCCGATTTCATTTGTTCGAGGCGGGCCCGATCGCTAATGTCTCTGATGATGGCAGTCACTTCATCAGCTCCGCTATCTTTAAAGCGAGCTTCAAAGACATGAGAAGAATCGCCTGTTTTGAGTGTGTATTCCATCGTTTGGATTTCTTTGGTTTGCAGAGCCATTTTGATGCAGTGCATGGCTTGTTCCGTTACCGGGGAGGTTAGAATATTATTCAGTGATGCTCCGATAATATGTGTTGGTGGTGCAGCCAATAGTTCAAGAGAACTTGCCTTAAAGTCCAGGAAGACACCATCCCTGCGAATGCGGAAAATCAGATCTGGAACTGCGCTGAGCAAGGCTCTGTTACGGGCTTCGCTTTGGCGCAGATCATTTTCCATTTTACTGCGCAACAGCGCATTGGATAAAATATCACCGACCATTTTTATTAATAAAATGCTGTCTGGCGACCAGACACGCTGACGGGAGACGGAATCAAATCCGAGAAAACCCACCAAAGTATTGTTAGCCATGAGCGGTACCACCAGAACTGATTTTATGGCTTGTTGTTCCAATAGTTCCCGCTCGGATTGTGCTTCAGCAGGCAGTTCAGACACGTTTGGAATATGAACTTCCTGCAAATTTTTCAGTTTTTCCATCCACCACGGGAAAAGACTGATCGGCAAATCTTTTAGCGCATCGATCTGTGCTTCAATCCCGGGCGCGCACCATTCGTGGGTATTATTCATTAGATTGGTGCTGTTATCCAAAAGGAAAACATAACTGCGGTCAACATGTTCAAATTCGCCAACTTGTTTCAAAACTTGGTTAATTTCCGGGTTGATTTCATCGATGGAGAGACTGATAAAGCGGGTTGAAATCGATGTCAGGATCTCTTCAAAAGTTTGGCGGTATTTCAGCAGCCTGGTTTGCCTCTGGCGAGCGTCTTCGGCGGCTTTCCTTTCCGTAACATCGCGGGCAACAGCATAAATATGGTTACCTTCTGCTTGTGAGTGCCATTCGATATCGCGCCAGCTGCCGTTCTTGCATTGATATCGATTGACAAAGCGGATGGTTTTCTGACCGCTGGTGAGGTGGGCTATTGCATGGAGAGTGGCTTGGGTATCATCAGGATGCACAAAATCAAAAAAATTCTTTTTTTGTAATTCATCAACGCTATGTCCAAGCGTTGCTTCCCAGGCTTTGTTCGCCATGGTGAAGTTTCCCTGTAAATCTGTGATGCAGAGCAGATCCTGTGAGATGGTAAAGAAACTTTCGATTTCAGATCTTGTTTCCTTGATCTCGATTTCTGCGGATTTCCTATCGGAGATATCTCGGCTGACCCCAATCAGAACAGCCTGATTGCCCCAGCGCCCGTGTGACACCCTGGTTTCAACCGGAATTTGGGTGCCATCTTTTTTGAGTAAATTTAATGGGCAGGTATCGATCGTTCCGGCCAGCATATCTTGCACTATCTTCCAGGCAGCGCTGCGCTGGTCAGCGGGATGTATTTCTAAAACACTCTTGCCGATCAGTTCTTCCCAGCTATAGCCCAGGCTGTCCATAACCATTTGGTTGACCTGGACGATGCAGCCCTGGCTATCGAGAATGAAAATAAAATCTTGTAAGGAATTAAACATACTTTTAAGTTCATTTTGGCTCTCGCTCAAAGCCTCTTGAACCTGAAAACGGGCGATCATATTGCCGATATGGATGGCGATGTTTTCCAGCGCTTCGCGGCGAAAAGTGGGCATATCATACAAAAAATGTGAAGCGACATTGATACAGGCGATTACCTCGCCCTTGCTGCGCAGCGGGATGGTTGCAAAATAGCGCAGGCCTTCATTCAAATGGGTGGGACTCATGCTTAGATGTGTTTGACTATATTGTCGATAGGAGGGCGTACCATTCATTACCATTTGATACCGGTCAGATGTTGGGTCAAACTTAACCGATTTTTCTATCAATGTCTTCGAAAGTCCTTTGTGGATCAAAAGTTCAAGATTGCGACTGTGTTTATTTAGAATATAAATCCCACCACAGTCCATATCAGAGACTTTCATTGCCAGGTCCAGGCACAATGGCAAAGCTTCATCCAGGGTGGATTTTTGTGCCAGTGAAATTGCCAGGTCGCGCTCGAAAAAAGCTATTTCTTCCGCTTGTTTTCGTTCAGTAATATCATTTCCGATGCTCTGAATTTCAAAAGGATTTCTGCTCTGGTCTTCAATAATGCTGTTTTCCCAGGCAATCCATCTCCAGCCGTTGGTAGTAAAGGCGCGCTGTTCAATCGTTATGCGATAAGGTGGCAGCTTGAGACTTTGCATGGCATCCAATGTAAAATCGAGGTCGTCAGGATGCACCAGGGGTGTAAATGAAGATCCCATCAGTTCTTCGGACGTTTTCCCAAACATGCGGCAGTAAGCCTGGTTGGCAAAAATGAAGCGACCGGCGTGGTCCAAACGCACGATGAGGGAACTCTGCGAATCAATCATTGCGCGGTAGCGTGTTTCACTATCTAATAAGGTGTGTTGATAGGCAAGCTGCCGGCTGATGTCTCTTGGCGCACAAATAATAAATAGCTGCCCATCCCATTTTCGTTTTGTTATGGATATATCCAGATGCATCATGTGACCATCATGATGTTTTCCGGAGATTGGCTTGCCGTTTCCCATTTGGGTGAAGGAGACGTTTTCTTCAAGAAAAGTGCTTGTATTAACTTGGTGGGATTTCCAGAATGCTTGCGGTATGAGTATATCCAGATCCTGACCAGTCGCTTCGTAAGCTGAATAGCCAAACATTTCTTCAGCCAGTGCATTAAAATATACAATCCGTAAAGTTGAGTCTAAAATAATGATGGCATCGGGAATAAAACCAGTCAGCTCATCAAATGATAAATTCATATTGGCGGAGATATGGTGTTGAACTTCATATGTGGAATGTTCAGCTTGAGTGGTCATTGATTAACGCCCTTTGCCCGTGGCCGTGCTGGAACCGGCACTATCGCTAGAACCGGGCACCATGATTAAAGTGGATTAGTATTATTGCTTCAGTATCATTTCCACCCGGCAGCCCAGGGTAGAATCCAGCATACACACATCCCCACCCCGGGAGCGGGCAAAAGAGCGCGCCAAATACAAACCCAACCCAAGGCCATGATTTTGGGGTAGTGATTCTTCGTTCTGGATTTGGTAAAAACGATCAAAAACCAATTCACGCTGGTCAGTTGGAATGCCGAGTCCTTGATCTTGCACGGTCACTTTGCATCCATGCGGCCCGGAACGCTCCAGCCGTACATCCACCTTGCTACCCACCGGGCTGAACTTACAGGCATTGTCAACCAGGTGGCAAACTGACTGAGCAAATGAATGTTCCGGTACAAAGAAGACAATATCGTCATCGATGTGGACATCCAACTGCAATTTCTTCTCTTTCCAGATTTCCATTAATTCATGTATGGGTAAAACAAAAGATAAATCCGGGTCAAGCCTCTGTCCTATCGTTTCAGAACGACCCAGGTCAAGCTCATTCAACCAGATCAGATCGTTTACAGTCTTTCTTAACTGGTAAACACAATTTGAAGCAACATCCAGGTTCGGATTCGAATCTGGTAAATTATTTTTAACTGATTCGAGCGACAACATCAAAATTCCCAGGTATGTTCGAAAGATGTGATTGGTGTGGATGGGTAGTGATGTACCCAGATTTTGCAACAATTGCTCAACATCGTACTTTAAGCGGAATTCTATTCGCGCCTCGCGCCTTAATATCGCCTGGATTCTGGCGATCAACTCATCCATTTCAAAGGGTTTCGCGATGTAGTCATCCGCGCCAGCGCGTAATCCTGCGCTTTTAAATAATGGGGCAGAAATGGCAGAAAGGAAGATAAATGGGATATCGGCTGTGGCTTCTTCACTGTTGAGCGCTTTTTTTACTTCCAGTCCATCCATGCCCGGCATTCGAATATCGCACAGGATTAATTCCGGGTGGATTTCCCTGGCGAGCATGACACCTTCTTTGCCATTGGATGCAATTTCCACATCAAACCCGGCTCTGCGCAAATTTGCAGCGAGACCCATCCTCAAGTTACGGTTATCATCAATTACAAGGATTTCTGACATTTTGACTTCCTCTTTTCATTATTCAAAATCAATTGGTAACAAAACCATCCGGAGCATGCAGCCAGCAACGCTATCTAAAATTTGAACATCTCCTAAAATAGACTGGGCAAAAGCGCGCGCAATTGTCAATCCAACGCCTAACCCGGCATATTTGCGCGTATCGTAAGGATCAAGATCAGCAACCAGATTGGCCTGGTAATATCGTTCGAAGACTTTGGCGCGCAAGCTGATTGGGATGCCGCAGCCATTGTCAGCCACTTCCAGAACGCAGCCTCCCAACCCAAACTGCTTGACGGAAATGGCGATCTTGCCTTTTTCTGGGCTGAACTTGCAGGCATTATCCACAAGGTGGGTGACGACATGATGGAATTCATCGGAGGGGGCGTAGATGACCACATTGGGATCGATATCAATCTGACAATCAAGCTGTTTTAATTCTTCCCAGCTTTTTAATGTTTGTTGGATGGGTGCTAGCAGGTGAGCATCAATATCAATGTTTTCGCGTGAAGCAATCAGATTGTTCTGGTCGATGGCATCCAATATTTCCAGATCTTTGATCAAAAAATTGATCCGCTCGGCACTTTTGCCTGGTCTATTCGGTAAATCATCGATGGATTGGGCGAATTTATCCAGTGCCGCAAGTTCCAATGTAGACAGGAGAACAGTTAATGGTTTTCGGATTTTACGGGTCAAGTTTTTTTGAATAATATTTATCAATCTTGTGCGGGTATCCGCCGCTAATCGAATCTCTTTTGGATGATCCAACTGCTTGTGTGCCAGTACAGATTGGATGCGAGCCAATAGCTCATCGATTTCAAAGGGCTTGGTGATGTAATCATCCGCTCCAGATCTCAGCCCTGTATTTATAAATATCGGGGTAGAAATGGCAGAAATGAAAATAAAAGGAATGCCGGCGGTGGCTTCTTCAAGGTTAAGCGCCTTCTTGACAGCTAATCCATCCAAGCCTGGCATTTTAATATCGCACAAGATTAATTCTGGATGGCCTTCCCGGGCAAGTTTTTGTCCTTGTATTCCATTGGAAGCAGTTTCCACCGCAAATCCGGCCTTGCGCAAATTTGCTGCCAGCCCGGCCTGGAAATTTTGATTATCATCGATAATGAGAATATCTGGCATTTTAGTTCCTGTAAAAAGGCCTAATCTAGATCGCATGGAGGTAAAACCATGCGTATGCGGCAGCCGTACGGATTATCCATAATCTGGATTTCTCCATGCATGGCCTGGAAAAATGCACGTGCAATGGTTAACCCAACCCCCAGCCCCGCATACTTGCGTGTATCTCCCTGGCTGACCTGGAAATAGCGTTCAAAGACTTTTTCGCGTAAGCTGAACGAAATACCAGCCCCCTCATCTATCACTTCCAAGATGCAGCCACCCAACCCATTGGGCCACAGCGAAATGGTGACTTTTCCGTTTTCGGGGCTGAACTTGCAGGCATTGTCCACCAGGTGCGCCAAAACATGGCTGAATTCCTTACGCGGGGCGTATAGGGCTACGCCTGGAGCGATGTTAACTTGCAGATCAAGATGTTTTGTTTCCCAAGACTTCATGATCTGGTCGATCGGCGTTTTAAAATAGGAACGCAGTTCCACGGGCTGGCGCAAAGTGCTCAAGCTGCGCTGGTCGATATCGTACAACATTTCCAGATCTTCGACCAAAAACTTAATCCGGTTGGCGCTGCCGGTTGCCCTTTGTACGTATTGATTCAACTCTTCATTGGATTCGGTGAATTTTTCACGGACCACCAGATCTAATGTCATCAGCAGGTTGGTCAAAGGCGTTCGCATTTCATGGCTTAAATTGGTTGAAATGCTGGTGCGCAGCCGATCGATCGACTCGTTGGCCTCCTGCACCCCGCGTTGGCGACCCAACTCATCCCGGCGCAGCACAGATTGGATGCGAGCAAGCAGCTCATTTACTTCGAATGGTTTGGTAACGTAATCATCGGCTCCATTTTCCAAACCGGCCAGCTTATCCATCGGTGCCGTCCGGGCGGTAAGGAACAGGAAGGGAATGCGGCCAAGTTGAGGATCATTCTCCAGCTCTTTTCTCAGTTGCAGCCCATTCGGTGGAGGCATCATGATATCGCATAGAATAATATCCGGTTTTTCTGCCCGAATTGTATTCAGCCCTTCAGTTCCATTCGAAGCGGTAATGACATGGTAACCACCTTTGCGAAGCACAGAAACCAACCCGAATGAAAATTTCTGGTCGTCATCGATTACCAATGCTTTCTTGGATGTATTCATCGGTTACCCCTTTTTTTATAGTATCAAAATTGGATAAAAAGTAACGAACAATAGCTGGATCAAAATGTGATCCGGATTTATCAGCGATCATTTCCAACGCCAGGGTTACTTCCATGCCAGTCTTATAAGGACGCTTGGTGCACAGCGCATCAAAAACATCCACCAGACTGAAAATTCGCACGGATAACGGAATGGCATCCCCGGCAAGATGATTGGGATAACCGCTCCCGTCCCAGTGCTCGTGATGATAATGTGGAATATCCAGCGCAAACTGTAACAATTCAACCTCTTTTAGCATTTTCACGGCGATGACGGGATGCTGCTGCATGATCTCCCACTCTTTTTCATTGAGCGGGCCGGGCTTATTGAGAATGTTTTCTGGCACCGCCAGCTTGCCGATATCATGCAGCATGGCTCCTTTTCTCGCATTTTCCAGGTCTGCGCCAGTCAACCCGAGAGCGCGGGCCAAAACTGTAAACCAGCACGTAACTCTTTGAGTATGTCCGGCTGTGCCATAGTCATGGATTTCAACCGTCTGCCCCCATTGTTGAAACCGGTCTGTAGCAAAAAAGTTTTTTTTCGAATCCTGGATCGCCAGCAGATAGCCAATTTCTGCTCTCTGAAGGATAGCCTTGATACGCGCTGTTAGAATCTCAGCGTCGAAGGGTTTGCTGATGTAATCTTGCCCGAGGTTTAACCCATTCAGGGTGTTTATCCGGTCACCCATTGCAGTCAAGAAAACTGTAGGGATAAATTGCGTCAGTGGGCTAATATTCAAAGCCTGTTTTACTTGAAACCCGTTCATTCTAGGCATATTAACATCTAACAAAATCAGGTCAGGCTGCTCGTTTTGGGCCTTCATAATTCCGGTAGGGCCATCGCTGGCCGGAATAACATCAAAGCCTGCCTTGACCAACATTCTTGATACGCCGAAAAGGAAATTCGAATCATCATCCACAACCAGGATTTTAGGTAAGGTTCTGGATGTTAATAAATCAGTTTCTGGATTCATGAAGAGTAATCTCCTTCAACCAGGGATACCCCCGGGTAAGAGTCGTCAGGTTGCAGATTGGCGGCAACATCTATGAAATTAAGTCCATACGAGGGATGAGCAGCCAATCCCCTTCCCAAAAGTGGCAGGAATCCGTGGTTTCATACCCGTTGTAATACTTCAACAAAATCGGGTCAGCCATCAAACGATTGGCCAGGTCAACAACGTTGATCCCGGCATCGGCGACATGGTAGGGCTCAAAGGCCGGCAGCGCAGGGTCAACTTTGGTAAGTCCCGGACAGAGAATGATGATGCCATCGATCAACGCAGAGCCCAGGCTGAAAAAATTGATCCTCTGCATGACTTCTATTGTAGTGGAATATTCTTTTGCAAGTTGTTCCAATGAATCGCCTATTTGAAAGTGGTGGATGACAAAGACTTTTCTAGCAATTCTGAATGGAACGCCCAGCGTATGCTTTATGTGTGAACAGGATGTGGTTTTGGCAGGAGACGTTTTGGAAGCCTCTTTCCCAGCTGCCGAGAAAAAACCGTCCGGGAAATTCTTCCAGGGTGGTAAGGTGCGTACCGGACAGGGCGGTTTTACAGCTGCCAGGCAAAAGGTTGCCTGGTGGGAAAGGGATGGTCTGGCTTTTATCTTGCACAGAAAACACCAGTTGTCATTGGATGGATAATTAAAAGCGATATAAGGATTGTTGCGTTTACCAAGATTTTCACATGCTTGTAGTGATTGTTCTTGCAATGACTTTTCCATAAAAACTCCTGATAACCCGTTGCAGGGGTTACTCAAATTATCCAATCAGCGCGGATATTCGTTCCATTTTTTCCTACCCTATCAGTCTAATGCTTTTATCTGATCTTGTCATCTGGAGAATGTTGAATTATTTCTATGTATTTTGCAGAGAAGATCTCAACAAACGTTGAGGCTGTTTGTTGAGATCGAATAAAGTCTGCATACCTGAAAAAAAACATCCCCCTGGTATTCAGGGGGTGCTCAAAAGTTGTTCAAAAATTACCGATTTTTATCTGAAAATCCCATAGAGTCTAAAATTTACAACTGTTCGATACGATAATCAACTTTGGGATTATTTTCATAAAACCCCATAATTTGAATAGCTGAACTACCCTGTTTTGCCTCCCCTTCCCTGCGAGGAAAGGGAGGCCGGGGAGAAGCTGCGAATGGTCAATCGCCATTGATGTGGCATGGCCACTTTTTACTTCTATTCTGCTTTCGCGGCATGGCACTGCCGCACGATCTCTTTGATTTGCCCTAAATGATCATCGTCATGCATTAACCCAAAAACAAAGCGCCCGATGGTGTTGATTTTGGGCCCATTCGGCCAGGCTTCGTAATTCATTTCCAGATGCGCTTCGTTTGGCCACATCTCGAGGCTTGCCAGGCGCATGCGGCGGCTCTCCTCCAGGCGCTGACGGCAGGCTGCGATTGTCTTGACCTGCTGCCACGCTACTTCAGATCGTGAACGACCGTGATGTTCCACCCCGCGCGCCATTTCGGCAGCCAGCGCGGCAGATTCCTCTGATGATGCGGTTGTATGGACGATTACGTGCCCCAGATTCCAGGCCAGATCTGCTTCTTCAGTTTTGGTTGCATAGGGATCATGCTTCTTCGGGTCTTCCGGCACGAAGGTCACATCCGCATCCTCGCAAGT
>CAIMZS010000143.1 GCA_903846015.1 uncultured Anaerolineae bacterium | reverse complement strand
GCAGCTCCTGCAGACTGCCGCCATCAACATACTCCATCACCAGGTAATGCTGCCCGCCGGTTTCAACGGTTGTGATGAATTTTACGATATGGGGGTGATCGAGTTGGCGCAGGGCTTCGCCTTCACGCTTAAAGCGCTCAATCCCATCGGGTTCATGCGCCAGCGTCTCTTGGATCAGGGTTTTGACCGCCACCGTTTCCCCGGTCTGGTTATCGATGGCGCGGTAAACCACTCCCATGCCGCCGCGCCCAAGCAGGTCTTTTTCCAGGTCGTTGATTTCAAAACGGTTGGAAATTAATAATTTTGCCACGCTATCACCTGATCATTGCTTCAAGCGTTCGGGTGGTGGCCGCCAGCCGCTCCGAGAGCAGGCGCGCAGAATATTCGTGGAAGGATGCTGCCAAATCGGGCTCGTTCAGCTTCATTTCGGAAAGCGCGGCCCGCGTTAACCGGTAAGCGGTGACAGGTGAGTCGGCGATGGCAGACGCAGTGCAGGTTTTTCCAAGGTACAACTCTGATTCACCAACGGCTGTTCCCAAGCCAAGCGTTTGCAAGCGTACCCGTTTTTGGTTGCCCAATTCGAGTTGGATCGATACCGCGCCCATCTCGATGAAATACAGACAGTCTGCATCATCCCCTTGCTGGATCAAGGTTTCGCCAGCATTAAAAGTCACCCGCTCCAGATAGCTCAGCAGGCGTTTGGTATTGGTCTTTTCAAAACCGCTGTCTGCCAGTTGTGCCCGCAATGTGACCGGCGTATGCAGGCTGGTGACTTCCTCAACATCGAGCAGGTCTTCCTCGCACCATTCAAGACCATGATCCAGGTCAGGAAAGATACGTATCCCAGGTTGGTCTTCAGACAACCCATCCATTTCAAAACGGCGTTGCATCTCAGGCGAAAGATGGGTCAGCACCAACTCGATCTTCTGGCTCTCCGAAATCTGTTTGCATTTCAAAAAGCTGATCGAGGCCGAAGAATCAAAACCACTCGCACGACGAAAATCCAGGATCAGGTAGCGCATCCTGGCTTGGCCTGCCTCTGCCTGGCGCGCGCGGATGCGCTCCAGAACCGAATTCGCGGTGCCAAAGAAGATAAAACCCTGCAGTTCAAGAACAAAAATATGCTGGCCTAAATTCTCGCTCAACACGCGTTCATGATAGGTGCAGCGCTCAACATTGCTTTTGATCTCTGTCCCGGAAAGCGCGTGATGCACAACATTAATGCGACTGTAATTCACCACGAATAAAACAATCGTCGCCGCCAGTCCCACACCCATCCCTATTAGAAAATTTGTGCTTGCAATGATGATTAAGATCAGCAGCGTGACGAAATAATCGCTGCGCGAAAGTTTTTTCCAGCCAGCGATGATCCATTCAACCAGAAAATCCAGCCCCAGGAAAAATAGAAAGCCTCCCAAAATTTGCTTGGGCAGGTAAGCCAACAAAGATGAACCCAGCAGGAAGGTACCCGCGCAAACCAGGCCGGTCAATATTCCGGGCAGCCTGCCCCTTGCTCCTACACGATAATTCAGCGCGGTATCGCCAAGCATGTGATAACCGATCATGCCGCCCAGCAGCCCCGAGATAACATTTGCATAACCAACTGATTTCAATTCGTGATTGAGTTCAATATCCAGCCGGTTGGTCAGTTCAAGTGCAGAAGCATTTAATAGGAAGCCAATCACGCTCGTACAAGCACAATGCCAATATTGCTGCTCTGTCCCAGAATCGCCATCCAGTTCACATTCAGCAGCTTGCCGCTCAGCACAACCGGCTGCCAGATCGCTTCTCCACCCACTTTTCCGAGCAGCAATCCACGTGTAATTGCATCCTGAATGGATGTGCCTGTCAGCAGAAATGCAAGATAAAACAGGCCAATCGTTCCCATCAAAATCGCCGGCATGGTCAGGAAGTGGTCAAATCGGCGCATGCCGAAAAACAAGGCCAACGCAAAAAGAATACCAGGCAGCCACAAAATGAGTTGGTTTGGCTGGAGCAGGGCTGGAATATTGGCAGGGGTCAGGTTAAATTCGGTCATGACCCCAAATGATCCCTGTACCAAAAGCCAGCCGGTTCCTGCCAGAAAACCGCCCATGACCGGGTAGGGGATGAAGCGCACCAGTTTCCCCAGGCCGAAATGTCCCAGCGCCAGGAACAGGCAGCCTGTCAACAGCGAGCTGAGCGAAATGGCCGCCAGGATGGTGATCAGCTTTTCGGATCCCGGATGCAGCGCCAGGCTGCCGGCCAGCCCGGCGGCGACTACCGCCAACATGACTGTCGGACTGTCCTGCGTACTGCTAAATACGCCGGGTACTTTGCTGGTCAGGGCTGTGCCAATCAGCAGCACCACCGAACTGACCAGTGAAATACCGAAGCCATACGGAAGGTAAACCCCCAGATCACCCGAAAATATGAGCGAAGCGATTGAAAGTGCATAAATGACTTCCAGCATGCCAGTCATTGTTCCCATCATCAGCCCCGGCAGCAGAACCTTCGGTTCCAGCTCTTCGCGTACCCGATCCATAAAATTTCCTGCGCTGAAAAGAGCCATGCTGATCTCCCAGGTATGTTTAAAACTGGCGAAGAGCTGAAGTTTGCATAAAATTGTTTCATTATATCTGGAATTTTTTTGTTATTCATTTATCGTGTAGACCAGACATTAAAGTTGACGATGCACCGGATATGGTTTATTGTGGGTGTTAGCACAAAACGGTTGCCTACCTCACCGACCGGTACAAAACTGAACCTGAAGCTTTGGCTTCACCCAATTCCTGGGCTCAGAGGCTTTTAGCAATTTGCTGATTCTGTCGAATGAAGATCGTGTTTTCTAAATTTGTGCTTTGTAACCAAAGTGTTTGTGCCATAATAATCTATCTTTTTCGGAGATGCCATTCTGGCCTCGGTCCCCACTGGCACAGTCGCATTCCTGTTCACCGATATCGAAGGCAGCAAAAAAAATGGCACAGGAGTATCCCGATACCTGACAGTCCCCTGCAAATATCGATTATCCGCCATCCCAGCTCCAGTCTTCCAGGAGCAGACCGTCAACACGCTGAAACTCGCGCACATTATTGGTGGCCAAAATCGCGTCGAGGCTGAGCGTATGTACAGCAATCAACAAATCCATCGAACCGCTGATCTGACCAGCACCTTCCACTCCAGCCATTTCGAGTGGCAGAATAAATTGTTGCAGGGCAGCCCGGTTTTGCTCGACTTGCGCGCTTTTCTCCACACCGTAGACAAGTTTCGCCAGGGTGAAGGATGAAATACCCACATCGCCCGGCCCTTGGGAAATCAAGTGCTTGAGCACTCTGGCGGATTTCTGGTAGATGAGCACAATACCAATATTGGTATCCAGCAGGTAATTCATGCCCCATCAGCTCCAGAGTCTACTTCAAGAAAGGCGGCCTCGCGTTCCTGGGTGGCAGGCTGAGTCCTTTCGTCCATGAAATCGCTGGAGAAAAGCGACAGGCTGTCCACCAGGGGTTGCCAGGGCGTGTCGTATGGGAGCAGACATTGTTTTATATGAAATGCAGGCCCTGAAACAGGAACACCGCGTGTGATCCTGATAGACCGGCGCAATCGTGTTTTGAAAGTGGCTGAAGTCTATCGCAACTCGGTAAATTCGTCGCAGCTGAGCGTTGGCGATGTCTTTAAGGAAGCCATTCGTAAGAACGCCTCGGGCATCATTGTGGTGCACAACCGCTGCTCGCCAGCGCCGACTCGACCTCCAGCCCGGACGATGTGTGGCGGGAACCAGGGCGATCGGCCAGCGAGTAAATTTTCGGAAGCACCAATCCCTTACCACTCATATTAGCTTCAACAACCTTATTTTTCAGCCAGTGCTATCAATGCCGGAAAAATCTGATGGATGCCGTCAGGTTTGCGCATCGCCTGCAAATGCTCGAAGATATCCTGTTTGAAGTGTGCCAACCCTTCTGACCCATTGGTCTGCTCGATCCGTTCCAACGCCATACGCGTCCAATGTGTCCACAGAGCATCCCACCAATCGTTGTCTTGAGTGTAGACAAAATCATGGCTATCCAGACTCACCTGGATAGCGCGAAAACCAGCCGCTCCCAGCGCCAGCTCCAGACCGCTCTGAGTATCCAGCTCTCCTGAGGAGGGACGTCTGGGCACAGGTTTTGCGGTGGGGTCGACCGGAAGGTGTGCCTGTACAACCCGATAAAACCACTCCCATTGCAGGTCCATAGATCTGTCCCACAAAGACACGGCAATTCTGCCGTTAGGGCGTAGGACGCGGCGTATTTCAGCCAGCGCGCGCTCCAATTGGGGAAAGAAAAAGAGCCCAAATCCACACAAGACAAAATCAAAAGATGCGTCGGAGAACTGTAAGTCTTCCACATCCATTTGATGTACGGTGATGTTCGGTAATTCCAGGCGCTGAATTTCCTGCGTCAGTTCCATCACCATCTGCTCGGATAAATCCACTCCGGTAACGTGACCAAGTGGCCCAACCGCAGCAGCAGCCGGGAAAAGCACCGCGCCGCGGCCTGAGGCCAGATCCAAAACCTGCGCGTTCTTGGGCAAGTCTGCCAAATCTACCATTCGCTTGCCAAAATAGGAGAAAAATCGCGGTCCAGAGCGATCGTACTGCCCCGCGACGCGGTCGAAGAAGGCGGCTGTGCCGCGTTTGCGAGTTACAATGCTTTCGAGTTTTTTTGCGTTCGTCATATTTGCTTGTTTCCGTGATGAAAAGTATATCAAACAATTTATATCTGTTAAGTATAATACAAAAAAAGAAGTGTTTCTGAATGTCTACCCTCTTAGTCTGCTTACGCACACCGGGTCGAAACTTTTATGCCCCAGTGAACGCTTACACAAAAACCTTGATATTCAGGCTTTTATCTTTGATATACGGCTGGCAAGTAAGAAATGGCGCACGGCAAGCAGGAAACAGACGAAGGCGCCACCCATAAAAAACGAGCGCCCACTTGCAAGCCAGCCAATTCCGTAGACAAGTCCATAAGCCAATGCGTCATAAGCTACCAAGCGTTGGCCCAGCCAGTAGGACTGTTTAAGCTGTCCATCCAGGCTGTCTGGGCGAAACCGCAAATGAAGGTGGAAATAAATATTGCGGATATGACGCAGATCCATGAAAGTCCATAACAGCAGGAATGCCCCCAGCACGAACTCAAAGTTCTTGCCCACCAGGTCAAGTCTGCCAATAAAAACCAATACACATGTCATGATACCTAGCAAAATCAGGAAGCGCGGGCTGATCCATCGCAGCTCAGCGATATCCTTTTCAAAAACCGGGTTCATTTCCACGCCTCCTTCGTAAATAAAATGACGATGAAGCGTATTGCGATAAATCTGGGCAAACCAGATGGTGGCAGAGTAATCAAAAATGTACAGTGCCGCCCAAATAAGAGCGGCAAGGATGGGGTTTGAGACAAGAAAAGAAATCACAATATTCTAATATCCCTGATCAACCTGGTCACATTCACGCAGCTCGCGCAGGCAATTTTCTTCGACCTCGGCATTGACTGGCAGAAGAGGTGGTCGGACAGCCCAGCGGTCAAAACCGTGTTGTCTGGCAAGCAGGGCTTTCATAATGGCTGGAAACGGTTGATAGCGATCGAGCACACGGCGACGAATATTCAGTTGTTCTTGGGCTTCGATCGGATCGCCGCCTTGAATGAAGATATTCCAGACCTGGTTAAGCATGGGTGAATACAAGTTGGCCATCGCAGTGATGGCGCCCCCGGCGTTGTATTCCAGGGCATGCAGTAATAGTCCATCATTCCCATTCAAAACTAACAGGTCATGGCCAAACTTTCGTCCGAGCGCAGCCGCAAAATCTTTGTCACCGGAAGAATCTTTAATACCCGCGAATTTATGGGGATGAGCTTCCTTCAGACGAGCTATCAGATCGATCGAGAGGGGTATGTTGGTCTGCATTGGGATGTGATAGCCGAGCAGGTAACCACCTTGAGGTACAGCACGGCGAATGACAGCATCGAACCAGGTGAACAGGCCATCGTCACTGATTTTGCGAAAATAGTAGGGCGGTAAGACAACCACACCATCGCAACCGAGATCAAAGGCCATACGGGTTAATTGGATGGTTTCATCAAGGCTTGGCGTACCCGTGCCGGCTAATAGGCGGAAATCAGGATAAGTATGGCGTACTTCGCGTGCTGCACCCAGAACAATTTCACGCTCTTTTACGCTGAAGGAGGGTCCTTCACCAGTCGTTCCAAATAATAACGCACCGCGGCAATCGCGAGCGGCCAGGAAATGTAATAATGGCCCAACAGCACTAGCGTCAACGGAAAAATCCTGCTTTAGAGGTGTCAGGGCAGCGGCATAAATTCCAGAAAGAAAGTGACGAGTGGTCATGTTATATCCTTCTCCAATTCTTCTTGTGATTAACGTTTTCCGGAAAGCTTGCACCGGTGGTTTTTAATGATTGTTATTCAACATCTTTGCTTTATTGCGGATGTCCATGTACTGGCACACAAAGATCTGCTGCTGTCTTATCAGAGAATTAACGCTGCGCAGAGACAGGGAGCATCGAAAAATGCAAGATTAATTCGCTGCCGTTGCTCGTTGGTCTTGTCTTGAATAGTAGGCTGAGATGCAGGCAAACAATCCTGATCTGGGTTTTTATCCAGCGTTCATTCATTGATATTCATTAATCGGAAAGGATACACATTTACTACCTGGGTGTCACCCTGATGAGTGATATGGCTTTTGAGATTCTGGCGATAGAAAATGGTATGCCCATGTAGCATATAACGCGGTTTCGCAACCTTCAGAACAAAGTTTAAGGCATGCAGGCCATGGTGCGCAGGATCGTCATCATCATGAATTCCATGTGGTGGAGAATGTGTCAGTAATATATCGAGTCTGCGGTGGGTAAAAATTTTATCCAATAAGATTTTTATCAACAGGCGATAAGCCCGCCAATACATTTCTTTCTGTGTATATTGGTTTGCCCCACCCGGATGATACATAATACTACCACCCAGCCCGGCAAGAACTAATCCTTTGGTGTGCACTACCATGCCGTCCAGATTGGTACCACCTTCTGCGCGAGAACGGGCTTGAGAGCCAAATTCTGGGTCATGATTCCCGGGGACATAATACATCGGAATATTATAAATTGTAACCAAAAATTCCAGATATGAATAAGGTAAATCTCCGCACCCCAAAATTAAGCCCACATCCGGATACGTTTCGCGTACCGAAGTGCTGTAAAGACGATCAATGATCTCGTCACTAACTGCAAGAATTTTCATAAATTTGGCCGGATGAATAAGTTGAATTTTCCCCCAAAAGTGGGGCGAGCGCAAGGGGTAAAACAAAAACATCCCAAGGTCTTGGAAAATTGGAAATCAAGACAATTATGGGCTATAATTTACTATCTTATTTTTTAATAATCAATATTTATTAATTCTTCGGAAGGGTATGGAAACTCAGCGTATAAACCAAACACCAGAATCTGGAGGCCGCCGGACAAACTCTGGGCAACTTCGGCCTGGAACAAACCTGGTCAATCGTTATTTGATTCAGGATGTAATTGGTGTCGGAGGAATGGGTTCTGTTTATCGTGCACGCGACCTGCATTTTCCCAATGTTGTAAAACTGGTGGCTGTAAAAGAAATGATAAATCAAGCCCCCGACCCACTGGTTCGACAAACAGTGGTGCAGAATTTCGAGCGTGAGGCTAATATTCTGGCTACGCTCAGTCACCCAGCAATTCCACGTATTTATGATTATTTCACATTGGATAGTCGTTCTTACCTTGTACTTGAATTTGTCAATGGACAGGATTTGGAAGTCTTTCTAAGCCGGACAGAAGGATTTCTACCAGAAGAACGTGTATTGGATTGGGCTATTCAATTGTGTGACGTACTTAGTTTCTTGCATGATCACAAACCCGATCCGATCATTTTCCGCGACATGAAACCATCGAATGTGATGGTAAACCAGCACAATAACATCATTTTGGTTGACTTTGGTATTGCCAAGCCTTTCCAGACTGGTCAAAAAGGGACAATGATCGGTACCGAGGGTTATTCGCCGCCAGAACAATATCGCGGTGAAGCCAACACCCTCGCCGATATTTATGCTTTGGGCGCCACGATACATCATCTGATCACACGTCGTGATCCCCGACTGGAACCGCCTTTTTCGTTTGGCGAACGGCCTGTGCGTAAAATCAATGCGAGTGTATCCATTGAATTTGAAACTGTTATCAATACCGCGCTCCAATATAATGTGGAAAACCGTTTTAAGTCGGCGGAAGATTTTAAACAAAATCTCATCGCAGCCGGTCGCAAGACTGGGCTGCTCAATCGTATTCAATCGAACCAGACATCTGCGACCGTATCGGCAACTGCCGGCGGAATAAAGCCGGTTTGGGCTTTCCAGTGCGAAGATGAAATCAGAGGTACCCCTCTTTACCTGGGTGGTATGCTCTATGTTGGTTGTTACGATAATAACCTGTATGCGCTAAATGCTGCCACAGGTAAATTTTCTTGGAAATACCCAACCGATGGGGGCGTTGTCAGTCGTCCAAGTGCGGCTGATGGTGTAATTTTTTTCGGATCTGAAGATAAGCGCTTGCATGCCATTAATGCCCAAACTGGTAAAATGATGTGGATTTATAATACGGATGGCCGCATACGATCTTCGGGACGAATTGCGGATGGTCATATCTTTATCGGTTCTGATGATAAATATTTGCACGCGATCAACCTGGCTAGTGGGCGACTGGCCTGGCGTTACGAGGTAGGCGATGAAATCCGTTCTTCACCCTTCATCGTTGGTGACCTGATTTATTTTGGCTCAGAAGGGGGGGAGCTTTTATGTGTCGATTTCCGCGGGCAGCTTAAATGGCGTTTCAAAGCCAAACGTGGGATTACATCTTCACCCTGGGTGCAGGATAATGTTGTTTATTTCAACTCGATGGATGGATTTATGTACGCATTGGACGCTAAATCTGGCTGGTTGGTTTGGCGATTCCGAATGGAAAAAGCCTCCATCGTATCACCTTATGTTTCAGATGCGCTGGTATTTACCGGCTCGTCAGATGGTCATCTTTATGCAGTAGATGTACGCAACGCAAAAGAAATTTGGCGCTATAAAACCAACCACCAGGTGAATGGCTCTCCAACTGTTTACAAGGATTCAGTTTACATCGGTTCAGTTGATAATAACCTGTACTGTCTGGAATTGCGCACCGGTCGTTTACGTTGGAAATTTGAAACCAAAGGACCTATTACTGGCACCCCTTGTATCTACGATGACATCCTGTACTTTGGTTCCACAGATCACTTTTTATATGCATTGCTGGCTTAACGTCTGGTTTATTCGTTTGAATTGATCAGAAGAAAGCCGGATCATGTTTTCACAAGAACTTTTGAATTATAAGCTTTCATGATCCATGGATTAGTCTTATTTACCCTGGAATTTTAAAAAGATCGGGTACTGGCTGAGATCGCTTAAGAAGGAGATGCCCTGTGTTGGATTTATTCAGAAAATATTTTGGAAAAAAAGAAAAGAAACCCTCTGTCGACAACGTAGTGACGGCCCCACTTTCTGATGTGCAACTACAATCAATCAAAGCGATGGCTCAGAATCGTTGTGAACCAGCTCAATTCCAGGTAGCAAGTGGACAGTCTGTCGGCCGTCAACGCGAATTGAACGAGGACAGCCTGTTTACCTGTGTATCAACTGTAGCAGGGAATAGCGGCAACCCGCCATTTGGTCTTTTTATCGTTGCCGATGGGATGGGAGGCCACCAGTATGGGGAAGTAGCCAGCAATACAGCTATTCGTGTTATTTCTGGCTACATAATGAAGAAATTCCAGCCTTCATTGTTTGGCATGCCCCCCCAACCCATGGAAGAATCTCTGCAAGAGATTCTTCAAGCTGCAGTTATGGAAGCTCAACGCGCTGTTTTGCGAGAAGCACCAGGCTCTGGCACGACTGTAACTGCAGCGCTGGCGCTTGGGCAACAATTGACTATCGCTCATGTGGGCGATAGCCGTGGCTATCTTCTTTATAACGAACAGCGTATGGAAGCGATAACTCGCGATCATTCATTGGTGCGCCGGTTGGAAGAATTGGGACAAATCACTGCTGCAGAAGCAGCGGTGCATCCCCAGCGTAATGTGCTATATCGCGCGGTCGGACAGAGAGAAGCACTTGAACCAGATATCGTCACCACACCTTTCCCGGTCGGTGGTTACCTTTTGTTATGCTCCGATGGGCTGTGGGGATTGGTGTCTGATGAAGAAATGCGCCGCTTTGTTTATGGGACGCCCAATATTCAGCGAGCCTGCCAGGAAATGGTAAACGCCGCCAATGCTGCCGGAGGTCCGGACAATATAAGTGTGGTACTGGCTCAATTTCTAGGGTAACTTTTTTGAAAGGTTTGATGCCAAATCGCGCTGAGAATTATTACTCGATACTGGGACTTCTGCGTTCTGCCGAACAGCATGATATTCGGCGTGCATATCTCAGGGCTGCCAAACGTCTGCACCCTGATACCAACAATGGACCTGGTGAGACCGAATTATTTCTGGATGTTCAAAAAGCTTATCAGGTACTTTCAGACCCTTCAAAACGGGCAACTTACGACGCAATGTTGCCACCGGAAGAAGATGTTATTTCTGTGGTCAACCAGCGCGTTCTGATCAGCCGTAGAGAACTATCTTCACTGAAAGAAACCCAGCTTGTTTATTTATTGATAGATCTTTCACCTGCAGAAGAATATAAAAAAAATGCAAGTTCTGTTCCGATGAATATCTGTATGGTGGTTGATTGTTCGACATCGATGAAAGGTGCAAACCTTGATAAAGTAAAAGCAACTGCCAGCCAGTTGATCCAAAACTTAAAACCGCAGGACATATTTTCGGTGGTGACTTTTAACGATCGAGCCGAAGTAATTATTCCTGCTACACGACAGGCCAATACGCTCAAAATGGATAACCGGATTCAACTTATACAAACTTCGGGCGGCACAGAAATCCTTCATGGTTTGCGCGCTGGTCTCGAAGAAGTAAGCCGATATCGGAATCCTAGCTTCATTAATCATATTATCTTACTGACAGATGGTCATACCTATGGTGATGAACAGGCCTGTTATGATTTGGCCAAGGATGCGGCCCAACGTGGAATTGGTATCAGCAGCCTGGGGATTGGCAATGACTGGAACGATATTTTTCTTGACCAACTGGCCAGTCTTACCGGTGGCCATACAATGCTGGTTTCACAGCCAAAAGATATTGAAAGGCTTCTGACAGAAAAATTTGCAACCTTTTCAAATACTTTCGCAGAGAATGTTACTCTCGAATATGAATTGGACGAAGGTATCGAAATAAGTTATGTTTTTCGGTTACAGCCGGAAACTGACCCCATTGTGATGGAAAACCCATTGCGGCTCGGGCCGATTTTATTAGCATGGCCGCTTTCGATTCTGATTGAGTTTATTGTCCGCCCACATGCCTTGAAAGATGAATTGGTGACATTGATTCATGGGCAGTTGGGAATTGCCACCAATGTCAATTCTCTACCTGTGCCGCCCATGCCCATTGACATTACGCTGATCGTAAAGGAGAATATAAGCCCAACAGTACCACCACCACCAATTATTCAGGCTCTATCGAAATTGACCCTTTACCGTATCCAGGAAAAGGCACGGATCGAGGTATCCGCTGGCAATTACGAAAAGGCCACTGCACATTTACAGAGATTGGCTGCTCACCTGTTATCACAAGGCGAACGTAGCTTGGCAAAAACCGTTATGCTGGAAATTGAGAATATCGAAAAGAAAAATACTTATTCTGATACTGGCGAAAAAAATATCAAATATGGAACGCGGGCATTATTATGGCCTGAGGAGAAAAAATCATGATCGTCTGCCAAAATTGCAAATCACAAGAACCCGATGGGACAATTTTTTGTAGCGAATGTGGCACGCAATTAATGGAAATAAACTCCGTTCAAACGCAAAAATTTGCAGAAAATGCAGATGATTTGCATGGGACAGCATCTAATGTTAATTTACGGATTGCATCGGAAAATTCATGGATTTCTTTGCATTTGTTGGATAGTGGAAAAATTCTGCCATTCTCTGATCGCAAGGAATTTACATTAGGGCGGCTCAGTGACAACCAGCCAATCGAACCCGATGTAGACCTTTCGCCTTTCAAAGCTTTTGATAATGGGGTTTCACGTTTGCATGCTGTTATTCGCTATAAAGATGGCAATGTAGTCATGGTTGATGTCGGATCATCCAATGGCACTTATATTAACGGCATTCGAATTCTGCCCAATATTGAACACCCGCTGCGCCATGGAGATATCGTGGCACTGGGAAAATTAAAAATGCAAATTATTTTATCCTGATAGGTGCAATAATGCCCACAGTGTTGATACATATTTCCAATGAAGATCCCATTATGGGAGAAGTGCTAAGCCTGCCAGAAACAACCGACCAAACCATCAAGGTCAAAAACCCACGTCGTCGTGATGGCAAAGATTTACATTATTTGCAGGCTAATGTGACCGAGGTGATCTGGCCAATCGCCCGTGTTTCTTTTATAGAGATCATTCCCGGTGATCAAGAAGATCAGATCATCGGTTTCGTAAGGGAGTAATGCTATGCCAGAAGAACTTGATCGCCGCCGTATTCTGGTTGTTGACGATGAAGAGCGGATGGTACGTTTTATCCGACTCAATCTGGAGCATGACGGTTTCCAGGTAAGCGAAGCGTTTAATGGTAAACAGGCCGTTCAGCGACTTCGTGACGTAAATCCAGATTTGATCCTGCTGGATGTGATGATGCCTGATTTAGATGGTTTCGAAGTACTTGAAATGGTTCGCGAGATCAGCAATGTGCCCGTTATCATGCTAACCGCTAAAGGCGAAGAAGATGATCGCGTTCGTGGGCTTGAAAAAGGCGCAGATGATTACGTTACAAAACCATTCAGCCCACGTGAACTTGTTAGCCGGGTGCGAGCAGTGCTTCGTCGGACAGAAGGCGCAACCGGTTCGATGCATGGGTTGATCGAGGTCGATGAGCGCCTTAAGATTGACTTTGACCGCCGCGAAGTTTGGCTTGAAAGTAAGATTGTCAAATTGCGACCAACTGAGTACCGCCTCTTGTTTCACCTGGTGCAAAACGCCGGGTGGGTTGTTTCTCATGATCAGTTGTTGGCAAAGGTATGGGGCTACGAATATCGCGATGAACCTCATTATGTACGCCTGTATATCAATTACTTGCGTCAAAAACTAGAAAAAGATGCTGCCAACCCCAAGTACATCCTGACAGAACGTGGTGTCGGCTATCGCTTTGTTGATTTCAGACGACCTGGCAAAGACAAGGAAGAATTTGTTGACGATGGAAATTAGACGAAATGAAGTCCTTGAATCAATCTGAAATTGGTTCAAGTAATTTTATCTTGCAAAAAATGAGAGGACGGCAAGGTGCAGCCTCTCTTTTTTTACCGTTGGCAAATGTCCATCTGTCGGCTATACTCTCAAAGCTTTTCAAGGAGAATAAAAATGGCAAAGCAGCGCATTTTACTGGTAGATGACCATGAGGTTGTGCGGTTGGGATTGAAGGCCTTATTAGAACGTCATCCAAATTTTGAGGTGATCGGTGAAGCTGGGTCTGCGCGTGAAGCAATTGAACAAGTTGCCACGCTTCAACCAGGCGTAGTGGTCATGGATATTCGCCTGCCCGGTACATCGGGAATTGAGGCCTGCGAAGAGATCATCCAACGCTTCCCCGATACCAAAGTAATCATGTTGACTTCCTATGCCGAAGATGAAATGCTCTTTTCTGCTATTCGGGCCGGGGCCTCAGGTTATATTCTAAAGCAAATTGGCGGGGAAGACCTGGTACGCGCTCTGGAAGCTGTTGGTAGAGGCGAAGCCTTGCTTGACCCTGCCGTAACCCAAAGGGTGTTTCAGGAAGTGCGAAAAGCTGTTAAAGAAGAAGAAGCTTCTGCATTTGCCCATCTTAGCCAGCAGGAAAAACATGTTCTTCTGTTGGTTTCGGAGGGCAGGACAAATCGCGAAATCGCGAAAGCCCTGTTCCTGGGCGAAGGCACGGTGCGGAATTATGTCAGCAGTATTCTTTCCAAGCTGGGGGTAAACAATCGTGCCGAAGCAGCCGCTTACGCTGTGGAACACAATCTCAAGGAATACATTCAAAACTGAAATTAAGTTTTGATACAGCTCCGCATCCTTTTATGAATGGAAATGAATAGCCAACTTACCGATAGCATAATCTTGCTTCGCCCTCCTCAAATCAGCGACATACCAGCAATTCACAGAGCAGTGCGCGCATCCATGGCGGAACTTCATCCCTGGATGGACTGGGCTACTGATGTCTATACTGAGGCTGCGACACAGAGTTGGTTTGATCATGTCCAACTGGCATGGGGACATTTCACTAGCTTTCAATTTTCCATCATCGAATGCGCGAGTGGCGATGTTATTGGTGGATGTACAGTCGATGGGATTGACAAACAAAAAACCTGCTGCAACATTGGTTACTGGGTATGCACAAACCGAACTGGTTGCGGATTTGGCAGCCGCTCGATCCGGCTGGCGGCCAAATTTGCTTTTCAAACCATTGGGCTGGCGCGCGCAGAAATAGTCATTGCTGCCAAAAACACTGCCAGCCAGCGCACTGCCCAAAAAGCCGGCGCGCACTACCAGGGCAGGCTGCCAAAACCAATATTTGTTCGCATGGATGAATACGATGCCGTATTGTATTCACTTAACCCGGCGGATATTGAACTGACGGCCTAATAATAAAAACGATCTAAATATCTTCTCCACTTATTTCTTGCCATATATTTTTCATGTATATTGCATCCTGTTCCATAATGGGGCTTTCGCACAGAATACGTCCACCTGCCTTAAAGTGATATAGCGCGCGGAACAGATCGGCCACATTCAGATCAGATTCCGCCACGGGTAGATGATTTTTCTCACCCTTGATACCATACTCGATCCCTGAAAGATGAATGTGCATTTGATTAAGAACAGAATCGCCCAGCGATTTGGTGTAGCTTTCCAGCCGGGTGAGCCATTCGTCGTAAGAATTCATGCTGCCATCCCCAGGACGTGCGTGTAAGTGCGCAAAATCAATACACGGTAACACTCCCTGGATTGATTTTGCCATTTCAATGGTATCCTCCAATGAGCCGAGCATGGCACTTTTGCCCATCGTTTCTGGGCGAATGATAACGGGATTACCGGCAGCCCGAAGTTCATTGACACAGCCTTGCAAACGCGGAATAGCCACTAGAAGCACATCTGCAGCAGGCTTTTCGAAATAGGAACCAGGGTGGAAAATAATATCAGTTGCACCGGCAAGATTGCCATAATGAGCGGCATCCATCAAGCGTTGGCGAGATTTGGGCCATTCTTCTTCATTGGCATTCAAATTAATAAAATACGGCGCATGGACGCTGATGGCTACATTGTTCTCGCGGGCAGTTTGACGGATGAGTTCACACGTCTCAACCGAGACGCGCACCGACTGTACCCAACCCAGCTCCATCGCATCCAATCCAATGGATCTGCTGAATTGGATCGAGCCGACAGAACCACCGGGCTTTTTGGGCGTACCGGTAGGGGAACCAACTGTACCAAAACGAAATG
Organism: uncultured Anaerolineae bacterium; assembly: GCA_903846015.1. Lineage (GTDB taxonomy): Bacteria > Chloroflexota > Anaerolineae > Anaerolineales > Villigracilaceae > UBA5195. The sequence goes on along the minus strand of CAIMZS010000143.1, from coordinate 5,706 downwards.
AAAGCGCCATGTTATTTCCTTATTTCTGCACATTTTGCAGTGCTTGAGGCCAAAATTGTGAAACAATAGCGACCGTCCGAAACCAAAGGGGTGGGCCAAGAATTAACAGCCCCACTAAAACTGCAGCTCCAGCCGCAATAAGCACCGAGGCCGCGCCAACATCTTTGCCAACTTTGGCCAGTGGGTGGTGGACCGGGCTGGCCAAATCCACTACTGCTTCGATGGATGTGTTTAAAAATTCCGCAGCCCATACCATGGCAATGGCGAGCACCAGTACAGCCCAGTCTCGCATAGGGATGACCAGCCAGGTAGCCAGGATAACGACACAAATTGTGGCTACAGCATGGATCCAGGCATTCTTCTCATGGCGGATGACATAGGCCCAGCCATGGAAAGCGTGTCCAAAAGATGCGAAACGTCCCAGAAAAAAACTGCGCATAGTTGTTTTAGGGGTTATTCCCGTATTTCCAGGTTCCCAAGCCCTAATCCGTTAAGGATTTCAGCTTGTGCTTTCCACATCCTGGCTTTATCCTGTTCTTCCGCATGGTCATGGCCCAATAGATGCAAAATACCGTGCACAACCAGTAGCTGAACTTCAGATTCAACAGCATGACCGGCAGATTTTGCTTGTTCGCCAGCGCGTTGTACGGAAATAACAATGTCACCCAGATAACGATTCTCATTTTCTGGGTTAATTTCATCGGATGGAAACGAGAGCACACCGGTAGGAGCATCCACGCCCATCCATTGCATATTTAGTTCATGCAGCTGAACATCATCGCTCAGAACGATGGTCAGATCGGCATCTATTGGTGCCGACTGGTGTTTAAGGGCTTCTTTTGCCGTGTTTTCTATCAGGCTTTCAGAAATATCGGGAACGAGTTCTTCAATCTTTTCGAGAAAAATCATTTTGTCTCAGCTTCACTTTCTATGGGAAGTGTCGGTGCTACTGTTGCAGGGGCAGGGGTTTCGTTTGTAGGATAGGCAATCCGAGGATGATATAGCCCAGTCAGCGTAGTGACAAACACCTCGGAGATTACCGTAAGATCCTTGAGTGTAAAACGAGTATCGGCAAGTTGCCCTTCTTTTTGGCAAAAATCAATGGCTTTTTGTACCACTGCCCGTATTTCATCTTCGTTGTGAGTACGCTCTGAACGGGTACGCGCTTCGACATTGTCAGCCAACATCAACAGCGCGGTTTCGCGCGTGCGGGGACGCGGCCCAGGGTATCGAAATTTTTCTGTGTCAACTTTGGTAGCATCTCCCCCAGCTTCCTTCACAGCGCGGTTGTAATGGTAACGCGCCAGAAGCGTGCCGTGATGTTCCAGCATGAAATCGATTATCCGACTTGGCAGGCGGTATTTTCGCGCTAGTACAACCCCATCGGTTACGTGTCGGATGACACTGGCAGCCGCGGTTTCAGCGCTGACATCGTCATGCGGATTCAGGTTGGTCGAAAGCTGGTTTTCGATAAAGAAAGCTGGTGTATTTGTCTTGCCAACATCATGGTACAGCGCGCCAACACGGACAAGTAAGCTGTCCATCCCTAATTTTTCTGCTGCTTGCTCCACCAGGTTAGAAACCATCAAGCTGTGTTGGTACGTTCCGGGTGCAGTGCGTAAAAAATATTGCAGCAATGGAGCGTCAGGACGGGATATTTCGAGCAGTCTGAGCCCTGTGGTCAACCCAAGAAATTCGGCCAGCAGGTATTGCAGCATAAGCGCCACGCTGGCAGAAGCTACCCCATTAAGCATGGAAGCGCTAGTTAGAGAAAGATAGCCAACCCAATCAAGTTCCCCGGTTGGAACGCGATAGGCCGTAATAACGGTCATTCCAGCCACAGCAGATACAATAGCTGCCCAGGCGAATGAGCTGATGTGATGGGCCTTTCCGAGCGAAAGGACACCAGTAAAAGACATCATTACATAGAAAATTGTCAGGTCAACCGGGTTTGGCAGACCAAAAGGTGCGAGAACACTGATTACAAAGGACATAATCAGCGCGCCGCCTGGCCCAAACAACGTCGCAATGAGCAATCCAAAGGCGGATAACGGGAAAACATAAGGTAATAATGCCCGATTGGGGATAATGAGTCGGGCTGCTGTCAGAAACGTGATAAATAGAACCGCAATCAATACAAGACTGCGACCATCGTTGTAATAAATCGGCCGGCGGCGATGAAAATAGATACCGATAAAGGTCATCATCACACCGACAATGGCGGCAGTTCCCAGGTATTCAAGCAGTGGATTGGACAGACGCACAAGGCCGAGTGTTTCGAGCGCCTCCATATTCGCGATCGTGAGAACCTTACCACGTTGTACAACAGTTTCTCCCGCAAGATAGGTCTGGGTCACTGGTTCTACCGATTGGCGGGCTTGCAAACGTGCCGATGCCGTCAACTCTGGACTAAAAAAACTGTTTGGGACAATGAATGGTGAGACCAGATCAACAACTACGGCAGATTGATCATCATTCAAAACAAAACTGACAACTGCTGAAAGACCAGATTGAACTGCAGCAATATTCTCCTCGCGCACAGAAGACCGCATAATCTGCTCCAATACACGTAAAGCATCCTGCTGAACCGCTGACCAGCGCGAATTTGTAAGGGAGAAAATTTTGATAATTAAATTGGGGTCAAGAGAGATATCTGGCATAGATGCCAGATCAGATTGTCTTTGTTCAAAGGTAGCGGTATTGTCATCGCGAACAGTTGCAATAGTTTCCAGCACAGTGCGCAGCCGCGAAATTTGTCGGCGAGCGATAGTTTGATCCGGTAGCGTGTAAACGGGGGAAACAGCGCGTTCAGCGGCATCACGCGCCTGATTGGTGCGTACATCACTGATGTACTCCACGTTAGTGGGAGCTTGTAAATCTTGGGGAGCGACTTGTCCGGCAGATAACGGCAAACTGGACGGACGCAGCGAAAGAGGTATAACCAGCGCGGCGTAAGTTGCCAGGCTGGTTATAACAAGCAAGATTAAGGCAAGCAGATCATGTCGGTGAATCTGTTGCCACCAATGAGTGGGTTCTGAGTTCACGAGTTATTTCTGTAAGTGTTCTCGCACCATTGCGCTGACCTGATCTCCGGGCGCGCGCCCGGCAATTACAGGCAGCAATGCTTTCATTACCTTGCCCATATCGGCCGGAGCGGCAGCGCCAGTCTCTGCGATGGCAGCTTGAACCAGGATTCGGAGTTCATCTGAGGTCAACCCCTTGGGCATGTAAATATTCAACACATCAATCTCCGCTTGAGCTTCGGCGGCAAGATCTGTACGGTTGGCCTTTTGGGATTCGTCAAGTGCCTCTTTTCGTAATTTGATCTCCTTTTGCAAAATAGAGATTACGGCCGCATCATCCAAACTGATACGACGGTCCACTTCTATCTGCTTAATGGCAGCTAGTACCATGCGGATGGTACGCTTGCGGACTTCATCACCCGATTTCATCGCTTCTTTTACGGCATTGTTGAGTTCAGTTTTTTTATCCATAAGATGATTATAACCTTTTTGAAAATTAGATTTTGGATTGGCAAGCAGGGCAAACTTATGCATTTAAAAAACGAAAGCTTGCAGGCGCTAGGTCATATTGATCCCTGCAAACAAAGCTTTTTGTCGTGGAGGAAGTTTCTCAATAATAGCAAAATATTCCGAAACAGATCGTTTAAGTGCGGCAGCAAATGCAAATTCAAAGTTTTGGCATGCCGGCTCATCTATATTCATCCAGGCATGAGAATCGCGTGGCAGCAGCGGAACTACAAAGGGTTTGAGGAATGGGATGAAAGACAAGGCTTCCAATGGATAATAAAGCTTCCCCGATTGCAGAAGCGGATTTTGCAATAACCACGGGATTATTGGATCGATTTCCTGTGGCGCTGCGGCTGGGTTATGCTGCCTCCAAAGTGAAATGTAATTGCTGTGCGCGTAAAGATCCTGTACTGTATGGGTCAGGCGTCCGAAATTTTCATGCGCCAGCCGGGCTTCATTACGCTCAAGCGCATCCCAAACGGTCTGGCGTAGTTTTTGGATATATGCATTACCAGCGGCAAATGAGTTGTTGTCAAAGTGAAAATGGTCATGCCCAAACTGGTAGCGCAGGGCATCCTGCCCCAAATTGGCCGCGATAATGGTTTGAAGAGCAGCGGGGCCAAAGGAATGACTTAACGCTTGAATGGTAATTTCTCGATGGTATTGAGCTTTCACAGTTATTCCGTGTAAGTGCCAACTTATTGGATTGGGTGTCAGAATTTAAAATAGGAAAAAGCTGGATTTCTTTAAAAATTCTGAATGGGAGGTAGCCCTATTTTTATTATACGCCACTTGCAACCATGTATTAAGGTTGTGATACTATAGGCCTCGAGTATAATAGTTAACATGTCTCTTTTCTATACACAAACCGGCGATGAAGGCAATACCGGTCTGCTCGGTGAAGGTCGCGTTCCCAAATTTGATCTACGCATCGAAGCGCTGGGAGCATTGGATGAGGCTACCGCTGCGCTGGGCCTGGCGCGAGCCAGCGCCAACTCCCCGCAAATTGCGCCGTTGATTGTGGAAGTGCAGCGCGATCTGTATAAATTAATGGCGGAGGTAGGCGCAACCTTGGAAAACGCCGCAAAGTTCCGTTACATCGACGATGAGCGTGTTCAATGGCTTGAAAAACAAACAGACGCTATTGCGACAAAGGTGGAAGTGCCACGTGAATTCATTTTACCGGGTGAAATACCATCCAGCGCAGCGATGGGGCTGGCGCGTACCATTGTTCGTCGCGCTGAACGACGTGTGGTCGAACTATATCATGCCGGTGGGTTGGAAAACCTGGCCTTGTTGGCTTATCTGAATCGTCTATCATCGCTTTGCTTCGCACTCGAATTACTCGAAAATCATCAGGGCGGGCAATCTACAAGATTGGCAAAGACTAAATGACTGGAAATTTCATTAATTTTTTCGCGATCCTCCTCGGAAGTGGAGTGGGCATATTATTTGGTGCGCGTCTTTCCGAAAATCTAAAAACCACTGTTATAGCCGGGATGGGTTTGTTCACCACCGCAGTTGGCATGCAGATGTTCCTTAAAACAGAGAATGCACTGATCGTCCTGGGTGCGCTCATCTTAGGGGCCATCTTGGGGGAATGGTGGGGTGTCGAAGACGGTCTGCAAAGCTTGGGGATCTGGTTTGAAAAGCGGCTTTCGGGCAATTCGGAAGGCGGTTCGAGCCGGTTTGTGCGCGGATTTCTTACTGCATCTGTCTTGTACTGTACCGGTCCCATGGCCGTTCTTGGCTCGATCAGCGATGGGCTGCGGGGCGATTACCTGACCTTGTCAATAAAATCTGTGTTGGACGGTATTATTTCGGTTGCCTTTGCATCTACGCTCGGCATTGGAGTGGCATTTTCAGCGTTGCCGGTATTTATTTACCAGGGCACGATCAGCCTTTTGGCCGCCCAGTTGAACGCGATCGTTACAACTTCCATGATGAATGAAATGACCGCTACAGGCGGCGTACTGCTGATTGGGATTGGGTTCAGCAGCTTATTGGAAATAAAAAAAATCAGGGTGGGTAATTTTTTACCTGCGCTTGCAATCGCCCCCATAATTGTGTATGTCCTGAGTTTGATTATAAAATAAAAAACTGGGCTCGAATTTTGATAAATCCATTATTTGATCCCAACTCTACCCAAAACTAAACAAAAAGGCCGCTTCTCAAT
>CAIMZS010000142.1 GCA_903846015.1 uncultured Anaerolineae bacterium | reverse complement strand
CAGCGCTGCAATCGACTTGCCTGTAAAGCGCGCCTTGCGCTCACCGCTGCGGCCACCAGCGCTGTATGCCGCCTGGCGGAACCCGATGTACATCCAACCCAGTTCAGGACCAAGTTCGCCCAGATGGCGAATGAAGTATGCATTCAGGGCGATTACTTTTTCCGGACGAACAATTTGTTCGTAGGCTGACTCCCAAACACCTTCCACTTCCAGGGGTTCATTCTTGGTCGGGCGTTCTTCTTCCTGAGTATTATCTTGCTCTTGCTCGTCCGGTATCTCGGTCTCATCCACCACAAAACGCATTTCCACCGGCTGATTGAGCATGCCTGTCAGCAGGCGTGAAACGGTGCTCGCCAGGCGGTTTTCCAGCCAGTCACAGGCATAGGTGTTTTGCGCGCCGATTGTGATAACCCCATCCACAAATGATAGGCAGCGTGTATCACGCACCCAGCTGTCAAAACTGGCGCGAGGCATCTCTGTTTGAAGCTGGCCCAGTACTGCTTGCCAGGCTTGTTCAGGGTTCATACTTGTCTTCCTTTCGGCGCGTTGTCACTTTGTTGCGTTCGCCAGAATTCCGGGGTGCGGCTGCCAAAGTTCAAGGCCAGGCCCACCACACAGGTCGAGTTGCAGAAGAGTTGCTCCAGTGCGTCGTATTCTCTGTAGTTCAAATGAACAACCTTCACTACCTGTACCAGTACCTGGTCATTGACCAAGAATACGCTCTGGACCGTCTTGTTTTGAGCAGAAGTTCTTCTGTGGCGAGGTTGAACGATTTCCAGCGTCTCCCGGCCTCGTTTTGCCAGGGCCTCCATCAACTCCCCGGCAAGTTTCGGGGGTTCATGTTCACGACGATAGGCGCAGCTGGCGCGATATACGCTCAGATATATGCCGATCACATCAGCTGTGATTTCCCTGCATAGAAATTCGGTCATCTTGTTCACCTTCATTCCAGTTGCATTGTTTGTGTCAAACAATGTGCGGCTATTCTTTGACACAAACAATGCCTACTTCAAAAAATCAGCGATACTTTGCTCGAGATCCTCATCACTGGGCAAATCATCCAACGAAAGGCTCTGAAAGCTGCCTGAGCGCATGGCTGCTTTGATGAATGCGGCTCGTTTGCGAGCTGGAACGGCCAGGAAAGCCTGGATCAGGTCATCATCCTCGCCTGCCCGCAGGGTCAGCGGAGCCCGAATAAGCATGGTGCGTTTCGGTAGCTGTTTGCGCCCTGCCATTACTTCTCCTTGCCGGAGAGGGTCATCTTGTACAGTCCACGCGCTACCGACAAGATCGGGTCATCCGGGATATAGGCTTTGCCGTTGAAGCGGTATGGCAGGCTGTTCTTGAGCAAAATGGTTCCGCCGCCCACCAGCAGAATTGCCGCGAAGCGTTTCCAGTAATTACCCCACTGCTTTTCGATCACGCCAGTGACTTCGCGTTCCCAGATCGGCAGTGCGGTGGATAAATCGAGCTTTCCCTGGCGCAGTCGCAGATCGGATTCGCCCAGAGAGTACATCTTCTGGCTATCTGCGATTTCAAGCAAGCGACGCACCCCGGAGGTGGTTCCCAGGGTAAAGCGTTGGACGATGGCGCGATTCTTGATGACCAGCATTTCCACGGTTCCAAAACCAATTGAGATGACACCGACTTCTTCGGTAAAAGCGCGTTTGCGTTCCAGGATGAACTTGCCGTTTTCGTCGAGCAGGTAATCGAACAGCGCCCCGGTCACCTGCGAGGCGATCTTGACATCTGAGATCTCTACCGAGTAAGGCTGGCCATCCGCTTCCCAGGTGTGGGTTCCCACCAGCCAGCGGCGGACACTGTCACGGGTGGTGGCTGCCTGCTCACCACTGAGGGCTTCCTGGGGTAATCCAATCACCAGCGAAAGCGGTCCAGAAAACATCCCATAGCGTCGGGCGAATT
>CAIMZS010000141.1 GCA_903846015.1 uncultured Anaerolineae bacterium | reverse complement strand
GCGTGTAACCAATTCCAATTGACAGGCTGGCGCGGTAAAGGATCGCCCCCACAACGGGCAGTGGAGCGAGTTGACCGAGGTTTTCAAAGGCCAGGCCCATCAAGAAATTTAGCGAACCAGCAATAAAAAATTGTCCTGCTGCAAACGAAACTGGTTCGAAATCGGATGCATATTTACCAAGGATAACAAAATGCAACCCCCAGAAAACAGATCCAATCAACTCAAGTCCATCTCCGGGCTGAATCTGAAAACTGCCAGCGGTAGAAAGCAGGTAGGCGCCTACGCTGGCGATTGTTACGGCGACGAGATCTATCCAGTGTGGCTTTTCTCGAAAACCGATCCAAAGGAGGAAAGGAGTGAAAACAGAGTATAGGCTAGTAAGGAATCCAGCGTTGGCGACTTTTGTATATAGCATGCCGACTTGCTGAAGAGCGCTGGCAATGAATAAGATACATCCTGCCATTGCCATCCACTTTAATTGGCGCGATGATATTTTATTTTCCCGTTTTATAAAAGGAATCAGGATCAGTGACGCAAGTGTAAAACTTGCGCCGTTAAATAAATAAGCCAGGTGATACTGCCCTGCGATCCCTTGTGTGATAAAGCCAGTGCCCCAGATAATGGCCACAGCGAAAAGGGTTAGATCGGCTTTTAGACGCATAGATGATCCTTAAAGAATTGATGATTTGCCTGCAAGCACGGCAAATCATCAATTTTGTGTAATAGGTGGATAAATTCCCATCTTAGATTGTGATGACCGGTTTAAAATATTGATTGGTGCGTAGAGCGTTAATTCGTGATTTTCACCTGGTCATGTAAACGCCATAATCGCCTTTGGTGGGTCCGAAACTGTTCTCGTCCAGTTCGGCAAATTCTGATTCATCGAAACCATGCCAATTTAACAGGGAGACAAAGCCAGTCTCATCCATTTTCCAGGGATTGAGTATTTCCTGGTGTTTTTCCAGAGAGCGTACATGAAAAGGTGCGCCCATATTTTTATAAATTTCCATCGCAGCTATGATGTCGGGTTTTGTTATGTCCAAAACACTTTGAGCATTGTACGCCAGACAGCTTCCTGGTGCGGACCATTCATAAAGAACACGTAATGAATGTGAAAGCTCTTCATCGTTCAAGAAGGTGCAAAAACCCCAATATCCAATTCCCACTTTGCGCCTGCCAGCTAAGATTTTTTGTACTTCAGGGCGGTTTAGTAATTTCTCTGGTAGGCAAGCGTCATTTTCGAAATAATAAACATCCGGTGTGTCTTTCAGGATTTGCTGAGAAAATTCCACCACAACAGGGTCGAAATCCGAATAGATGACCGTGGTGCCTTTGGGAACATTGGTGTGGATATGGTCAGCGGTTGGCAATCCCGAAGCAAAGTCAATAATTACATCAAGCCCCCGGTTGACACTCAGTTCTACGGCGATGTCTTTAAGAGCCCAGCGCTGCAGTCTGGCCAATTTTTTGACATAAGGCGATGCGGCAATGATCTGCTCAGCTGCCTGACGGTCAATTTCAAAATTATGGCTTCCGTTCAACAGGTAGTCATAGATGCGGCCAGCGGAGGGTTTGCTGGTGTCAATGATATTATCGCTCATGTTCACCTTATGTAAATGATTTAGTGTCAGTCTATTCTATATTTTCGGAGGGCAAAACAGCGCAGATACGGTTGATCTCGGCAGGTGGAAAGGGGTTTTGTTTGGCAGATTTTCGAATGAATTCTTTCAATTGTTCGATCTTCATGGTTGGGATAGGGGCATCACCTGTTTGCAAGTCTACACGGTCATCGGTAAAAACCAGGGCGACATTGATCTGGGGGATTTCCTCACCTTCATTCAAAAATTTTTTGAATCCTTTGGTCAGGTTTTCGATATCGGTTTTTAATTCAAAGTCTGGGCGACCGAGCCCTTCCTGTGCGAACAACTTTAGATAACCCAGCATAAAACCACCGCCTTTCTGCTTCCATTTATTGCCTTCATAAACAATCCTACCGCGCTGGTAATAGGGTTCAATGATCCAAACTCCAGCGGGGCCGATCAGTAAATGGTTTACGGGCGTCAGAAAGTTGTAAAGTGTATAATCCTTAGTCAAACCTTTCAGAGCAGCAGTGAGGCGTTCATCGATGCGCGGGTGGCGCCCCCACCGATTTCCAAAGTAAATGCCTACTTGAGAGAGCACAAAACCTACGAGTAAGGCGATAAAGGAAACGGAGAGCATAGTAGGGTAGGCAAAGGAGATGTACATGCCACCGGCCAAGATGACCAATGATGCCAGGCTGGTGTATTTCCCAATCTTGGCATTGCGCTCGATATTTACCAGATGTGTCAGAATTTTCATTAAATCCTCAGTAATTTTAGGTTGTGCCAATTATAGATGGTTAAATTACAAAACTGCAAAACTCATTTATTTTCTTTTCGAAGCATATACCTAATCTGGGTGGTATTTTATTAAAACAACGCAGGCATTTTGCCCCCCCAGCCCAAATGAGTTGGAGATGACGGCTGTTGGCTGGGCTTGTCGGGCAATATTGGGTACATAATCCAAATCCAGTTCTGGGTCAGGGGTGGTGTAGTTAATGGTGGGTGGAATCATGCCTGTATAGAGGGTCATGGCGCAGGCGATTAATTCTAGCGAGCCCGAAGCCCCCATGGCATGGCCAATCATGGATTTGATCGAACTAATTGCGATTTTGTAGGCGCGTTCGCCAAAGATGGCCTTGATGGCACGTGTCTCGGTCAGGTCGTTGAGTGGGGTGGATGTGCCGTGAGCATTTATGTAATCGATATCGTTAGGTGTCAGGCCGGCATCAGCAATGGCCCATTTCATGGCACGGGCTGGGCCAAGCGCATAGGGGTCGGGAGCAGCCATGTGGAAGCCATCCGAAGATGAAGCCTGTCCAGCAACTTCGGCATAGATGCGTGCTCCACGTGCCAGGGCATGCTCAAGAGATTCAAGCACAAGAGCGGCTGAGCCTTCCGAGTAAACGAACCCTTCCCGGTCTTTATCGAAAGGGCGTGATGCTTTTTCGGGCGATTCGTTGTAGTTGATGGGCAAGGCGCGCATGGCCGAAAACCCGCCGATGGCAAAATCCGCAATTAAACCTTCGGTACCGCCTGCAATAACCAGTTCGGCAGCTCCACGCCGGATCATTTCCAGCCCTTCGCCTACCGTTTGGGTACCCGTGGCACAGGCGGTGCCGATGGTTGTGCTTGGGCCCAAGCATTGGAAGGCTTGCGAAATGAGATAAGCGCTGGTGTTTGGCAGCGAAGTGGGGACGACGAAGGGATTCAAACGGTCATAACCCTGATTGCGGATCACATCGATGCCATCCGTGGAACGGTCTAATCCACCGATGGCGGTTCCAAATGCCACTCCGCAGCGTTCTGGGTCTAAGAATGGGGTGATTAAGCCCGCGTCTTGTACTGCCAGTTTCGCTGCGGCATATCCAAACTGTGCCGATCGGGGTACACGGCGGGCTTCTTTGCGTTCCATATAAAGCTCTGGATTGAAATCAGTTACTTCCCCGGCTATCTGGCAGGGCATTTTACTAGCATCAAACTGAGTGATGCGACGAATGCCAGATCGGCCTGCCACAAGTCCATTCCAATAGGCTTCTAAACCAGTGCCCAAAACGCTGACAACGCCCATTCCTGTGATGACTACTCTTGAATTTCTCATGTTGTTCTCCATGCGTCGCATTGCAAGTATAAAAGCCGCAATACTCGAGCGTTGAATTACCTATTTAGAGGTATGCGATGCAGGTTTATTTATTCGGGCTTGGTGCTCTTTAGATGGTCTTGAATACCAGTTTTCATCGCTTCCACCAGCCCAGATTGGGCTGCGTTACGGGCGACACGGATCGCGTTCTTGATGGCGTTGGCATCAGAGCGGCCGTGACCTATGAATACCAATCCATTTACTCCCAGCAATGGCACAGCGCCTTCTTCGCTGGGGTCGAGCAGTTTCTTGATCTTTCCCAGAGCTGGTTTGACTAAGAGCCCTCCCAGCATGGCCAATGGTCCGCCACTTTTGATCGATTCTTTAATTTTATCTACGATCAACTTTGCAACGGCTTCGGATGTCTTCAGCATAATGTTACCAGTAAAGCCATCAGTTACGGCCACATCAACTGCACCACCGATGACTTCCTTGCCTTCGACATTGCCGAAGAAATTTAGACCGGAACTTTTCAATAAGG
>CAIMZS010000140.1 GCA_903846015.1 uncultured Anaerolineae bacterium | reverse complement strand
GTTGCCCCTTGGCCATCCAAAGCGGTGTCAGCCCCGTTCCCCGCCAGCCACCGCACTACAAAACCTCGCGGCAATTCGGACGGTCCAGGACCACCACTGGCTTGCACGCTGTTGGACCGACCGGGTTTGGTTGCGGCATCAAGAACCGCACCGCAATGGCGCGTCAGAAGTGTCCATTGCCCCCGAGCAACAACTGTCCTCTCCGCCAAGACAACCGCCTCTCGACCCGCCCCAAATGAAACAACCATTACGCATCTTGATTGTGGATGATGACCAGAATATGACGCATACCCTGGCTGACATCTTATCGCTGTCTGGGCATGCTGTCGAGCAAGCGGATTCCGGCCTGCGCGCGCTTGATATGATCAACAGGCTGGCGTTTGACTGCGTCCTGACCGATGTGCGCATGCCGGACATGGATGGCGTTGAATTCTACCGCCAACTGCGCCAATCCCAACCCGGCCTGCCGGTGGTATTGATGAGCGCTTATGCAGCCGATGAAATCATTCAACAGGGGCTGAATGAAGGTGTGGTGGGTGTGCTTGACAAACCATTGGACATAAGCCTGCTGCTGGGGTTCTTCAGCGCGCTTGCCAGGAACTGCTTTATTGCCATTATCGATGACGACCCGGCTTTTTGCCAGACACTTGGCGATATTCTGCGTAAGCGCGGTTTCAATGTGACCCAAATCATCGACCCGCGCGCTGATATGGAATTGATCGCGTCCAATTCCCAGGTGATCTTACTGGATTTAAAATTAAAAGAGTTCAATGGGCTGGATGTGCTCAAGGGCATCCGCGCGCACTATCCATTTCTGCCGGTTCTGTTAGTGACTGGTTATCTCCAGGAAATGGATGAGATCCTCCGCACCGCCAGAGAGTTAAATGTCTACACCTGCTTGTATAAACCTTTACAAATCCCAGATCTGCTGGAGAAACTGGGCCGGTTCCAATTGGTTCGCCTGCGTAGCGCCCTGCATAAGAAGTAAACCTGGTCTATGACCCGCCCAAGTTTAGCAAACGTAAATGTGTTACGACCTGGAGTAATCAGATGAATGAGACGGTTCCTCGTATCCTGATCGTTGACGACGATCTCAACCTGCTCACCTCCATGAGCGACATTCTCCGGATTAAGGGTTTCGATCCTGTTGCCATGCAAACGGGAGCAGAAGCGCTTGCCCTTATTGAATGGCAGTTTGTCGATGTAGCGCTGATCGACCTGCGGTTGGGAGATGATATCTCCGGGCTGGATGTGTTAAGAGCCATCAAGCTGCGCCACCCCCAAACCGAATGTATCTTGCTGACCGGCTTTGCTTCACAGAATTCAGCCATCCAGGCCATTCAAATCGGCGCCTATGGCTATTTCCAGAAGCCTTTCGACATAACCCAGGTTTTACTTTCAATCCAGCGGGCGCTGGAAAAACATGCTGTGGAGGCTGCGCTCAAACGCAGCGAATCCAAATACCGGCTGCTGTTTGAAAATGCCAATACCGGCATTATCCTGTTTGATACTGCCGGGGTATTTCAGATACTCAATGAACAAATCGCCCGCAACCTGGGAGGAAAGCCAGGGGATTTTATCGGTAAATCCCTGGCCGAGATCTTTCCGAAACAGGCGGAATTTCACCTGCGCAGATTTTCAAAAATCATCCATGAAAAAAAAGGGGCCACCTTTGAAGACTCATTCCCACTGCCGGATGGGATACGCTGGTATTCTTCCGATATCCAGCCGGTTATGGACTCTGATGGCAGCGTAACCGGTATTCAGATTTTGTCCATTGACATCACCGAGCGCAAGCAAGCTGAAGAAGCCCTGATGAAAAGCGAGGCCGGCTACCGGGCATTATCACAGTCTGCGAAAGATGCCATCATCACCATTGATCATTCAGGCCGCATCGTTGGCTGGAACAACAGCGCTGAACGAACTTTCGGTTATGCTGAAAAAGATATCCTGGGTCAGCCTTTAACCCAGATTTTGCCTCCCAACGCGCGCACCTCCCACCAGAATGGGATGATGCGAATGCGAGCGGGCGGAGAGAAAAGTTATGTTGGGAAATCCGTCGAACTGGAAGGACTGCGGAAAGATGGCCGCCTGTTTCCACTGGAGCTGTCGTTGTCGGAATGGCGGGTAGCCGATGAGCTATTTTATACCGGTATCATCCGCGACATCTCTGAGCGCAAACGGGCGGAAACTGAACTATTGGATTATCGTGACCACCTTGAAGAACTTGTCAGCCAGCGCACCGCCGAATTAATGATTGCCAAAAACCAGGCCGAGTCTGCCAACAATGCCAAGAGCGATTTCCTCGCCATGATGAGTCATGAAATCCGCACCCCCTTGAACGGGATACTGGGGCTGACACACCTGGCATTGCAAACCGAACTAAGCGCTAAACAACGCGATTACCTGACCAATCTACAGTTATCCAGTGAAATATTGATGGCCACCATCAACGATATTCTGAACTTCTCGAAAATCGAAGCCGGGAAATTGGTACTCGAACGGGTCGATTTCAGCTTGGATAATGTGCTTCACAATCTGGCCGCCCTGCTGGCAGCCCGCGCCCAGGAAAAGGATGTAGAACTCGTTTTTCACACTGAAGTGAATGTTCCACGCTTGCTGACCGGCGACCCGCAGCGACTGGGCCAGGTATTGCTAAACCTGGTAGCCAATGCCATCAAATTTACCACCCGGGGAGAGGTAATCGTCAGAGTCAGGCTGATTAATCCGCCCAGCGGCGCGATCTATGACCAGCCCAGCCATATTGTGCTTGAAGTCTCTGTCAGCGACACAGGCATTGGACTGACAGAAGAACAAATCTCGCATCTATTTCAGCCTTTCAGCCAGGCAGATAACTCCACCAGCCGTAAATATGGGGGCACAGGCCTGGGTCTAACCATCAGCCAGAGACTGGTGAGAATGATGGGCGGGGAAATCCGGGTGCAGAGCCAGCCTGGAACAGGTTCCACCTTTACATTTACACTGGAATTGGAACAACAGCCCGACTCAGATCAGGCAATCTTCGCTGCTGCCCCTGATCTGGCTGGTCTGCGGGTGCTGGTTGTGGAAAAACATGCCGCCACTCAGGAATTTCTACGCAACACATTGGAATCTTTTGCTTTCCACGTTACCACGGCTCAAAGTGCAGAACAAGGCTTGCTGCTGACTCTACCGGAAGATGAGCCGTTTGATCTGGTTGTGATGGATTGCAAATTGCCTGGAGGCATGGATGGCCTGGAAGCCGCCAGACAAATCAGGCAAGCTGCACATTTGGCAAACACCCGCATCATTCTTCTTATCGACAAAGAAGAAATGCTCCAAAAAGCCAGCCTGGAGATTCTGAATGGCTGGCTGGTGAAACCCATTACCCGTTCGCAGTTGTTTGATGCCGTGATGCAGGCTCTTGGACATAAGGCTCTGACTCTCAGCAGCCCTACAACAAAGAATGTCTCTGAAAAGACCCGGGAAAACTTGCGTGGGAAACACATCTTACTGGTGGAAGACAATAAAATTAACCAGATGGTGGCACAAGAGATACTGCAGCAAATGGGCATATCGGTTTCCATTGCCAGTAATGGCGAACAGGCCGTTCAGATGGCTGAACAGGGCGGCTACGATGTCATATTGATGGACATCCAGATGCCTGGCATGGATGGCTACCAGGCCAGCGCGCTAATCCGACAGTACACACGCCTTCATAATATCCGGCTGCCTATCATCGCCATGACCGCTTATGCCCTGGATGGTGACAGCCAGAAAGCATTGGATTCCGGATTGAACGATTATGTTTCCAAACCGGTAAATGTGGCCCAGCTTGCCGATGTATTAATGCGTTGGGTAGATAACGCGCCAGTCGATAGTCAGACAGTAACCACTGCCATGCATCAGGCTGACGCTGAGAGGCTACCGGCACAGGATCTCCGACCCGCAGCGTTAACGAGTCTACTTGACGTGACTGGCGCGCTGCTTCGCTTAAACAATAATAAAAAACTCTACCAGCGTTTGCTATTGATGTTCAATGCCGAAAATGAATATGCTGCGCAGTCGATTCGGTCCGCATTGAAAAACAATAATATGGGGCTTGCCAGGCGGCAGGCGCACACCCTTAAGGGCCTGGCTGGCACAATTGGCGCAGACGAACTTCGCACTACAGTAACACAACTCGAATCCGCCATTGCAGATGGCAATCATCCTATCTATGATGAACTTCTGACACAGGTGGAACAAAAGCTGACGGTTATCATGGCTTCAATTGCCAGGCTGGAAGGAATATAGTGACTTATCTTAACCATGATTTTAAGGATGACTCTCCTGCAAAAAGGCTTTTTTACTGCAAAGGCGCCAAAGGCGCAACGGAAGTGTGATTTTAGTTTTACTTTTTTTTCACACGAGGCAGTGGAGTCAAATCAGGCTAATTCCTGAAATCAGGTAAACCTGAGTTAGGACTATAATATAGTAGCTTGCCGCGTCGCGAAGAGCCTGCTGCTCGCTCACCCGTCCGGGAATCCCTCGGGAACGGCAATCACCCCCTGCAATAATCGGGACCGTATTTTTTCAAAGGATGAAAACAAATGTCCAAAAATAATACACCAAAACATGAAATGGATGCCCAGGACGAACCTGCGGAAAATTCCAGCCTGCCGATTGAACTCGGCAATTTCCCAATCGTGGGTATCGGGGCTTCGGCTGGTGGTTTGGCGGCATTCGAGGCATTCTTTTCTGGCATGCCAGCTCAGACCAATCCAGGCATGGCATTTGTGTTGGTGCAGCATCTGGCTCCGGACCACAAAAGCATCCTGACCGATTTGATACGGCGCTATACTCGCATGCAAGTCTTCGAGGTCGAGGACGGCATGACGGTGCAGCCCAACTGCGCCTACATCATCCCTCCTAACCGCGACATGGCTTTTCTGAACGGCGCACTGCAGCTGCTTGAGCCCGCCGCGCCGCGTGGACAGCGCCTGCCGATTGACTTCTTTTTTCGCTCACTGGCCCAGGATCAGCGCGAACGCGCCATCTGCATCGTACTCTCGGGCACCGGCAGCGACGGCACGCTGGGTGCGCGCGCCATCAAGGGCGAGGGCGGCATGGTCATGGCCCAGAACCCTGAATCCACCGAGTACGACGGCATGCCGCGCAGTGTGCTTGGCACCGGATTGGTGGACTACGAACTGCCGCCAGCCGAGATGCCCGCCCAGTTGATCGCCTATGTGACCCATGCTTTTGGCCGGCTCTCCCGGGCAGGGAATGCTACCCCAGCCAAAGCCGAAAGCGCACTCAAGAAGATCTTCATCCTGCTGCGTGCCCAAACCAGCCACGACTTTTCCCTCTATAAACCCAACACCATCCAACGCCGCATAGAGCGGCGCATGGCTGTTCACCAGATCGAAACCATGGATGGATATGTCAAATATTTGCAACAGACACCAGCCGAAGTGGATGCGCTCTTCCACGACCTGTTGATCGGCGTAACCAATTTTTTCCGCGATCCAGATGCCTTCAAAGTGATTGAGGAACAAGTTTTCCCGAAGATCCTCGCGAATAAAACCTCCAGCGCAGTGATCCGGGTCTGGTCGCCGGGCTGTTCCACCGGCGAGGAAGCTTATTCGTTGGCCATCCTGCTGGCAGAACGGCAGGATTACATGAAACGAAACTTCAAGGTGCAGATCTTCGCCACCGACATCGACAGCCAGGCAATTACCACGGCCCGCGCCGGTCTCTACCCGGCCAGCATCGCCGCCGACATAACACCCGAGCGGCTGGCGCGCTTTTTCGTGGCTGAGCCGGACGGCGGCGCCTATCGCATCCACAAGGGTATCCGCGACATGCTGGTCTTTTCCGAGCAAAATGTAATCAAAGACCCGCCCTTCTCCAAACTCGATCTGATCAGTTGCCGCAATCTATTGATCTACATGAGCGGCGAATTGCAAAAGAAGCTCATGCCCCTGTTCCACTACGCGCTCAACCCGGACGGGTTTCTTTTTCTAGGCACATCCGAAACCGTGGGCGAATTTACGGATATGTTTACATCATTGGATCGTAAGTCGAAGCTGTATCAGCGCCTCGAGGGTTATCAAAACGCGCGACTCGTGGGCAGATTCCTGCCAGTAATGTCAGCGACGGATATAGCCACACCACGGGATAGTCGTTCCCATGCTGAAATAAACGCCGCAATCGGAGCAGCGCCTTTGCGCGAACTGACCGAACAGGCACTTTTGAAGCAGGTGGCTCCGTTTGGGGCGCTTGTCAATGCCCAAGGCGACATCCTATACCTGCACGGCCGTTCCGGGATGTATCTGGAAATCGCGCCAGGCGAAGTTAACGTTCTCAATATTTTGAAAATAGCGCGCGAAGGATTGAAATTCGAGCTGAGCTCGGCCTTGCACAAAGCTGCGAGCACAAAAGAAAGCACCCATCGTGCCGGTCTGCGTGTCAAAACCAACGGCGACTTTACAACAGTCGACATGGACATCAGCCCTGTAGCAGCCAAGACGTCAGGAACTCTTGAAGCAGCCAAGACGTCAGGAACTCTTGAAGCAGCCATGTACCTGGTTACCCTGGTACAGGCGCCGCCATCTGAGCAATTTCACATGACAAATTCCGAACC
>CAIMZS010000139.1 GCA_903846015.1 uncultured Anaerolineae bacterium | reverse complement strand
GCTTCCTCGGCTTGCTTGTAAACCGATTCGGCCGCGTTCAGGATGTTTTCCAGTACTTCGCCAGCTGAGTTGGCCTTGATGACACCCGTTTCCACCTCAGCAGCTGATTCTTTCATGGCGCTGACGGCTTCGCTGACGGTTTTCTGGATGCCCTTGATCAGCGCGGCGATTTCCTTGGTTGCCAGGCTGGAACGTTCTGCCAGCTTGCGGACTTCGTCTGCCACCACCGCAAAGCCCTTGCCCTGTTCCCCGGCGCGCGCCGCTTCGATGGCCGCATTCAGCGCCAACA
Organism: uncultured Anaerolineae bacterium; assembly: GCA_903846015.1. Taxonomy (GTDB): domain Bacteria; phylum Chloroflexota; class Anaerolineae; order Anaerolineales; family Villigracilaceae; genus UBA5195. The sequence goes on along the minus strand of CAIMZS010000139.1, from coordinate 3,146 downwards.
GATTGGTCTGGCTGGCGATATCTTCGATGGTCTCGACGATGGCGCCGATCTCTTCGGAGCGGGTGCCCATCTCTTCCACCTTGCGGGCCGAGAGACCCACCTTGCTGCGGATGGCTTCCATCCCGGTGATGGTTTCTTTGACGGTCTTGGCGCCATCGCGCGAGTAGCGCGCGGCTTCAGCCGAATCACGTGTGACGGCCTGGGCGTTGGCGGCCACCTGTTCGATCGAGGCGCTGATGCGTGATGTAACCTGTGAGGCTTTGCTGATGGCCTTGGCCTGTTCCTGGGCGCCCTTGGCGACACCTTCGATGGCGCGGCTCATCTGTTCGACCGAGCCGGAAGTCTTGGTGACGCCCTCGGTTTGTTGGGCGGTGCCGAGCGCCACCTGTTGGATGGTGGTGGCGATCTGCCCTGTGGCTTCACCGGATTGTTCCGAAGCAGTAGCCAGTTGGGCTGCGGCTTCGGAGACGGCATCGGCGCTTTCTGTCACCTGGCCGATGACTTCGCGCAGACCGATCACCATCTTGGCGAAGGCATTCCCGAGTTCATCCTTGGCCGAATTGGGAACCACCGAGACGGTCAGGTCTTTGTTGGCAATGGTGGCTGCCGCGACGCCCATGCCCTGCATGTAATTGATCAATCCATCGAAAGCCTGGCCGATCATGCCAATTTCATCCTTGCGCCGGCGCACCTTGTCTTTTTCCGAATCACTCATATCACGCACCATGTCACCCACCGAAAGGGCCTGGGCCATTTTCGTCACGATGTTCAATGGATTGGCAATGCTGTTTGAAATGATGATGCCAAACCCCAGCGCGATCAGTATCGCAACGATGCTGAAAATCACCAACTGATTGGTTGCGCCGGCAAAGGTCACATCGCCCTGGGTATTTAATTCATCGGCCACGCGCCGGTTGACCTCGCTCAATGTGTATAGCGCAGATTCCACATTTGCATAGTTTGTCCTGAATTGCGAACCTTCCCCGAGCAATTTCCGAGCGTCGTCAAGTTTGCCGGCCTGAACTGCCGCCGAAATATTGGACATTTCCTGCTGCAGCGGCGCCCAATCCGCATCGAACTTTGCCAGCCCATCCTTCTCTTCCTGCACCAGCGAGGTGGCTCGGTAGAGATCCATTTGTTTGTTCATACTGGCAATGCTGGCGGTGATGCTTTGCTGGTAGGTGCTGACCTTCTCCGGGAAGACGATCATTCCATTTAAGTAGATCCTTAAATTGGACTCTTCCGTATTGGCGATCCCAAGCTGGTCAATCGGCACCAGCCGGTCGAAATACATGGCGGTCATCCCATCGTTGATAGATTTCATTTGGAAGTAAGAGAGAACGGCCACCACCATCAGCAAGATGGAGATAAAGAGAAAGCTTCCGATCAATTTGACACTGGTTTTTAGATTGTTGAGTGCGTTCATACCGTTTTCTCCTGTTTGATGGGCTGATTAAGCATATTTCATCATGAAAATCCTAAAAACGATCTGGATTGATGTATGCTATAGTATAGATTCAATGGGTTTCTTTGCAATTCGTTTAAATACGTAAACCGATACCGTATTTCTACTTAATGTTCACAAGGTTGCAGCCCCTGTCTTATGTTTATTTCTTTGTGTCGAAATACGTAAATATACGGATAGCGCGAATAATGTTATTCCGCTAATATGAATATGAATTCTTAACTCAAAGCGCCTACCCCGTGACCCCATCGGATGCCAGAAAAATCTGGATAAAGAGGTAATGCCATGCTCAGTTCGCAAAAATACAGCCATGCCCGCATTTATTCTTTTAGTAAACAACGAAAATTGTCTCGCCTGATTGCAGCTTTGCTATTCCTTCTTATATTTGCTTTTGTTTTTCTATTATTTTCTTCGCGGGCAGCCGCGCGTCAGATCACTCTTGCGGCAGCGAGTGTACCTTCCTCAAACCAGGCAACCTTTAAAACGATCATTATCGATAATTATTCGCCGTACACCTTTATTAATGGAGAAGGGCTGCCGGATGGGTACAGTGTTGATTTAATGAAGGCTGTGGCGCAGGTGATGGGCATTACTCTCGATATCAGGGTCGATACCTGGGACAATGCCCGCCTGGCGCTGGAGAACGGCCAGATTGACTTCCTGCCGATGATGGCATATTCTGCGGATCGGGATCAACTTTATGATTTCTCCCCTGCGCACACGATTGCTTTTGATGCCTTTTTTACACGTAAAAACTCAAGCGCCATTCGTTCGATCAATGATCTACAGGGCAAAACCATCATCGTCATGAAAGGTGATCAAGCCTATGACTACCTGCTTTCGCTCGGATCCATCCGGGTTGAACAGTCCTCGCAATTGGTCAGGCAAGCCGTACCGGGAACAACCTCACTGCTTTTGGTGGATGGTCTGCCAGAAGCGCTGCGGCTGTTGGCATCCGGCACGGGGGATACCGCGCTCATGCCCAAGCTGGTTGGGTTGGCGCTTATCCGGGATTCAAAACTTACCAACCTTGAGCCATCGCCTGTGGTTGTGGAAGCCTATAACCGACCTTTCAGTTTTGCGGTCAGGGAAGGTAATCTATCCGTCCTTGAGCGTCTGAATCAAGGCATAAGTATCGTCAAGGCGACGGGTCGCTATGATGAAATTTATAAAAAATGGTTTGGCACCCTGGAACCCGTTGGGATCCCCGTCAGCACATTATTGTATTATCTGGGTGGGGCCAGCCTGGTTATTATAATCATTGGGGTGATGTTGTTGCTATGGCTATTTTCGTTAAAGAAACAGGTGGCAGCGCGTACCAAATCCCTTGAAATTGAGATCCAGAATCGCAAGAAAGCGGAACAATCGCTGCGGGAAAGCAATGATAAATTTGAGAGCCTGGTTGCCAACGTACCCGGTTATATTGCTTATGTCAATGCCAGTACCTTACAGTACGAGGTTGTCAATGACGCCTTTGAAAAATCATTTGGTATCCCGCATGAAAAGATCATCGGCAGCCACATTAAAGAAGTTATTGGCGAAACCAACTTTCAATTCGCGACCAAGTATATAGAAGAAGCACTCTCTGGGAAATCGGTTTCTTACGAAAACATCTTTCATTTGGTTTCGGGGAAACGTTGGATGAAAGTCAATTATGCCCCTGCTCTGGATGCAAACGGGC
>CAIMZS010000138.1 GCA_903846015.1 uncultured Anaerolineae bacterium | reverse complement strand
TCTACATGTAGCCTCTTATTTTCTACAAACTTCCTTGCGGCCCGGGCTACCTCATCTCTTTGAGCGAGCCCACAGAATGGGTTGCAGCACATCGTTGGACCCCAACTACGACCCTTCTGAGAAATGGCAAGGGTTCGATGAACTGCTCCCGCTATTAAACGTATTTTTTCCGAACGGAACAGAAGCCTGCTCTCTGGCCCATCAGGCCAACCCAGAACAAGCAGCTGATTGGCTATCAACCAGAGTTGAAACTCTGGTCATCAAACTTGGGCCAGATGGGGCGCTGGCGATACGTGGCGGTCAGAAAGTTCTAATTCCATCCATCCCCATCCAATTTGTGGACAGCGTTGGAGCAGGGGATAGTTTCGATGCTGGGTTCATTTATGGGTACTTAAATAACTGGCCTTTGGAAAAGACTTTAAAACTTGCAATAATATGCGGGGCTTTATCGACACAGGCTTCTGGTGGCACCATCGGGCAGGCATCAATGAAAGATGTGGAACCTTATGATCTTGGATGAAATAATTAACTCGCAAAAAAATGGCGTTGCACAAGGGATTGTATCGATCTGTTCAGCCAACCCGTGGGTGCTTAAAGCTGCCATGCAGCGTGCTGCTAAAAACAAAACCCCACTGTTGATCGAAGCAACATGTAACCAGGTCAATCAGTTTGGTGGATACACAGGAATGACGCCAGCCGATTTTGCAATGTACGTGGGTAATCTGGCACGCGAAAATGGGCTAAGGAAAGAATTGCTGCTGCTTGGTGGAGATCACCTGGGGCCGAACGTCTGGCAAAATGAAGGTAGCGGGAACGCGATGAAAAAGTCGATGGATCTGGTAGCTGCTTATGTGCGTGCAGGTTTTACCAAAATCCACCTGGATGCAAGCATGAAACTTGGTGGAGACATCCCCGGAATTCTGTCGACCGAGGTTATAGCAAGGCGAACAGCAGAAATGGCCAAAACTGCCGAAGAGGCTGCCTTAGACAGGGAGCAATTAAGATATGTCATCGGGAGCGAAGTTCCTGTGCCAGGTGGCTCTGTTTTCGGGAACGAAGAAGGTGACTTGCATATTACCCAGCCCGCCAGTGTGCAGGAGACTATTCTGGTTACCAGTGAGGCTTTTCGCCAGTCAGGCTTGAAAAAGGCCTGGGAACGGGTCCGTGCCGTTGTTGTCCAACCCGGTGTTGAATTTGGTGACGACTTCATTCAGGATTATGTTCCCGAAAAAACCAGGGAATTGATCCACTTCATTGAAACGGAAGCTAACCTGGTTTACGAGGCACACTCGAGTGATTACCAGGAACGGACAGCGCTGCGAAACCTGGTATGTGATCATTTTTCAATTCTAAAGGTAGGCCCGGCCTTGACTTACGCATTGCGTGAAGCCTTTTTTGCCCTATCTTTTATGGAAAACGAACTTTACCCCAAGGAATCTCGATCGGGACTGGTTGCAGTTTTGGACGATGTCATGCTGCGGGACCCCATTCACTGGCAAAAATATTATCCAGGTTCCCTGAAAGAACAGGCCTTCAAACGGAAGTTCAGTCTGAGTGATCGCATCCGATATTACTGGCCTGATGGCAAGGTACAAGCC
>CAIMZS010000137.1 GCA_903846015.1 uncultured Anaerolineae bacterium | reverse complement strand
GCAGCGAAAACGGGGCCCGGGGCATTAATAGTGCAATTGAAAAACTCATAGCTATACCGCTAAGCGAGTTTTTGTTACAGAAGGCAAACTCGCATGATTGTTGGATCCATTTGCAATCTGTTCGAAATAGTATTCTGTTGGAAATGATGTAAATGTACTGGTTAAGTTTTGGTGAATCAACCTCTAAAAATAGCCCCAAATATTGGGCATCATCCTTAGCGAATGCTCAAAAAGAACTTTGGAAACGCAATACAGATGGCGCGGGCAAACTGTATGCTAAGCTTAGCAATGAATTAAAGACTGTTAAACCTAAAAATTTGCAGGACGAGATCCTAATCACAAAAGCAGAAGCTCGTTTGGGGCTATGGGCAGCAGGCTATCTGTCAAAATCGCAAGAGCCTGCCGGTTATCGAAAAATATTGGATGTTGGAAATGCAACACCCCGACTTTGGCTATTCGTTGCCAAAGTCTTCGGTTTAAACGGTGATATTGGTATCGAAGCTCTGTTTGCCTATAAGAATTTACTCATACTCAAACCAACAGATAAAAATGCACAGGCCGTGCTGGGAATTTTGCAAAAAACCGAATTTTCTTTAATCACAATTGATCTCTTGGAAATCGCTGCCCGAATCTTGTCCGACGATATTATCACAGCAGCCTGGTTCTGTCGGTGGGCATTGAAAGCCAATTATCTTGATAAGGCTAATGAATTTGCCACGGAGATCCTAAAGCGCAGCCCCACTAATACTGATGCGAATCGCTGTTTGGGCTACATCGCTGAGATGCAACAGGTGTGGGCTACCGCACACGGCTATTATTTTAAAAGCCAGGACTGGCTTCGTCTTGCAGTTTGCTGTAACCATCTGGCAGATTACCCCGGAGCCATCAATGCATTGATGAATATCGAAAATGAAAAACGGGCGAATCCGACCTGGCTCTATCACGCAGGTTGGGCTTGCTATAAGACAGGCGAATTAAAAACCGCACTTGAACATTGGCGAGCGTTGGATGCAACATATAGCCCTCATCAGGTACATCAGTTGTTGGATGCTATCGATGAAAGATTGTATTACCAGTATCTTATTGACATGAACGAATTAGATGCTTTGCTACCTGAAACGATGCCTGAAGAATATAAAGTTGAAGCGCGAATGCGCCGAGGTGCAATTCAACTGCTGCTAAGACAAGAACCCGAAAAAGCCGAAGAAAACTTCAGCAAAGTCGCTTTCAAACTCCCAAAATCTCCATTGCCAGGCAATTATTTGTTGGCAAGTAGAACATCTCCAAAAGAGGACCCGGCACTTGATAGAAGAGCCTTTGAACAGTTGAAAAGATTCTTTGGGGATGCAAGCATTTACCTCCTACTTCGCGGTCTTTGGCTGGCACAATCCAATCCTGTTTTAGCCATCCGCTATTTGGAAAAAGCCTCTCAAGAAGGCATCTCCCGTCATGTACCCGCCCAAGCAATCCCTGTCATGCAATGGTTGTTGTCCACCCCAGTAGAAAAAGACAAAATATTGCCAATTGATATTTTTGATACACTCATCTTAAAGTCAAACCCCAACCAGCCTCCTAAGGACAACGCTCCTTTTTTCGATGCAATTCGCACTTCAGTAAGCCACTATAAATTATTAAATAGCCCTAAAGAGATTGTTCCTTGGATTGAATATGCATTAACGGTTGATTCTTTCAGCCCGACTTCATGGAAGAAATTTCAAGCAGTATATTTTGCAATTCACGAAAAATGGGGAGCTGCCATTGATGCACTTCAAAATGAAGGTGCGTCCAGTTTGGAAGAAAAACTAATAGAGATGGGCATTTATCAGAGTGCAAAAAAGAAAGAGTGGCAGATTACGGCAAGCATCGTTGCCCACGCGTTGAAAAGAAAGGAAACTAGAAATGCTTATTATGAAAAATTGGCGATCTACCTCCAATCAGCATTATTGCAAAAATTATGGAATGATCGTGATTACCCTGCCGTAGAAAAGCAGCTCCAAGAACTTTTGATCAGCCAGCCAGGAAACAGCCATATTCATCATAACCTGGCGATTCTTTACACGCGTTGGGCTCTTAGTCAGGAAGACAACATTGTTTCGACATACCATTTGAAATTATTGGAGTGCTTGATTGGACACTGGGCTGTTGTACTAAGCGATAAGCGCTACTGGGCTACATGGAAAGAACAAGGCAACCAGTTTAAGGACGATAAGCTTGATAATACTGTCGTGGATAATTTGATAGATGAAGAGTTGCCCGGTTTATTAAAGGCTTATTTTAGAGAGCGGGAAAACCGGATCGGCGAGGCAGGGCTGGAGAAGCACTACGACTACTCTATCCTTTTAGAATATGAATTGGATACCATGATCATTGTTCGACGACTAATGAGTCTGGCGGGAAAAGACAACTTGCCAATAGAAGTTTTGCGATGGCTTAGCCCGATTTTGGTTAGGATATATGCTAATGAAAAGGTGGGTAAGAAATTGATCGCAGCCTTACCACAAGGTAAATTTACGCGATCAGAAATTCGTAAGATCCGCCTGGCCTTTACTAATATGAGCGAAGTACATGTGCTGGCACTCAGCGACCAACACGAAATAGCACTTAGCAAGCTTCAAGCTTTGGAGCGTGAACAAGGTCTTACTCAAGAAGACAGAACGGATATTATCGATGAGCAAGTATTTGTTCTGGAAAACTATGCCAGAGATTTGATGAGGCGGATGCTCTGGGATGAAGCTCTCAAACAAGCACGGG
>CAIMZS010000136.1 GCA_903846015.1 uncultured Anaerolineae bacterium | reverse complement strand
GGAGATTGCCACAACCGGCAGAGAACAAGAGCGCCGGTTTCGCAATGACAGGCAAAAGGCAGAGAACAAGAGCGCCGGTTTCGCACACCTGTCCCGATGTACTTCGGGAATGACAGGCAAAAGGCAGAGAGCAAGAGCGCCGGTTTCGCAATGACAGGCAAAAGGCGAAGAGCCGATCCGATTCTCGACCGAGGGGCTCTTCCGCGGCCAAAAGGTTCTATCACGGCAATCCAGTAATCAAGGAAATCAAGGTTAAGACGGTCAGGCGCGTTTTTTGTTTTCTTCCTGGAAGCGGGTCAGCAGCTCGTCCCGCAGCGAAGCCGCCAGTTGAGGTTGGCTGGAATAGAGATCATTCAGCTCTTCCTGATCGTTTTCCTGATCGTATAACTCAAAGCTGTCTTCTTTTTCGTAACCGGTATAGTAGATCAGCTTGTACTTACCTTTGCGCATAGCAATCGTGCCGATTTTGATCGGTGAAAAGATAAAGCTCTGCTTGGCCTCCACCGTGAAGGAAATCCTGTTGGTGTCATCCTTGCCGCCCAGGCCTGGCAGCAGTTGACCATCGCACCATTCCGGGATTTCCTTGCCGACCAGGCTTAATAATGTAGGCAGCACATCGACACTGTTGGTGGGAGAGTAAATGTCGTTGCGCTCTTGCTGCCCGGGGGCCGAGATGATCAGCGGAATATGCACAACCGGATCGTACAGTAAAGGGGTGTTGTGTTTTGTCTCGCCGCGTTCAAACATTTCGCCGTGATCGGAGGTCAGGATGAGATAGGTGTTTTTCATCAGCCCGGAGGCATCCAGCGTATCGATGAATTTCCCGAACTCATCATCGATGGTGGCGAGATACTCATCGTAGCCATCGCGTTCGTTGCGGATATTGATTTTTGAGACATGGTCGGACAGGCGGTGTACGGGTTTGTTGACCGGCTGCCACTTATTCTTATCAAATTTCCCGATAAACTTCTTGGTGGGCCGGGAAGGATAATGCGGTGAAAATAGATGGAAGTAGGTCAGAAAGGGGGGTGACAACCGGTTGACGAAGGAACTCAATCCACTGAAGAGGTCATCCAGCCGGTACAATATCGGATGGGTGGCATCCTTGGGCAGTCCCTTGGGGTAATCCGGCGACTCATTCTGTGCAACGGCGATGGAGTGCAGGGCCTTTTCGATGGGGTAAAAGGCTGTCGAACCCGGCGTACTGCTGTAAAACAGAAAATCATCCAAAGCGCGATAAGCCAGGTTCGTGTCCCGGAATTTATCGCCAAGAATGTGATCCGAAATTCCAAACATGGTTGGCGGCAGGGTCAGGTCAATATCGCCCTGAAATTGGGACAGAATATAATCGGCCCAGATATTTTGGGCAAAGGCGATGCGTTGATAATCTTTGCCGATCAGGTTGAAAATATTTCGGTGGACAATATCGCGCGCAATGCTGCCGCCCAGGTTCAAGCCTCGATGGGTCCAGGGATACAGCCCGGTGAGCAGGGAAGATGTGCCCGGAACGGTAAAGTTACCGGCGGAGTTGTGGGAGTGGTAGACGGTTGAGCGCTTGGCAAAACGTTTAAAATTGGGCGTGGTTTCTCTTTCGTAGCCGTAGACCGATAAATTTCTGGCGGTCATGGCATCGAACAGGACAATGATCACATTTGGCTGGGCGGTGTTCTGGTTGGAGAGCGATAAGTTCCTATCCGAAACCATCCTGGTAAGCGTGACAGCGGGGGGGACGATCGCCGCCAGTTTTAATAAATCGCGCCTGCTAAACCTGGGCATTTAAACTCTCCTAAAGCAGATTACGTACAATCACTACACACAAACTGATCAGGCTGATCGGGATAGACAGGTACAGGAAGACGATGGCGCGGTCAGACAAGATTTCAATCGCCTTGCGCGCGATGCCAATTTTCTCGATCCCAAACATTAGCAAGCCGATCACGGCGATGGCCGGGATGGTTATCAGTACGCCTTCCACCCCCTTCAGCTTCAGGGAAAAGTACATTGCGTACCCCAGCAGCAGCAGGGCGAGCGAGCTGCCATACACCACAAACTTGTCGGAAAACCATTTGGGAGGCAACACGACCGCCAGCGCTAGGGGGATTAGCAGCACAAACAGGCTTTCAAGCAGGTTGGTTGCCATGGCATAAGCGAAGACGGACAGGATATCCGTGAGGGATAGAAAATGCAGCCAGCTCGGCAGTTTCCAGAAAAATTGCAGGGTGGTCCAACTGTAGACGATCAGGACGATCATGGCGTAGACCGGGGTAATCTGGGTGATTTTGGGGAGGCGGTTTTGGAGGGCCAATTTGCTAAACCTTTCTCGGAGTACATTCATCCCTATAGTTTACCATTCAGATTGAAGATTGAAGATTGAAGATTGAAAGTCGAGAGCATTTTGGGGGGTGCTGATTTACAGGCGGACCCCTCCGGCCTACGGCCACCTCCCCCATTTGAAGAGCACAAATGGGGGAGGAAAAAAAAACCTCCCCTAAATTCCCGCTTTTGGGAATTTGGGGGAGGGCAGGGAGGGGGTCTGGTTCCTTCCAGCAACTTGATGTTGCCTAAGCGCTAAGCACCACAAAACCAAATGCGCCAGGCCCGAGGTGAGACCCAACGACAGGTGTTATGTCCGCAGCCAGGATGTCATCCGCAGGAAACAAATGCGCAGATAGGGAACGCAATTCCGCAACGCGTTCGGGGGCATGCGTGTGAACAATGGCAAGGCGTTTGAGCGGGCCAAGCTCTTCCAGCATTTCGAGCAGGCGTTGGGTCGCACGTGCCCGCGTGCGAACCTGCTCAGTAGCGGGCTTACCGTTGTGCATGGTCAAAATCGGCTTGAGCTGCAACAGCGCACCTATTCCAGCCATGTATTTGTTCATGCGCCCACTGCGTTTCAAAAATTCCAACGTGTCGAGCGCGGCGAAAACATGGCTGCGTTTAATCTGATCGTTGAGAGCGGCAAGGATTTCTGTGATCGGGCAGCCCGCTGCCGCCATTTTAGCCGCTGTCTCAACCAGAAAACCGGTTCCCAGGCTCAACTGCTGTGAATCGAACACGGTGACTGGTACCGTGGTGGTTTCTTGTGCTGCGACGCGCGCCACATTTACAACCGCGCTTAACGAAACCGAGATGTGGATAGACAAAACATGTGTAGCGCCTTCATCGACCAGCGAATCATACAGGGCGCGAAATTTTAGCGGTGAGGGCACAGCCGTGGTAGGGTGAACTGGAAATGTGGGCAGCCGCTTGTAAAATTCTTCCCGGGTAATGTCAATCCCATCCAGAAACCCCTGTTCACCAACGTTGATGAACAGAGGCACAACCCGAATGCCATACCTGGCAATCGTCTCAGCCGGCAAATCACAGGTACTGTCGGTAACGATGCGAACAGGCATCTCACACCTGGTTAGATGACCAGAATCGCGCCAAGCACGATTTCAATGACCAGGCTGATGATATTCGATTGCGCATAGGATTTATCAAACACAATCGAGAACGCCCGCGCCACAGCAATCGCCAGGTAGGCAACCCCAAGCATTTGGTAGGCAACCGAGCCCAGAAACAGCGGCACAATGCCCAGGGCAATGAACAGCCCACCGAAAATTGAGCGAATCTCTGATATGCCGCGCACGCCATTGGCCGTCAGGCCGATAAACCCAAAGGCCGCATCTGGTTTGATGAGCGCCAACATGCCAGTAGCCGCCGTCACCAGGGCGGCGATAACTTTTAATACCATTAAAATGTTCATTTGTCCTTCTTTCTCAAATGGTTTTATCGCACGGTCTTGTCTGTCCGAAAGGGAAAAACGCCGCTGCCAGAGTCTGCGCAACCAGCCCAGGGTAACCCAGGTAGGAAGCGCCGCTGCCGGAACGGCGGCAGGGTTGACCGAAATTCCAGCCAGCCCCGACAGTATCACCGAAGTGTAAGCAGCCGCCACAATCACAGCAATCTAGCTTTTATGTATTTCTCACACTTGTTTGCAAAAGGGTCTGTTTGCAGCCCGACAAAGCCCGGCATCACAGTTTTGGGATCAAGACCGGCGTTGCCTTTTTATAGGCTTGATACTCTGCCTGACCGCCCCATTTCTGATCGGCCTTCTTTTCCAGCAATGGAACGCCGCTGATGCGAGTCAGCAGCAGGGTGACGAAAACCGGGGAAATCAAGGCCACCCACTGCCAGCCTTGCAGCAAGGGCAGGGCAATGATCGTGACGCCAATCCAGAGAACAATCTCGCCGAAGTAGTTGGGGTGGCGGGAGCGCGACCATAAACCGGTTCGAATGAATTTGCCTTTGTTGGCTGGGTCAGCATTGAAGCGGCTTTTTTGTGTGTCGGCGATCACCTCAAGGCCAAATCCAAAAGCCCACACCAGGAAGCCAATCAGAGCGAAAATGTCCAATTCTTTTCGAGCCGTGGTCGTGATGGCCACCAGCGCTGCCGACAGCGTGAAGGTGACCCACAGGCCCTGAATAGTCCAGGCGTTCAAGAAACGGAAAAACGAAGGTTTGATCTCATCAAAGCGATCGTCCCTGCCCGCTTTTTGAATGCGGCGGAACAGGAAACTCCCCAGGCGCACCGCCCAGATCACCACCAGGGCCCACAGCAGGCTCGCTCGCGCATCAATGCCTGAGCTGAAAGCGATTGCAAGCGTGACGACCAGGAGATAGGTGATGCTGCCGGTGATGTCGTAGAATTTTTCGGTTTGCTGCCGATAAGCCGGGATAAAGGCCAGCCACTGGATGAGAATAGCCAGCCCGACTAATAACCCAAATACAGGCATTCCCCCCAGGGTGCTGCTGGCCTGGCTGCCTGCCAGGGCAAACACCAGGGCGACAATGATTAAAACGGGGAGAATGATTAACGAAGTGCGATCGGTTTTCTTCATGGAGTGATTTCCCTTTCCTGATTAGCGCGTTAACTGGAGCGTTTGCCGAAAAAATAACCCACAGAACTGATCGAAATGCTTAAGAATGTGCCCCAAAGCAAATCCACAATCGTGACCAGCACCGGCCAGCCCTGGATGGTTGCCAGGTTGGTCAGGTCATAGGTGGCATAGGTGATCAGTCCGAATAAGGCCGCCCTGATGATGGTGGCTTTGAGTGAGCCGCTTTCTAACCCAGGAATGACCACGAAAAACAAGATTCCGACGATGAAGAGCAGATAGAAAATGGCTGCCACGAACCAGTTGGGGTTGGGAGTCATCAGAAAGCCCAAATACTGTTGATAAAACGAGCGCGCCACCAGACCCAGCCAAAGCATATCAATTGCAAAGAAGGTCGCCAGCAAAACGAGGTAGAGTTTGAAATATTTCAGCATTTATTGATTGCCTCATCGGTCTTGATCTGAATCAGAACTTCATTACGGGCCAAAAAGCCCGGTATCCACGGAGGGTTATAACCAGCAACGATAAAATCACCTTCGGTTTCAAGTCCCTGTTCCCCCAGCCAAAGACTGAGGCGCTGCTTGTTTTTCTCAATTGTCTTTTGCCGAAAAAATCCGGAAAAACGGATGGCGGCCATGGAACGGGCTGGCAGCTGCGTAAAGCGAACACGGTTGTCTTTCGGCTGCGGCAGCGTCTCCAGGGTGTAGCCCGCCGGCATAATGAAAGCCACCGTGAAGCTCGCTGCGCCGGTAACCGTCACTGGTGTGGTCATGGCAATTTTCTCGGATTGAGATGCCTGGACAGGGGTAGTCATTTCGATTTTCTGCCTGGAGATATTATTGCCGAAAATATATCCCGCCAGAAGGTTGAACCCTTTTTCGATGGCTGTTTTGTAGTTCTGTTCGTCGACAGTCACCTCAGCCTGGATGTAACTGGAATACTGCCGAATTTCAATTTCGTTTTGTTTCCTGGATACCGAATACTTTGGGGTTTCTGTCATGTGTGCCTCTCTTTTCTTCCTCATAATTATCCGTTATTTTTGTTCTATTTGTATTAACAATTGGGATATTTAACAAAGTCAAATATTAGGAAAAAGAAAGAACTGCATGACAGTTGGAATCAGCGCCGTATTGTGAAATTATTCCCAAAATTGCGGCGAGGCCGGATTCATCCTATAATAAATTTTAGCCCCTGTGACCACGAACCAAACCAAATGACCTGGGTGACTGGTCGCGAGGTTGGTGTATTACGTTTTAACAACACTTGGATATTCCCAGGGTTGACATTTGAAGATTCTGCCGTAAGGGTTTTACAAAACCAGGATCGAGGCCCAAATATGATAGATACTCCTGACGCCAGGCATGGAATGTAAATGAAAAACCCCGGGTGGAAAAAACTCTGGATTGGCGGGCTGATCATTTTATTGGCGGGCACCTCGGCGCTGGTGCTGATAACCCAGCTATCCATCAACCCGGGCTGGGAAACGCACCTTACCTTTGGCGCGCCGGTAGATCAATTGATAACGGATCCATCCGGGCATGTTTGGGCGCAAAAAGGCAGCGCCATGCTGGACGTGGAAACCGGCAAGACGATCACCTTCCCAACAAGTTTCTCACTCAGGTTGGCAGTCTTTGATCGCCAGGGGCGGCTGTGGGGTTCAGACAACAGCGATATCTTTATCCTCGATCCATCCACAGGCTGGCAAACCATCAAGCCCCGCAGCGTGATGTGTGCGCGCTGCAATATGGATGCCCTGGTATTTGATGCCCAGGGCACCGCATGGTTATTGGTGGACAAGGAGCTTGCGAGAATCGACCCGGTCAGTTTTGAAATTACAAAAGAGGTTGAAAAAGGCGTTCGCGCGATCAGCGTGGATCCAGCCGGCAGGTTATGGATCCTGGAAACTGGCGGGGTCAGAATGCGCCAGGATGACGGCTCGTGGAAAACGATCACCGAACAATCGGATATCAGCAGCAGGGTGCCGTACATGCAGTTTGACCAGCAAAACCGGCTGTGGGTCATCTTCGATGGATTTTCAAGATCGGGACTCAGCATGCTTGAGGCGAATGGGGAGTGGCAAGATATTTATAGCAAAGATCCCAACTTTGGATGGGGCCATATAGTAATCGACCCGCGCGGCAGGATATGGTCATGGAACATTATCTTTCCCCATGGGGCTTTTGTTTTCGATCCTGCCAGCGGGGAATGGGCCAATTTTACCCGGGCCAACTCCGGCATCCCCAGCGACAAGATCTCGTCCATTGCCATCGATGCGCAAGGCCGGGTGTGGCTCGCATTCCACGAAAGCTTCCCAGGTCTGAATACGCTCAGCGTCATGAACAGCAGCGCGGTCAGCCTGGCAGGACCAGGAAAAAGCTACCCGGTCAGCCTGCTGGGTGGCGCCGGCCAAGGGTTTTATTGGATGACGATTGGATGGCTGCTGCTCGGCGGGCTCGCCAGGCTTTTTGCGCGCGCCAGGCAGGCACATAAATTTGGACAAATCGGGCTTGGCTTCCTGATCTTTTGCGGCGTGCAGCTGCTGCTGCTTGCAGGCATAAACTCGCGCCTGGGCCCCGAACTTGACTTTGCCTGGATAGTGATCGTTCCGGGGGCAAATATCATCGCGCTCGCCCTGACTCTCTTCCAGTCCGGGAAAAGCAAATGGATTTCCAGCGGCTACCTGCTGCCGGTGATGGCTGTGATGGTATACGCCGCCAGCCTTGTGGCGGCGCTGCTGTTCGGATGAGGCAATCGGCGCCAACACAGGACTGGACAGGGACGATGGTTCGGGTCAAACGTCACACCCCACCAGGGTGATGGCATGGACATAAACAGCGGTGAGTACCAGGCCCCTGACCTGCCAGCCCTGTGCGGCGGCTGGTTACATATCCATCGGGTTGAGCAGTTGGAAATAGTTTCCGTCCGGGTCCGCCAGCGTCGCGATCCAGCCGTTACCCATCTGGTAAGGCTCGCGAATCACCCCGGCGCCGATCGCCCGGATGCGCTCAAACTCTTCCCGCACCTGCGCAGTCTCGAAATTCAGCAGCACCCGCCCCGGGTCCTGATTGACCCCCGCCCGCTCGGAATGTGCCAACACGGATAAATACGAACCACCGAGCTGCCAGCCGTAAAAGCCGTTCGCGGCATCGACCATATCGGCCGGCTTCCCAAGCAGCTTCTCGTAAAAAACGGCCAGCGCCTCAGACTGCTTCGTGCAGATCATGACGGAATTCAGGTTTAACATATATGCGCCTCTTTTTGAATGGGAGAATAACTTTATACCAATAAGGTAATGTTTATCTTATTATATCATTTTTGAGCGTGGGGGAAGATGAAAATCAACAGCCGGACCCAAAAGCAAGACCGGTTAGGGTGGCAGGATGGGGAGCGAATATTCCCGTTTATTCGGTCCTTACTTTTTTTGTAATGGTCAAAGAAAGCCTGGACAAAGGCAAATCAAATTGGCCGCGGACGAGCGGCCCTGCGAAAACACCTATTTCGCTAGGAGGGGTATTCGGATTGGTTGTTTCAATCCACGCCACCACGAGGGTGGCGACTTGTAAT
>CAIMZS010000135.1 GCA_903846015.1 uncultured Anaerolineae bacterium | reverse complement strand
TTGAGCAAGGTCACAGATCGTGATGGTCTTTTCAGCGTTGAGGGTCAAATAGTGTGATGGAGCGGTGAAGATCCCCCTCAAGGAACTTGATTAAAAGAACCTTTTGGGGGAGTCTCTGGTTACCAAGCCTAGAGACCTTCGAAGTGTGCCACGCACTACTACAAAATCCAAACTTTTTTTACATTTTGCTGCAAATCGATATCGAACTGGCGGCAGCGACGCGCGCGTCAAAGTGTGTCAATTGCGGCGGAATACTCCATTGCGCCAACTATCCCCGCAAACCTCGTTGTTGCCTGGAAGAACTTCGTGCCGACTTTGAGTCGCGCTTCAGCTTTTGTTGCAATCAATGCCGCAAACGTCAAACATCGGTGTCAGTCCGATTCCTGGGCCGACGGGTGTATCTGGGACTAGCGGTTGTATTGATGTCGGCAGGTCGGGTGGAATCTACTTCTGATGTGGCGCAACTGAGCGAGACATTGTGTGTTCCTTCACTCACCATTCAACGCTGGCGACAGTGGTGGACTAAACAATTTCCAGCAACCCCGCTATGGCAGGCCAGCTGCGCCCGTTTCATGCCGCCAATTGATTTAACGCTGCTACCCGCCAGCCTGATCGAACGTTTTTTAGGCTCGGCGGATGAGTCCATGCGGCGACTTTTAATCTACCTTTCTCCCTTGACGGTTGGACGTTCTGTCACCCTAAACGAGGGATACTGACCACCCGCAGAAGTTGTAAATAGCCAAGTTATCTGAAGGTTTGTAATCTCCACTTCCACAAGTGCTGCCGCCGGCAGCGCATCTTTGGGAGAGTTTTTTGAATACAACCAACACATCAGCCGATCCGCTCAAACGTGATCGCATGGCACGGCTGCGTTTCTCGATCATCGGTCCCTTACTGGCCGCACCTCCTGAGCCGGGATCATTACAGGCCGAATTGGTGCAACTGGCCGCCAAGAGCTGGCGTCATCCGGTATCCGGCTTTGATGTCGTCTTTGGCGTGTCAACATTGGAGCGCTGGTATTACGCAGCACGCCGCGCCATCGATCCAGTGACAGCCCTGAAGGATAAGCTTCGTGGCGATGTCGGGCGCTTCCCCAGCTTGACGCCGATCGCGATTGCGACACTGACGACCCAGTATCGCGAGCATCAGGGTTGGACTGCACAACTTCATTTCGACAACTTGTGCGCCACCCTTAAAGACAGCGATACCACAGTTGCTTCCTACCCCACGATCCGCCGCTATCTCAAGTCACAAGGGATGTTCCGCCAGGCACAACCAAAACGCGCTACAGCAGGGGCGTTGGCAGCCCGTGACCGATTGGAACGATTGGAAGTGCGTAGTTTCGAGGTCGATCACGTGTGCGCCTTATGGCATCTGGATTTCCACCATGGTTCACGCCGCGTGCTGACACGCCAGGGTGAGTGGGTAAAACCAATGCTGTTGGGCGTGATCGATGACCGTTCACGTCTGGTTTGCCATCTGCAATGGTATCTTGACGAGACCGCCGAGAGCTTGATTCATGGCTTGTCGCAAGCCTTCATGAAGCGGGGTCTGCCGCGCGCCCTTATGACAGATAATGGTGCAGCGATGCTGGCGGAGGAAACCACTAACGGCTTGGCGAAGCTGGGTGTATTGCACCAGACCACCTTGCCCTATTCGCCTTACCAGAACGCAAAACAGGAATCCTTCTGGGGGCGCATTGAAGGACGCTTGATGGCATTGCTCGAAGGCGAAGAATCCTTGACGCTGGATGCGCTCAATCTGGCTACTCAAGCCTGGACGGAACAGGAATATCACCGCACCAAACATACAGAAATTAAGGCAACGCCGTTGGCACACTATCTTGCAGGTCCCACGGTGCGGCGCGAATGTCCCGCCAGTTCAGTGTTGTCGGGCGCATTCCGCATTCAAGTGGAGCGCAAACAACGGCGTTCCGATGGCACAGTGAGCCTGGACGGGGCGCGCTTCGAAATCCCTTCGCGTTACCGCCACCTTGAGCGGGTGAATTTGCAGTATGCCCGCTGGGATTTGACCCGGGTAGACCTGATCGATGCGCGCACAGGCATCATTCTTTGCACCGTCAAGCCGCTGGATAAATCAGCCAATGCCAACGGTCAGCGCCGCCGCCTGTCTCCGGCGAACATTGATCTGTCGCCGCTACCGCCTTCAGGTCTTCCCGCATTGATGACCGGGTTGCTGGCTGACTATGCCGCCACGGGCCTGCCGCCCGCCTACTTACCCGTAACCGATAAGGAATCAGCATGAACCAAAAATTACTTGCCCTGTATGGACTCAAATGGAATCCCTTCTCACCGGAATTGCCGGTTGAAGCGATTTACATACCGCCGAAGATCGAAAGTTTCTGCTGGCGTATTGAGCATGCGCAGATTCGCGAGGGTGGCTTCGCCATGATCTACGGCGAACCTGGCAGCGGCAAAAGCATCGTGCTGCGGCTGCTAGCGGAACGGCTTAAAAAGCTGCCTGATGTTACCGTCGGTGCGATCAATCATCCACAAAGCAACTTGGCTGACTTCTATCGTGAACTGGGCGACATCTTCGCGGTGCCGTTGCGGCCATCCAATCGCTGGGGTGGCTTCAAGGCGTTGCGCGAGCGCTGGTTCAGTCATCTGGAATCAACTCGCTGCCGACCGGTTTTACTCATCGACGAGGCGCAAGAAATGACGCCGCAAGTGCTGTCCGAATTGCGTTTATTGGCCAGCGCCCGTTTCGATTCACAGCCGCTGTTGTGCATCGTCATGGCAGGTGATGCCAGATTAATTGATAAGCTGCGTCGCGAGGAGCTTGTTCCCTTGGGTAGCCGGATTCGTACTCGTCTTGCCACCGAGTTTGCCAGCCGGGATGACCTGCTGGCCTGCCTCGATCATCTAACGTCCGGTGCGGGCAACGCCAGCCTGATGACACCGCAACTGCGGCACACCTTATGTGATCACGCCGCCGGTAATTACCGCATCATGACTACCCTGGCAGCCGAACTGCTCGCCGCAGCAGCGCAACGTGACCTGCCGGTACTCGATGAAAAACTCTATCTAGATGTGTTTGCACAACCCAATCAACCAACACAGCGCAGCGTTGCTAATGGTCGTTGATCATTTACAGAGGAAATCTATGTGTTCAGAATCCTGCTTCCAATGTATCTCTTTGCCACAACTCTCAGATGAGGCCGTTGTCGAAATACTCGACTTCCTTCAAGTGTTCACAACGGACTTCGAAAACCGATACAGCGGTCAGATTCATCGCTATTACGAGGCTCGTGCCCGCCACAATATCATCCAGGACAATCCCTGCGTGACTATCGACGATCCCCCGTTTTGATCATTCCTCACTGGTTAAATGACAAACGGCGTTAGTACAACCTGACGCCATTTGTCTTGAAATTTCTGCAAAAAACAACCATAACCAATCGTGAATATCAGCCCATAAAGTTAGCTGATTACACTCAC
>CAIMZS010000134.1 GCA_903846015.1 uncultured Anaerolineae bacterium | reverse complement strand
GATTAACCTACTGCCCTTTCAAGAAGAAGCTTAAATTTCTGAAAATCAAGGTCATTATCCTTCTTCATTGAGCCTGCAATTAAAGGCTCAAGCAAGCGCATTATCCCGCTGGTGACCATCACGAATTTATAATTGAGTCGTGTACCGCCTGCCTCACTTTCCAGAGCATAATCGACTGTGACTTGCGGCTTGGTAAGCGTTTTTGTTGCGAACCGTTTGTTCACATCATATGCTGTAATTTCCGCTCGAATTTCAGACTGCCGGGGACCAGTACGGCGCACTTCCCGGAATTGAGTACCGACCCGCACAGTTCCTTCCGTCAATTGCTGATTTTCGATGAGATTGGATTGCCAGGTGTGCAGATTTTTGGCATCTGACAGAAACGCAAAAACTTTATCAACTGGATGATTGATATGAAGTGTAACTTCATGCTGGATCATAAAAAACTCCTGTTTTTTTTGATACTGCATTAGGATAATTATTATCCTAATGGTATAATTAAATTAGGAGAATGTCAATACCTATGCCAGAATCAAATCCGCCGAAACGCAAATATGACTCCACCCGCAGGCAGGCACAAGCGGAGGAAACCCGTCGCCGTATTCTGGACGCAGCACAAAAATTATTCATGGAGCATGGCTACGCAGGCGCGACCATTGACTCTATTTCAAAAGAAGCAGGCGTTGCGTTGAAGACAGTCTACGCTGTGTTCGACAATAAGCGGAATATCTTGATCGAATTGTTGAACAGGTCATCTTCAAACCGCGGTGAAGCAAATACTCCCGTGTTGGAACGCGCTAGTGTAAAAGCCGTGACACAGGAACGCGATCCACAAAAACAACTTAAGATGTTCGCTCAGGTCATTGCGGGAAATCTGGAAGGCGCTGCAGCCATCGCGGAGATCATGAATGTTGCCGCCAAGACGGAAGCAGACATCAATGAGTTGGTACAGAAACTAAACAAGCAAAGATGGCAAAACATGGCGTTTGCAGTGAATCAGTTCTCGGCGAACGGAGCGCTGCGCGAAAAAGATGAAAAGTCCGCGACCGACACGGTTTGGACGTTGACCAGCCCTGAAGTTTTTCTATTACTGACGCGCGAACGAGGTTGGTCAGCAGAAAATTATTCAGAATGGCTGGCAGACAAATTAATTAGAGCCTTGTTGCCATAACCATGACGCTGGAACAGGCGCTCCAGTTGGCGTTGAGTTAATCCACTTACTTCAAGACTTTTCAATGGAGATAAACATGCAGCCCAAAGTGTCTAAGATTATCGTGTTGTTCCTTGGCATCATGCTCATGTTTTTTGGAAATAGCCTGCAACGCGTGCTTGCGGCGAACAATTCCGCGCCAACAATCGAACCAACAGATTGCTCTTCGTTCAAAGATGCGAATTTATCAGGGCCCAACTGGCGATGTGGATATCTCAGCGTGCCAGAGAACCGTCAAAATTCACAGAGCCGCACCATCAAAGTGGCGTATGCCGTTAGTAAAGCATCAGGTACAAATCCACAGCCCGACCCGCTGGTTAAACTGGAAGGCGGGCCTGGCTTGGGTGGGATTGGCGGTGGTTGGGATGATTGGAGCAATTCCCCGTTGGGGAACCGAGATCTTATTCTTGTTGACCCTCGTGGTGTGGGATATTCACTACCTGGGATGAAATGCCCAAGGAATTTCCTGCCGGATGCCAGCGCGCAGAAAAAGGCGCCAAACGCGCCGGAAACAATGGCGCTTGGCTTGCAGTGGGCCAAGTCTTGCCGGGACTCGCTCGTCAGCCAGGGCTTTGACCTGACAGCCTACAACTCGCTGGCGGACGCCAATGATTTGGAAGATTTGCGCCAGGCATTGGGGTACCCCGCATGGAATCTTTACGGCATTTCTTACGGCACACGCACAGCTTTGGTCACCATGCGGGCCTTCCCCAATGGGATTCGCAGTGTCGTGCTCGATTCAGTCATTCCGCCACAAATAGACAAAATCGGAGGTGATCTGACCACTACAGTCAGCTCACTATCCGCATTGTTTTCCAGATGCAAGGCAGACTCTGCTTGCGATCGTGATTATCCTGATTTGGAAACAAAGTTCCATGAAACCATACGGAAATTGGATCAGGACCCTATCCAAATTACCATACCAGTTGGCGAGACTGGACAAACAAAACAGGTCTGGGCCACTGGCTACATATTTGCCGGGGGCGTAAAAGAGTCAATGAAAGCAAATTGGTTGGTTCAAATCATGCCTATCGTGATTAATCAAGCCAACTCAGGTGATAAATCGATTCTTGAAAGACTTCTTCCCGGGGCTGCGCCCGCTGTAAATTACGCAGACTACTACACGGTTTTTTGTCACGATATGAGCGGGTTATATGATCAAGGCGCATACACTGCAAATCTCGATAAGCATCTTGATCTTAAATCGTTTTACGCTGCATACAGTGACGCCCCCATTTGCGCAATTTGGGGAGCCGGGCAGGCAGACCCTGCCGAGAGCCAGCCTGTCCAGAGCGATATTCCCACCTTGCTACTGAACGGCGGCGATTATGATTCGGCTTCACCACCGTCGTATGCAAATCTTGCCGCCAGCACATTGAGCCACAGTTTTACCTATATATTTCAAGAGTTTTCCCATGTCGTCAGTTTTGAACCCTGTTCCCAATCCATGATGGCTGATTTTCTCAACAACCCATCCAACGCGCCAGATTCAAGCTGCATGGCTCAGATGAAAGGACTGCCTTTTGTCACGGATGTATACATCAACCAAGGAGCTTTTAATATTTTTATGAGAGTGCAGGACCCTTATTCCCCACTTTCCCTGGCAATCGGGTTGATTGGGCTTGTGTTCCTTACTGCCATCATTGGATTACCAATCATCTATTTCCGTTCTCGCGGACAAGCAACGGCCTCTCTAGCCCTGGCAAAATCTGCCAGTTTGACTCTTTGGGTTGTTTCTACGTTAAATCTATCGTTCATGGTTGGCGCTTGGCTACTTTCCAAGAAAGCGCTGGCAGAGAACTATGGCTGGGCTACCCTGGTAGGTTTCTCTCCATATTCAAGCCGAACCCTGTTTCTGTTGCCCTGGCTAACATCTCTCCTCGTAGTGGTCTTGCTCGTGTTCTCCATCCTCGCATGGAAAAATCACTGGTGGAAACGGCTTGAACTTATTTTATTCAGCCTGGGCACACTGGCAGCATTAAGTCTTACTGGAATACTGATTTATCTTAAAGTCCTTTCGGTTTAACCCGAACACTTAGACGATGGAGCATGCAATCCAGCTGGCATTGAACAATAACAATTTAAAAGCTAAAGGAAATTAAAAATGGATATCACGATTCGCCGATTGGAACCGAATGATTACGAAGCCATGCAAAAGATCTTCGCTGGGCGAAAAGTGGTT
>CAIMZS010000133.1 GCA_903846015.1 uncultured Anaerolineae bacterium | reverse complement strand
GGAATACTCTCGTCGCTAACGAAACTGCCGCTGCTCCCGTCATCCCGATCCACAGGGCAAACTGCCAAAAACGGCTGACGGTCAGGCCGCTCACCCCGGAGGAAAGACCAGAATTTAAAAATGGCAGCGCCTGTAACAGATAACGACTGGGATGCAGAGCTGAAAGTGGCACTTTCAGCCCATAAATGGATTGCGCAAAATAAAGCGACCCATAATAGAAACGACTGGATTCGGACCAATCCATTGAGAATGGGTAGCTGGTCACCTTATGAAATCGCAAAAATATCTCGTAACACACTCCCAGGATCAGCACTGCGCTGGCAAATCCCGCGGGCCAACTGGTACTGAAAGCCACTTTTAGCGCAACCACCGCCAGCAGAACAAACCACCACACCGCCCAATAAAAGACGATCATGATCAGAATCGGGTCCTGTGTCGATTTTTTAACCACTTCTCCAACTCGAAAAAAGAATTTCAGAGCTGGAATAATCAACACAACTGCAATAAAAACCAGACCCGCCACACTGCGTGATACTTTGCTGTGCCACAAACCAGACTCGAAAGCAGCTCTTGAACCTGCCCATGCCGCACTCAGCCCGCTGCCTTTTGAAATCCAGATAAATATACAAACACAGCCAACCAGCACCGCCAGGTAGAGCAGCAACGGCGCCATCCATATCGATCGCCACAAAACCACTTTGAGTTCAATCCAGCGCAAAATCGACCAGATTAAAATGACCGAATTAACCATAAAGGTAAATACAACCATGGATTGCCAGAAGACTGTCGAGGTAACTTGTTTCATGCTATTCCCGCTTCGACCCCTTTCGATCACTGTCATCATCGGCCGTGCGAGAACCCGCACTATCGGCGGAACCTGAAGCATCCATTTTCGCCATCACACCCGGCAAGGTAAAAGCGCCCGGTAAACTGAACAGCATCATCAACATGCGATGCAGCACCGCCACCGTTGCACTGACGGCTA
Organism: uncultured Anaerolineae bacterium; assembly: GCA_903846015.1. GTDB lineage: Bacteria > Chloroflexota > Anaerolineae > Anaerolineales > Villigracilaceae > UBA5195. The sequence goes on along the minus strand of CAIMZS010000133.1, from coordinate 7,499 downwards.
CGCTCACCCCGCCCACCTGCGAAAGCAAAAACGTGACGGTCAGTTCTTGCACTCCATAACCGTTGATTGAAACCGGAACAAGCGACACGAAATAAGCCAGGCTGAAGAGTCCAATCACTTTCCACAGCGGCAAGGTTTCACCAAGACCATTAAGCAGGATGGCATTGGCCGAAAACGAAAAAAACATGTGCAGCAGCGCAAATCCAAGCGCCAGCAAGAGCATCGAAGGTTTTTTTAACCAGATGGAAAATGAATTAAGCGTGCGCTGCAAGAATTTCCAACCCTTTTGCATCCACCCTGTCAGCACTACCGATTCGAATGCTCTTCCCAGGACGCCGCAACGCTGCGTCCCTACAACGGGCACCATCGCGGCTATGACCTGCCCAAGCTGCCACAGCCCCAGCGGAGCTGCCATGCACATGCCAACCAGGTTGACCATTCGATCGACAGCAATGGATGCCAGGCATACTGCGCGATCATAACCCATTTGCATTGCACCTGCTAACCTGACCACATCACCGCCAATAGTTGTTGGTAGAAAATTATTGGCAAACAGACCTGTGAAAACCAGCGAAGCCGTATCCTTAAATGGAATCGCAACCCCGCCAGAACGGAGCAAAACATGCCACCGCGCCGTAATAAACAGTCGTGAAAGCAGGACACAGCCGCCAGCCAGCGCCAGGTTCAGCAACGAGACACGCTTAACCGCCGCTAGCACGTCTTCCCAGCCGCTCTGATAGAGCAATGCACCCAGCAGCAGCACGGCAAGCACGGTACCGATTCCACGCCTCGTGCTGGAACCGGGACTATTTCGCAATACCACTTGACGATTTTTCATCTGCCTCTCAACACTCTGCGAACCGTATAAGTTGGTTTCTGTTGAGACTCGTGATAGGTGCGAACGAGCAGTTCAGCGATCAGCCCCATCAAGATGGCCTGAAAACCAGTCATCGCCAGGAGCACCGAAATAATAAACAGCGGTGAAGTCAAAATGTTGATTTGCACAGCCAGCTTGCGAAGCACCAGGAAAATCATTCCCACAAAACCCAGCGCAACCAGTGAAAGCCCTACGCCTCCAAATAAATAGATCGGCTTATTTGCCGCGCGAGTCAAAAACTGCACCGCCATCAAGTCGAGCACAACCTTGACAGTCCTCTCCAACCCGTACTTGCTCCGTCCAAACTTACGAGCATGATGCTGCACAGGCACTTCCACGATTTTTGCGCCAACCGAATTGGCATATACCGGGATAAAACGGTGCATCTCACCATAAAGTTTAAAACCCGTAATCACTTCACGCCGGTAGGCCTTCAGCGTACAGCCATAATCATGCAGGTGAACACCCGTCACGTTGGAAATCAACCAATTTGCCATGTGTGAAGGCAGGTTGCGCGTCAGGGCATTATCCTCACGATCCTTGCGCCAGCCAGAAACAACATCATAACCCTGGTCGAGCTTTTCCAGGATCATGGGAATATCGGCCGGGTCATTCTGCATGTCAGCATCCAAAAAGACAATCACGTCTCCACTGGCATGGTCAATTCCTGCAGCGATGGCGGTCGTTTGTCCGAAATTACGGCGAAATTCCACCACCACGACATGGGCAGGATCTTTATCCACCAAATCAGCCAGCACAGCCATACTGCCATCGCGCGAACCATCATCCACATAGATCACTTCCCACGAACGTTGTACATCCTTCAACGCTGCGCCGACGGCCTGATGTAAAAACGGCAAACTATCCACTTCGTTATAAACCGGGATCACAACTGATAGATCCATCTACTTCCTCCGATAAACGAATGTCACCACATCATTCCCGCAATCCGGGGCCGCAGCTGGTGCCTGCGCCACCCGTTCAAAATTTCCCAACCGGCCTGTCAGCCAGTCATTTTTGCCAATATTTTTTGGTTCTACAAGCACAAAGTCGGCTTCATTCAGCCATTTCTCGGCCAGGTGTTCATTCCACCAGCCATATTTCAACAGCGCATTGTCATCCAGGCTAACTCTGAGTGAATAGCCTCCATGCAGTTGGCCCGGATAAATTTGCGCACCCGGCAAATACAACAACGTCACCGGCGATGAACCAGCCCAATACAGCCTGGATCCAGGCGGAATCGTTTTTGCCAGCAGCGCGCCTGCAGCTTCGTATGACTGGATGACATCGCCACTGCAGGCCGATAAGTAGGATGCAGAACCATAATCTCCCGCCAGAACCGGCAGCGGCGCCATCGCGCTGCCAAGCAGCGCAATAAATATCATACCAGTTCCCCAGGAGAGAACGCTCCTTTTCATCACGAACAGCATTTTAAATCCCAAAAACACCACCAGCCCAAACAGCACTGCCGCAAACACCGGCAGCCAGACGTGGAAACCAGCGTACACGACCTCATAATCCAACCGGAACTTATTGGCCAATACCTGCCATATCTGCGCCCCGTTCAAGCCCGGAACCGGAACGGCTAACAGGCGCTTATAAAAATATTCACCTAACATTTGCTGAGCGGCTGCCTCAGCGCTGTAGGCCATACCTGCGAGCATAACCAGGAATGAAACCGCGCCCAAGAACTTTCGCCATGCGGGGAGAGTGAAATTCCAACCATCCCAGGTCACAACCACCAACAGCAGCCCAATACCCGCGTAAAAAGTTGTATAGGTCGGGAAACAGAAAACACAATATTCGTTTCCGAGCGCAGCCCAGGCATGCAGGAAGAAAAGGGTCACAAATAATAATGATAAAAAGACGGCAATTTTTTGCTTTTCAGAGCTTAACCTGGGGCGAGCTGATCCTGGCGTTTTCCCGACCCCTGCGGTGCCCGGCCAAAAAATCCATGTGGTCATAGCTCCCGCCAACGCAGCGAAATGGTAACGAAATGCCAGGAAGAAACTGGCCACACGAAAACCAATTGGACTGTCGGGGTTCCAGGTTGGTGTGTTCTTAGGCGGAAACCAATTTACCAGGAACGGAAAAGGCAGCCACTTTGCCCACAACCTGAGGATATTGGGCCAATAAACCAGATGGACGCCGCCAAAACTGATCAGCATACCGGCCAACATCCATCCCAAAAATCTAGGGCCACGCGCCCATAAAATATACAAGGCCAGGAACGGCAGGAGCGGCAAAAGATTGATCCGCACCATCACGGCAACCCCCGCGAGCAGCCCACCACTGAAAATCTGCCAATTCTTCCGGTCTGCGCCAAGGCTCAAGAACATTGTCCACGCCAGAATACAGGCGACCAGCCCCTGTGAAGCCGCCAGGGTAACAATGTGAGCTCCCGCCGGATTCAGGACAACGGCCGCCACGCAGCCCGCCGCCAACCAGCGTCCGCCCAGCCGCCTTGCGGTTAACCACAACCCCAGCAGGGCAAGCACTCCAAGAACGATTGCCATCATGCGCCCGGTACGGATGCCAACGCCAAAAACCATTTGCACCCATCCAGGAATGAGAAAAGCGAGCGGCATCTGGTTCGTCCAGACCCCATAATCCTGAAATGGGGCATACTGTCCACTGGCGAACAACCATCCTTTGTAAAGATACAGGCCCTCATCCAACACCGAAAACTGGGAATGGGCAAACATCCACAAAATGGCGCCATAAATTCCCAGGCCAGCAATGGACAATAGATCGGCAAATGTTGGCCGGTCTATAAAATACTTCAAAACTTTTTTCATTGATCGGAACCTTGTCTGAACCTTGTCTGAACCGCAGATTTACGCAGATTTCGACGATTACGCAGATTAGAGCAAGAGCAAAGGCAAGAGACCGGGGTCATTACTTCGACAGCCGCCGTAAGTCAGATTCCACCATCATCTCGACCAGGCTGCTGAACCTGGTCTTGGCACTCCAACCCAGTTCATTCCTGGCTTTGGATGGATCAGAGATAAGCAAGTCAACTTCCGCTGGCCGGTAAAAACGCGGGTCCTGTACGACATAATCACGATAATTCAAATCCACGCAACCAAAAGCCAGCTCGCAAAATTCACGAACCGAGTGAGTCTCGCCGGTACCTATGACAAAATTATCAGCATGGGTATGGTGCAGCATCATCCACATCGCTTCGACATAATCGCCCGCAAAACCCCAGTCGCGCTGCGCCTCCAGGTTGCCCAGTCGCAGTTCTTTGGCCTGCCCAAGTTTTATTTTGGCAACGGTATTCGAGATTTTGCGCGTCACAAACTCGAGGCCCCGCCGCGGGCTTTCGTGGTTGAACAAAATGCCCGAAGCGGCATACATATCAAATGATTCGCGGTAATTAACTGTGATCCAGTGCCCAAAGACCTTGGCTACGCCGTAAGGTGAGCGCGGGTAAAAGGAGGTGGTCTCCTTTTGGGGCACTTCTGTCACTTTCCCGAACATCTCGCTGGATGAAGCCTGATAAAAACGGATTTTGGAATTAACCAACCGGATGGCTTCCAGGATGCGGGTAACACCCAAACCTGTGGCCTCGGCTGTCAATAATGGCTGGCTCCAGGAGGTGGGCACAAAGGACTGGGCAGCCAGGTTATAGACTTCATCCGGGGCAAACTCTTCAATAAGTGCGACCATCGATGATTGATCATGCAAATCACCCTGGGTAATGATGATGTCATCCTGCAAATGTTCAAGACGTTCCATGGTGACGGTACTGGAACGCCGTACCATGCCTACAACTTGATAACCTTTGGCAAGCAAAAGTTCAGCCAGGTAAGAACCATCCTGGCCTGTAATACCAGTGATTAATGCAACGGGCATTGAAAACTCCTCCAAACTTGAACCGCAGATTTTCGCCTTGTGGCCGTGGCCGTGCTAGAACCGGCACTATCGCAGATTTACGCAGGTTAGAGCAAGAGCAAGTGTCTGAACCATCCCGTGCAGGAACCAGGATTATTTCATCCTAAACAGGAACCAGGATTATTTCATAAATTATAACCGAGATGATGGCTTCAATCTCTGCCAGACCCAATCGCCCAATACCAACAACACAGAAAAACCAATCGCGATAATCAATGAGGCGCGAATACCAATATTGAACCCAAGTCCGAGGTAACGCCATGAATACCAATGTCCAAACACCAGCAAAATGATAGTTTCAACAGCGATGATCCGCCAAAACCAGCGCTTCACATCCGGCCGTGGCTGTGGCCGTGCCAGAACCGACACTATCGAAGAACCTTTCTCATTTGTTCCTGTGGTACCGCGCGCCTCCACGTCTGACGCTTTAGCTCGGTAAAAGACCTTGAGAGTATCCAAAGCCTGCGCCGCCAGCATGGCCATCCATGCCATCAGAATAACGCGGTAACGCGGGTTGTCCCACTGGTCTCCGCCGCCGCGCACCGCCGCGATCAGGATCCAACCCCACACCACCAGGTTCAACCATAACCACTGCCTGCGCCGGCTGCGCGACCTGGACGGCAGGCCCCAGGCCGAAAATGGGGCAAAAGCCAGCAGGGGCAGCAGCAAATACCAACCCAAAGCGCGGATAACTCCCAAAACTTGCCAGAAAAGAATACCTGGTTCAAACAGGGCAGCCGGGAGAACCGGCTGTAATACGCCGTAAATAGTGACAAAGGGCATCGCCAGAGCTGGGGGCAACACCTGAAAGAGAACCTGCACAATCCCTGAACTACGCCCAAGCAAATAGGCATTCCACTTTGCCGTACCACGCGCCCAACTACCAATGATGCCCAGTACCCCGCCGCCGCTGGTTGTGACAAGCGTATTCCAACTGGCAGCCAATACCAGCAGCGCAATCACAAACACGGCCACAGCCGCAGCCATCACCAGCCAGGGAATTTTAAATTTGTTGCCTGCGGCTGTGGCCGTGGTCGTGGTCGTGCTAGAACCGACACTAGCGTGACTATCGTCAAAATAAAACCAGCCTGCCGCGGCAATGAGGCTCACCAGCACAAAAGCAGGTGAGATGAACAGCATACCAGCCAGTGCCAGACCCATCCACACCCAGGGCATCCAGCCAGTGAAAGCCCTTTCCACAGGGGCCGGGACTGATTCGGAACTGGTCAGACCCACCGCAGCGCTGGGTATTTGCCTGGCCTGCCATTCCACCAGCCCGTAGAACGCCATTGCCACAAAGGTCATCAAAAAAGGTTCGCGCATCTGCGCCGCGCCCTGCAAAATGGCTTCAGGGAAAAAAGCAAAAATCAGCGCAGATACTATGGCTGTTTTTTCATCAGCCAACCGTATCACACTCCCGTAAACAAACAACACACCAAGCGAACCGGCCAATGCAGCCAACACTACAATCAACAGCGGCTGGTGCACACCACCGGCTAGATAGCGATAGACAAATGCGCTCATCCATAAAAGCCCGCCATACTGGTCAGATGAATATTTCTCATCAAAAGCACGCGTCAGCGGCTTGCCTGACTGAGCCAGATCCCACGCCTGCGAATCTCGACGGTAAGCATCGAAAAACAAATAGCCCGCTTGCTGCGTCTTGCTCTCATAACCCACCTGTGGCAGCAGCACCGCTGCCGTCACCCCCAAACCCAACCGTGCTATAAAAGCAAAAAGTGTTATCAGGAAAATAGCTCGTTTCATTTTTACCATGCTCTCCGATAGCCGCCGGCACATGCCATCTCGCAGCGCTGTTGCCATATCAGTCTTTACGAGAATGAATCTTTGACGGGGAAAAAATTTGGCACAACCACCAGGCAACCATCATCATCACAATAGTTTGCAAAGGCACCAGGTAGCGTGGATTGTCGCCGTGATCCATCAATGTCTGCACTACTGAAGCCCCCCAAGCTGTCGCCAGTACCAGCCACCCAAAACGGGCTCCGGAATTATTCCAATCAAAGGGCAGCCCCAGCACGACACGCGCCTTTTTCCAAAAAACTGCCGCCAGCGAACCACCCATAAACAGCAAGTTTGCCAGGATCATGACCGCGCGTTCTATAAAGATGAGCATCTTCATAACCGGCACCAAAGCCTGCCACGCAAACACATCGCTGGACCAGTATACCGCTGCCCACCAGAACATCCACCAGCCCGAAATTACATTTTTCAAGTACAAATCCGGGTGCGCCGAAATCAAATTCAGTGAAATATTCGTCAGCTTGCGTGAAAGGGCATAAAAACCCAGCTTGCTCTTTTTTTGCAGTTCATCCATGGCATCCCAGGCTGCATTGGATTGTGAGCCTGTTTCGATTATCCTGGCATTGCGATACTTGATATAGGTATCCCGGATTACAGCATCCTGATCAGGCACATATTCAAAATACTCGCCAGTATGGTTGAGCCAACGAAAGCCCCCAATCGTATCGAAACTCATGATCTTGTAGTTTGAATTAACATAATTGAGCCACCAACCAAAGATCAAAACGGCCGGGAGAATCGCAGCAATGGACAGACAGGTGCGCTGACGACCTGTCAGCGCACCTGCACCCAGGCTGGAATCATCCTGAAGAAGGCCGGGGTTCTGTTGGGTGGGCGAGCGTAGGGCAGGGAATTTTGCAGCGAAAAGCCGTGCTAGAACCGGCACTATCGGCCGTGCTAG